>CAIWDB010000231.1 GCA_903911305.1 uncultured Methylococcaceae bacterium | reverse complement strand
ATGAATATATGCAACATGTAGGAGCGGGCCACGCCCGCGATAAATAGCCTATTTTTGAAGACTTGGCCCAAACAATCGCGGGCATGGCCCGCTCCTACGGATCAAATAAAGTAATCAATTGATATTGAAAACGCTGTATACTTCTTGGAGAACTCTAGATGCATCTGCTAACTGGTGGTTCTATTCTGAGTGAAAAACTCATTCAGCTTATTAATGCTCACAATCATGTGGCTATTGCCGTTGCATGGGCGAGTGCAGGGACGGAAGTTTTTAAGTTGCTCAAGAAACACCAGAATAAAATCCGTTGGGCAATAATTGGCACCCATTTCTACCAAACACACCCGGATGTTCTTGAAAATTTCATTGGCTGTGATAAAGTTCGATTCATACTCCAGCCGCAAGGCGTTTTCCATCCAAAAGTGTATCTTTTTTGGACCGCAGCGAGATGGGATATCTTGATAGGTAGTGCCAATCTAACGACTGGTGCGTTAAGGAAAAATAGTGAGCTAATGCTCCACCTTTCATCTGAAGATACTGATACCGATATTGAGTCACAGCTACAAGTTCAAATAAAAGAGTATTGGAACAAGGGTGAAGTTATCACCGAAGAATCAGCGTTAAAGTATCGCAAGTTGTGGAAATTGCAACAAGCAGCTTTGAAGCGTGTTTCTGGGGAATATTCAAACGACACCCAGAGCAAATCCCCCATTCACAGCGAAATTATGTCTATGTCGTGGACATCGTTTTTTAATGCAGCTCAAGCTGATCCTTATCATGGATTCAACGAGCGTTGCGATCTGCTTGACCTAGTTAGAGAGGAGTTTAGAAGAATAGGCCATTTCGCCGATATGGAAATAGGTGTTCGCAAGACTATTGCTGGTTTGCCAAATGATTTTAACGAACATTGGGGCTGGTTCGGGAGCATGAGAGGAGCAGGCAAATTCCACAGAGTGGTTAATGACAATAATCCTCATCTCTCTGCGGCACTCGATTTAATCCCGATGGATGGGGCATTAGATCGTGTGCATTTTGATTCGTATGTCGATGAGTTCAAAGAGGCATTTCCTGACGGAGGCGATGGCGTAGGTCTCGCTAGTCGGCTTCTGGCATTAAAGCGCCCAGACTATTTTGTTTGCTTAGACGCAAAAAATAGAACACAGCTTTGTAAAGGTTTCGGTATCAAACAGGCGGGCATGACTTATGATCGATACTGGAATGATATTGTTTGTAGAGTTCTTGATTCGGTTTGGTGGAATGAGCCTAGACCTAATGACCCAATAGCCATTCGGGTTTGGATGGGACGTGCCGCCATGCTTGATGCCATATTTTACGAAGAATAAAATATAATATATCATTCCCGGAGAAGAACATGAACACTTAATATACCGCTGTCATTAAACAAGATGATGATTTCTGGGTCGGCTGGATTGAGGAAGTCCCTGGTGTCAATTGCCAAGAGGAAACTAGGGAAAAACTTATTGAATCACTTCGCATCACGCTGAGGGAAGCGATTGAAATTAAGTCGTGCAATTGACTGAACCATGCAAGCCATGATTGACCTAACACAAGTCCCGGACGCGGATTTGGTTCGCGAAATATACCGGCGGATCAAAGGTGAATCGGAAATGCATTACTTCCGCAATTACCTTTACCGGGAATCCTTCCGCCCAATCTACACGTTCTTTGACAAGCAGGATGTTGACGAAGCCAATGTGAGGATGCGCAAGATTGCAAAATGGGAGGAATTGGAAGCAATCCGCGACGAAGTGCTGGAATACTTCCCCGAAATTGAGCCAGAAAAATATATTTAAATATGCCGTAATTGAATGCGAAGTTTGAACTTTACCAACAAAGCTTTGGATTTTCTGCGCAATTTGCAAGCCAAGCAATTCAAGCAAGTTGCAGTTAATATTCTGGAAATTGCACAGAACCCAAAGCCGCATGACAGCAAAGACTTGAAAGGCTATTCTGGGTTATTTCGTAAAGAT
>CAIWDB010000230.1 GCA_903911305.1 uncultured Methylococcaceae bacterium | reverse complement strand
GGCCTCGCGTCTTTTGCATTTATATACAGAAATGTATTTATACAATATTGTATATTTATGAATTTGTAAAGAACTCGCTTCCGTTAGAAGCCATAAAGAATTCTGTTCAAGCGCGAAGTATAGCTAACGTGCTATAAATTGATTATAGAACCGTTCGCCCTGAGCCTGTCGAAGGGCGCTTATGGTTCGACAAGCTCACCATGAACGGCGATCATTTCAAAAGACGTTAGCTATAGCAGAAAACGCGATCAATCACCCAACCTCAACCGGAACATCCTCCCTTGCGCCCCATTCAGTCCACGAACCGTCATATACGGCTACGGTTTCATTGCCGAGCAAGTACAAACCCAACGCCAAAATTGACGCGGTAACTCCCGTGCCGCAGGTGGTGACTAGAGGCTTTGCAATGTCGATGCCGGTTTGACGGTAAAGCGTTTCCAGTTCTGGCAGGGGTTTCAAACAGAAATTGGCTTCGTCTGAAAGTGATTTATAGGGCAGATTGCGACTCCCCGGCATGTGGCCGCCACGCACACCCGGCCTAGGTTCTGGCTCGGTTCCGTGAAAGCGCCCCGGCCCACGGGCATCGAGGATTTGTGCGTCGGGTTGACCTAAAAGATTTTTTACTTGATCAATATCACGGACGAGTTCAGCACGAAAGCTAGGTTTGAAGTGTTTCGGGTTTGGATTGACCGTTTCCGCATTCACGGACCGGCCTTCTTGTAGCCATCGGGCCAAGCCTCCGTCCAACACGGCTACGCGATCATGACCGAACACGCGAAAAGTCCACCAGACTCGTGCCGAGGCCATGAAAAAGTTGCTGTCATAGGCGATCACAAGCGTGTCATTGTCTATGCCTAATTTGCCTACTGCATCCGCAAACTCATCCGGGCTAGGTAGCATATGCGGCAAATTCGTCGAATGGTCGGCAATATTATCAATATCGAAAAATAACGTACCGGGGATATGGGCTTGGTGGTATTCGGCCTTTGCATTGCGGTTTTGGTTGGGCAGGAAGAAGCTGCCGTCCAACACGACAAGGTTGGTTGAGCCTAAATGCGCGGCAAGCCATTCGGTAGTGACGAGGGGGTGTTGTTTATGGAGGTTCATGGTTTTCTCATATCAAACTAAACATTAATTCGACTTTTCAAGTCTTTTGGTTTTATGGGGTGGCCTAGGATTGGAGCGTCAAAGCAAGCCCTTCGACTTCGCTCAAGACAGGCTTTGACGCTCCCGTTTCGCTAGAAAACAAGCAACTGTCGCATCGGTGCGTAGCATCAAGTTATACCATATGAGCATAGGTATTGACGATCTCACCTCACTAGCGCACCCTATAATCACCAGAAACCATTCCTGTTTTCCAACAATCCAACGCCAATGGGGGTAACCAGCATGAATAGCAAACGGAATTGCTCTGATTGGTAACTACCTCTATGTCGATGTGAGCTTCGGCCAATCTGGCACCAGCTTAGTTTACCGTTTGCCCAAATTTGCACCCGCCCCTAAAAACCTTGAACTCGTTTACACCTATTTTCCCGTCGAAACACCGCAATTCGGCATCCCTCCCATTGCCGACGGTTTGCGCGTAGACCCTGTGACAAACCATCTGTTTGTGGTGCTGGTGGGCAGAACCAAGTGTCTGAATTAGATGTTTCAGGCCCAAGCGGCTTTGAGGTCAACCGTTTCAGCCGAACAGTCCCCGAGCAAAATCCACCCTTCCAGAATGGCCCGCCGTTCTTGAATCCGTCAACCATCGACATTTTGCCTAACGGCACAGCCTACGTCAGTAACCATGCCATCCTATGTACCTTGCCTCAAGGCGAATCGGATCTCAATAGTCCATGCAACCATACCGCCACTGATTATTTTGGCGTGGTTGAATTATGTGTGAGGTAACTATCTGAAGTGACAAAATGAACGGGGCCCCCCGTCAATATTGTTGAATTAACTCCTCCCCCAGCGGGGGGAGGTTAGGAGGCAATACTGTTGAAATAAGCCGTCATTCCGGCATGGATCGCCGGAATCCAGATTGCAGGGATGCCACAAATCTGCGCCGTCCATGGAGCCTAGGTTCCGGCGCTCCCTGCCGGAACGACGGAGAAATCCTTAATTCAACAGCATTGGGTTGGGAGGGGGGCGATCAGAAAGCAGCGAAGCCACTGATATTACTCGCCCCCACCCTAACCCTCCCCCGTTGGGGGAGGGAGCCTTAGAGCTTAATTCAATAGCATTGACCCCTCCCGCCCGTTATTGATACAAGGGGCAGACAAGGATTCTATTCTCTATCTTTTTTTTCAATTCCAGGAACTCGGGGCTGTCAAGGTCGCCAAATCGTTTGGCGAAATCATCCAAACTCAAATTTTCCGGCAAATCCTTAATCGTTGGCATATACATAGCTTCATCTGAGTTTAGGCTCAAGATGGCTTGAATCCGGCGGGCGGATTCTTCCGTATCGACGGACATCTTGCCAAACGAAGCACCGGCACGATCCGCAGCCAAATCGGTAAAGCTAAAACCAGTGCCGCCATGGGTGTCATTAAATTCTTTTGCCAAACCCACCATGTCTGCAAATTCCCGTTGCCCTGACATCGCCATCACAGCCGATGCGGTGAAATGCTGGGCAACATCCATGCGCCTACTCAATAATACGTCTCGACGGGCGAGAGTAGGCGCATCCATGCCGGTGTAAATGGCGTGCTCCAGACTCTTGCCGTTTGCGTAGGCGGCCAATACCAATAGTAAAGCTCTGTTCTCCTCTCTTGCATTCCCGCCCTCCGCATCGGATCGTTCTTTCGCCAATATGAAAAGAGGGCGGAATAGGGCAGACAAACCAATAAACCGCCGAGATTGGGTTTGCCCGACCACCTCCGACAGTTTGGCGTAATAAAGACGTAATCGTTCTTTGTCGGCCAAGTCGGCGACTAAATCTTGGGCTTGCCCTAAGACTTCACGATCCCAGTTGAGTGAAACCCATAGCTTGCCATCCCCTATGCGCACTTGTTGCAGCAAAGGCAATGTCATTTCGACATAGTGACCGAGACGGGTGGTGTGTGTCAGCCACCAAAACAAAACACGCACCACTGGTTTGGGCAACGCAATGAAGCCCGCTTTCACCTGCTTGATGAAGGCCCTCGGCTCGGCATCGTCGGCAATCAGTTTCAAATTAAGAAAGCAGCCATCAGCGCAAATCGGCGTTTTAATTGAAACCAGTATCACCATGCGCTTCTCAAAAATGGTGGCCTGAGCGAAACCTTCCAATTTTTTTCTCGTCAAAGCATAGTTGACAACCGCAGTCAAATCATCCTCAGTCAGGGCAATGTTGCGTACTTTATCCTTGCCTTGGTCAGGTGGCTTTGCAGTCGAATGCAAAATATTCTGCGTCATTGCCAAGTAATGTTGTGGAGTTGCAATTTTGTGCCAAACCCATGGCTCTGCGTCAATGACCAAGAAGGCCAAGACCGCCAGAATAAAAGCAAGCGCTCCCGCCAGGTATCCAAGCCTACGCATGGTTTTCCGCATGGTTTCGGATTTGACTGCTAAATAAGCTTTTAAATTCATATATTTAAATAAGTCAAGAAAGTGAGCGGAAGGCGCACTTATAAAGCATCGCCCATCCTATGCAGCTTAAATGCAATTCGTTCACAATTATTGTTGACTGTTTCGGTTGGACATAGGTATAGTAACTTGAAAAACCATCATCAATCGGGGAGATTAACGTGAGATTAACCACTAAAGGCCGTTATGCTGTCACCGCTATGTTAGACCTTGCCTACCATAGCGAAAAGAAACCTGTCACTTTAACCGACATTGCCAAACGACAAAACATTTCGCTTTCTTATTTGGAGCAATTATTTGCCAGACTCCGCCGGGCTGGCATGGTCGAGGGCGTGAGAGGGCCAGGTGGCGGATACCAATTGAGCCGCGATGTATCCCAAATCAACATAGCCGACATTATCACCGCCGTGGATGAAACTATAGATTCAACCCGTTGCGGCGGCAAGTCCAATTGCCAAAGTGCGCAGCCTTGTTTGACCCACGATCTATGGATGGGCTTGAGCGAACAAATCCGCGCCTACCTTTCGACCATCAGCCTACAGGATTTGTTGCAACGGAAAGGCTTTCGTCAAGTAGCCGAGCGTCAGGACAAGCAACCAAGCGCTCCGGGTTTGGACATTCTCATGCGCGGAGAAAGAGACTTAAGTTCCTCGGTTTCATGATCTATTTGGATCATAACGCGACCACCCCCATGGATGGTCGCGTTATTGATGCGATGCAGCCTTATCTGGCAAGTTTTTTCGGCAATCCATCCAGTTTGCATCGACTGGGCAGGGTAAGCCGAAGCGCGATTGATACTGCTAGGTGTCAAGTTGCGGCCTTGATTGGCTCTGAAGCCTCTCAAGTAATCTTCACCTCTGGCGGAACTGAAGCCAATAATTTAGCAATCAAGGGATTGGCTGGCAGTCTGCCGGTGGGTGCAATTGCCATTGGAGCAACCGAACATCCTTCTGTTTCCGCCCCGGCTGCACGGTTGTCCAAGCAAGGATGGAAATTGAGAACGCTCGCAGTGAATTCAATGGGGGCATTAGATAGCGAAAACCTTGGCACACTGACCAAACCACCCCTCCGATTTGCCTCGGTGATGCTCGCCAATAATGAAACGGGTGTCATTCAAGATATACCGGACATCGCCGACAGGCTGCGTGAATCCGGTGCTTACTTGCACTGTGATGCAGTCCAGGCGGCTGGCAAGATACCTGTTGATTTCAATACCCTCGGGGTGCATCTGTTAACGCTTTCGTCTCACAAAATCCATGGGCCTAAAGGCTCTGGCGCATTAGTGGTTGAGAAATCCCTGAACCTTGAGCCTTTGCTGGAAGGGGGCGGACAAGAACGTAATTTGCGTAGCGGCACCGAAAATGTCGCCGCCATTGTCGGATTCGGCAAGGCTTGTGAATTGGCTCTAGCGGAATTGGAATCACGCCATGCCCATACCCTGAAATTGCGCCAGCGATTGGAGCAGGGGCTTGCCCAACTGGCGGGGGTGACCTTCTTTGCAAAGGACGCCCCTCGACGGCTTCCCAACACGGTTCAATTCGGCTTAAGCGGAATGGACGGCGAAGCCTTGCTAATGGCCTTAGACCGTAAAGGATTCGCGGTATCCAGCGGCTCTGCCTGTGCCAGTGGCGCGGGTGAGCCTAGTCCGGTTTTGTTGGCGATGGGAGTGGATGAAGTCAACGCCAAAAGCGCGATACGGGTGAGTGTGGGGAAGGATAATGGCCAGGCTGATATTGAGGCTTTTCTAACCACTTTGAGTCATATAACAAACCGATTAATATAATTTTCTTAACCTATTATATAAACTCCAATTATAGTTACAGCGTTTTCAATTTTCATTAGAACACATTCAATAGAAACTATAGGTAATTCAATGTCCATCACACTCACCGAAAAAGCCGCGAAGCAAATCGCCAAGCAATTGGAAAAACGCGGCAAGGGTCTCGGCCTTGGCTTGGGAGTCAAGAAAGCCGGCTGTTCCGGCTTCACCTATGTAGTCGATTATGCCGATGAACTTGCTGAAAGTGACCGTATTTTCGAACAACACGGGGTCAAACTGATCGTCAAAGCCGATGCGCTAGAGTTATTGGATGGGGTGGAAGTCGATTACACCCGTGAGGGACTTAATGAAGCATTCCGTTTCAACAACCCGAAAGCAACCGGAACCTGCGGTTGCGGGGAAAGCTTTACCGTCTGATTCAATCAAGGCATTATTCGCTGTTGCGGCGGCTTTAGCCGGGCTTGGTCGGATAAATTCCTCCCTACAAACCATTTACCGACGAAAGCATTACCTTTCAGGGATAAATCCAGTAAAATTAACCGTTTTGGTTTCGCCCGAGAATGAAGCAAGGCGGAACTTACCTTTAATCCTACATGACCAAACCATCAGGAGTCCCAATGGCGGTTGAACGCACCATTTCCATCATCAAGCCCGACGCAGTAAGCAAGAACGTGATCGGCGAAATTTATAGTCGCTTCGAGAAAGGCGGATTGCGCATCATCGCAGCAAGAATGGCCCACCTCAGCAAAGAAGACGCGGAGGGATTTTATGCCGTTCACAAAGATCGTCCGTTTTTCAAAGATTTGGTCAATTTTATGATCTCTGGCCCGGTCATGATCCAAGTATTGGAAGGTGAAGATGCCGTTACTAAAAACCGCGAATTGATGGGTGCCACCAACCCGGCCCAAGCAGCCCCCGGCACTATCCGCGCTGATTTCGCCGTCAGCATCGACGAGAACGCAGTCCATGGCTCCGACAGTGTGGAAAACGCAGCGATTGAAATCGCCTATTTCTTTGGAACCGATGGACTCTGCCCTCGCACCCGCTAACGTGGATAGTGTTCCGCTCGCTTTGAATGGCGCTACCCACGCACCCTCTCAAACCGACTCGGTGTTAAAAAACGAGTCGGTTTCGGAGAATCGGGGCGAGGCGGTGAAAACCAATCTGCTGGGCCTGAACCGAAAAGCCATGGAGGAGTATTTCCGCTCGATTGGCGAAAAACCGTTCCGGGCATCTCAACTGTTGCAATGGATTCATCAGCGCGGTACGGATGACTTCGCCGCTATGACTAATCTGAGCAAGTCTATGCGCGGTTATTTAACCGAACATTGCGAGATACGTCCGCCAGAGATAGCGCATGTCCAATATGCCTCCGACGGGGTGATCAAGTGGGTGTTGCAGGTGGATGCCACCAATCGCATCGAAACTGTGTTCATCCCCGAAGAGGGCCGAGGCACCTTGTGCATATCGTCTCAAGTGGGCTGTGCGCTTAATTGCTCATTCTGTTCAACCGCACAGCAAGGTTTCAACCGCAATTTAAGCGTGGCTGAAATCATCGGTCAGTTATGGGTTGCGCAACGCGAATTGGGTAGGGAACGGCGCGTCACTAATGTGGTGTTGATGGGCATGGGTGAACCTTTGCTGAATTTCAACAACGTGGTGGATGCCACCGACTTGATGATGGACGACTTCAGCTATTGCCTGTCCAAGCGCCGAGTGACCTTGAGTACCTCGGGCGTGGTTCCCGCATTGGATCGTTTGGGGGAAGTTAGTGACGTGAGTTTGGCGGTGTCGCTTCATGCGCCAGACGATGGATTGCGCAATGAGTTGGTGCCGATCAATCGAAAATATCCAATCAAAGAATTGCTTGACGCTTGCAAACGCTACATCGGCACAGAGGGACGTCGCAAGGTCACTATTGAATATGTGCTGCTAGAAGGCATCAATGATAGCCCCGCCCAGGCTAGGGCATTGGGCAAGCTGCTGGCTAATGTGCCTTCCAAGGTTAATTTGATTCCCTTCAATCCTTTTCCCAATTCCCGTTACCGCTGTTCCAGCCCGGAGACCATTGCGCATTTTAGCGAAATTGTCCAAAAAGCAGGGATAATCACCACAACCCGGAAAACACGGGGCGTTGATATTGATGCCGCTTGCGGACAACTGGTAGGAAAAGTCAATGACCGCAGCAAGCGTCATTTTAGGCTTCAGGCTATAGAGTAATGAAACTGTCTGCCAAGACAATCCTCTTGTTGGCCTGTTCAAGCTTGCTGGCTTGCGTTAGCGACACGCCTCAGAAAGATAACACTGACAACCGAAGCACCACCGATCTCTATATGATGAAGGGAATCCAATATATGGAAAAAGGCCGACTGGATGTGGCCCAACAAGATTTGGAAAAAGCCGTCGAATTAGACGGTAAAAATGCCGAAGCGCATAATGCCTTGGGCGTACTTTATGAACGGCAAAACCGGCTAGACGAAGCCGAGGCACAATACAAACAGGCGTTGGCACTGGATGAAAACATGTTTGCGGCTGACAATAATTATGCCCGCCTACTCTGCGCACAAGGCAAATATGACCTAGCCATGCCGCGATTTCAACGGGTGCTAGACTCCAAGGTTTATCAGACCCCATGGCTGGCATTGACTAATGTTGGTTTGTGCTACAAAAGCAAAGGTTCAACAGCGGATGCCGAAAGCTATTTGCGCAAGGCACTGGAGGCTAACCCGAACTTCGCGCCTGCCTTGCTGGAATTGGCTAAACTGAGCATGGAACATGGTAATGACCTATCAGCCCGGGCATTCCTGCAACGTTACGAATCGACGATAGCCCCTTCGCCCGAATCGCTTTATTTAGGGCTACAAACCGAGATTGCCCTAGGTAATAACAAGGATGCCGATGCCTATCGCAAGCGATTGCAACAACTTTTTCCAGACAGCAAAGAAGCGTTGCGCGCCCGTACCAGTCGCGCATCCAAATAACTTCCACCACTACCACTCATATAGATTCAATGTCGGACAAAATTCAAGCGATTCGGGGCATGCACGATATACTCCCCGATCAAACACCCCGATGGCAGGGCGTCGAACGGGCATTCCGAGAAGTCTTGGCAAGCTATGGCTATCAGGAAATTCGCCTACCCATCGTTGAAAAAACTGAACTGTTTAAACGCTCGATTGGCGAAGTCACCGACATCGTCGAGAAGGAAATGTATACCTTCGACGACCGGAATGGCGACTCCCTAACCTTGCGGCCAGAAGGCACGGCTGGATGTTTACGCGCCTGTTTGGAGCATGGTTTGCTGCACCAACCCTCGCTAAGGCTATGGTATATGGGCCCTATGTTCCGTCATGAACGTCCGCAAAAAGGCCGTTACCGCCAATTTCAGCAAATGGGGGTCGAAGCCTACGGAATGGCAGGCGCGGACATAGATGCAGAACTCATCCTGCTCAGTAAGCGTCTATGGAAAACATTAAGCATAGACCATAAATTGGAACTGCAAATCAACTCGCTGGGTACAGTGGAAGAGCGATTGGTGTATCGGGAAAAGTTAGTTGAGTATTTTCGCGTTCATTTCGATGCATTGGATGAGGATAGCAAACGGCGTTTGGAAACCAATCCACTGCGGATTTTGGACACCAAAAACCAACAAATGAGCGATGTCGTGAAAGGTGCCCCTGCGTTGAATGAGTGCCTAGGGGAAGCATCACTATCCCATTTTCAGCAATTGACCCGCACATTGGATGAAGCCGGGGTGTCTTACACCATTAACCCTCGCTTGGTGAGGGGCTTGGACTACTATTCACGCACGGTGTTTGAGTGGGTCACCACTGAGTTAGGCGCACAGGGAACGGTCTGTGCTGGCGGTCGCTATGATGGCCTAATCGCCCAACTCGGCGGCAAAGCCTCACATGCCATCGGTTTCGCCTTGGGTGTGGAGCGCTTGATTGACTTGCTTGACGATCCTGCCCGATTCGACGAGGCAATCAGTCCCCACGCCTATCTCATTCGAGTGGGCAGCGAGGCCGAACGTATCGGAGGGCTGTTGGCAGAACAACTCCGCGATGCCTTGCCGCAGTTGCGGCTGATCGTCCATTGCGACGGTGGCAGCTTCAAAAGCCAGTTCAAACGGGCCGACAAAAGCGGGGCGGCGTATGCCCTGATTCTAGGCGACAATGAAGTGCAAAACTTGAACATCGGTGTCAAGAATCTCCGCAAGGAAAGCGAACAAATCACACTTGAACACTATCAACTGATACCCTATCTTCAATCATTAATCCAAATCTAAAGAGGCATCGAATGGACGATTATTTATCTGATGAAGAGCGCGTTGAGGCGCTAAAAAAATGGTGGAAAGCCAATGCCAGCTCGATCACATGGGGGCTGGTTTTGGGGTTTGCAGTTTTAACCGGCTGGAATATCTGGCAAAGCACCCAACAACGAAAAGCAGAAGAAGCATCGGGACTCTACCAACAAATGCTTCTTGCAGTCGATGGAAAACAAGCAGAGCCAGCGCTTAAACTCAGCGAGCGCATTATTGAAAATTTCCAAGGCAGTGCTTATGCCACTTACGCTACGCTATTTAGCGCAAAACTAAAAGCCGACGCAGGCGATTTGGCGGGCGCAAAAAAAATCCTCAGTGATCTGGTCGCTTCCAGCAAAGATCAAGACATCAAGCATCTAGCCAGGCTGCGCTTGGGAGAGGTTTTATTGGCACTGGGTGAAAACGACGCAGCCTTGAAGCTTCTTGAGCCTTTGAAGCCACGTGACATGGGTTCCTATCAAAGCTTGTATGAAGAATTGAAGGGCGACGCTTATGCCGCTTTGGATCGCACGAGCGAAGCCCAAGTCGCTTATGAACTGGCTAAGGAGAAAGGCCAGCCTACCCCTTTGCTGGATCTAAAGATCAATAACCTAGCCGTCGATACGGCCAGCACCCCGGAACCCGTCAAGTGATGAGGCATCTGTTTCTTCTTCTATTTGCAGCCACCCTGCTGACAGGATGTGCTGGCTTGGAAGCGGCCAAGGATGCCTATGACAGTTTGTCCGAATCGATTTTCGGCAAGGACAACGCCGAACCCCCACGAGAACTGTCGGAAGACTTCGTGCCAAAAGCCACGTTGACGGTCAAATGGAAAGAGGGCATAGGTGACGGTTACGGTGGACAACGTCTCAACTTAGTGCCTGCGGTAACCCAAGACAGCGTCTTCGTTGCCGACCATAAGGGTTTGCTCGAATCACTAAACCGACTGAACGGTGAAAAGCGGTGGGAGGTGGAAACCGAAATGAAACTGTCGTCCGGTCCGGTGATTCATAAGGACAATATCCTCGTGGGCAGCAAAGATGCAGAAGTCGCCGCATTTGCCGTCGCCGATGGTGCATTATTGTGGAAAACCTCGGTGACGAGTGAAATTGTTGCCCTTCCTGCCATCGCCAATGGTGTGGTGATTGTGCGGGGTAGCGATGGCCGCATCACCGGTTTGGATGAAAAAACCGGGACTATGCTATGGTCCCATGACCGCACCGCCCCCCCTCTGGCAGTCAGAAGCAAGGGTGGCCCTGCCATAGCCGACGATTTAGTGATTGACGGTTATGGGGGCGGCAAGTTGCTCGCGTTGCGCATCAAAGATGGTCAAACGGAATGGGAAGCGGTCGTCGCTTTGGCAAAAGGGCGCTCTGAAATTGAGCGTTTGGTGGACATCAACGCCACGCCCGTGGTCAGAGGCGATATTCTTTACGTGTCCGGTTATCAAGGCGGGGTCGCCGCCGTTTCGCAAAAAGATGGCGAAGTGCAATGGCGGCAAGAGAAACTCTTCTCTCATTCTGGACTGACTGGCAACAAGCGCTCATTGTTCCTATCCGACGCATCCAGTGATGTTTGGCGTTTAGACATACGCAACGGCAACGATTTATGGAAACAAAAGGAATTGCATCAACGTCGCCTGACCACGCCGGTTTTGGTGAAAGACAAACTGGTCCTCGGCGATTTTGAAGGCTATGTGCATATATTATCCCAAGATGACGGCGGGTTGCTGGCTCGATTGGACTTGGACGGCACACCCATCGAGGCCATTCCTGTTGTATTCGATAATGTCATCTACATCTATACCACTGGCGGCGAACTTGCCGCCCTAACCTTGGAATAATCATGCTGCCTGTCGTCGCTTTGGTTGGTCGCCCCAATGTGGGCAAATCGACCTTGTTTAACTTCCTCACCCTGACCCGCAATGCTTTGGTGGCCGATTTTCCGGGTTTGACCCGTGACCGCCAATACGGGCAAGTCCGACGCGGTGACCGGCCCTTTCTCGTGATCGACACGGGCGGCATCATTGAACAAGCCGAAGGGCTTGAAGACCAAGCGATGCGCCAAGTCTGGGCCGCGCTGGATGAAGCCGATGTCATTCTGTTCATGGTGGATGCCAGGGCGGGGCTAAGCGCTGCCGACGAATCCATTGCCAGCAAACTTCGCAAAACGGGGAAACCTGTCCTGCTAGTCGCCAATAAAATTGACGGCTTAACCAAGGCGGAATCCAATCTGGCGGAATTTTACCGCATGGGTTTGGTCGGACAACCCATCGGCATTGCCTCATCGCATGGAACTGGCATACCGGAACTGCTAGAACAAGTCTACGCATTGTTGCCGCCACCGGAAACCGAGGCTGAAGAAGACGAAACCGCCCCCGGCATCCGCGTGGCCATCATCGGTAGACCTAATGTAGGCAAATCAACCTTGGTCAATCGCTTGCTTGGCGAAGAGCGGGTGGTGGTGTTCGACCAACCCGGCACGACACGTGACAGCATCTTCATCCCGTTTGAACGCGACGGCAGACAATACACCCTGATCGACACCGCCGGCATACGCAGGCGTTCGCGGGTGGAAGAAGCCATCGAAAAATTCAGCATCATCAAAGCCATGCAAGCCATGGAAAAGGCCCATGTCGTCATTTACATGGTGGATGCCAGTGAAGGCATCACTGATCAAGATGCCAATCTATTGGGCCAAGTCGTGGAAACCGGCCGCGGCCTGATTATTGGCCTGAACAAATGGGATGGTTTGTCACCCACCCATCGCGATGACATCAAGCGCCAAATTGATGTCAAACTACCCTTTCTCGACTTCGCCTCTAAGAACTATCTCTCGGCCTTGCACGGCACGGGGGTAGGCAAGCTGTTGGAGCAAGTCGAGCGCATCTACCGTTCCGCCGGTCAAACCGTCACCCCCAATAAGTTGACTGAAATTTTGGAACGCGCCCTCGACACCCACCAACCGCCCTTAGTCAAAGGCCGACGCATCCGCTTGAAATATGCCCATCAAGGCGGACACAACCCGCCGACCATCATCATCCACGGCAATCAAACCGAAAACGTCCCGCCCTCATACAAGCGCTATCTGATAGCCGCCTATCGCAAAGCCTTGGCTATTGAAGGCTCGCCCATCAAGCTGGAATTCAAAACCAGCGACAACCCTTATAAAGACAAGAAGAACGAGTTGAGCCCTAGGCAGATTGCCAAGAGGAAACGGATGATAAGGCATGTGAAGAAATAAAATTGCTTCGCAATTTTATGAGGAGGTATATCTAACCCTAAACTTCGGTTTGATTCTTTTTGGGTTCATAATAAACCCCTGCCTTTTTTGAACTACCATTAGACATTATCGGAAACTCGACCAAATGCCCAGCCGCCTCTGGGTTCTAGAGTGGTTTCCGATAAAGTCTATTATTATTTCAAATCACAGGTGATTAGATAATCGCCAACCACTTCCTCGAAGGCAGTACGCAATCCCTTGAAAGTTTCCCCATGAAATTCGATGACATCGTTGATACCGAGATGTGGCCAATAAAGCAACTATAATTATCGCTATTTTCAATCTTTGCGGCATACTCTTTGTAAATCATCGTACTCATGGTCAGATGCCTGCGTTTTCCAAAAACTGTCTGGCAGT
>CAIWDB010000229.1 GCA_903911305.1 uncultured Methylococcaceae bacterium | reverse complement strand
GTTTGTCGGAGTTGCGCAAAACCCAGGCGAAGCGTTCAAAAGCGTTCTGGACCAAGCGGGGGAAACTATCCGCACTAAGCTGAATCAACGTGCCGGTGATTTGCGCGGCCAACTTAACAAGGGCATTTTTGGCCCGGATGTGGCCGCTACGCTTAAACCTTTGCACGGCATCACGGCCACTCAAGGCAGTGCAATGTATGAACTTTACCAAGGGAGTTTGGACAAGGACCTTGGCAATCTGAGTGCGGCTGACCGCCTTAAGGCCGAACTTTATTTACAAGGCAATGCAAAAGAAGCCGCGAGGCAGGAGGTGAATGATTCCATCGGCATTTTCACCGATGATGAGCAGCGCATCAAGGATGTGACGCGGGAATTGCCGCCCGATGCCGCTGCCGAACTTGCCAATGACAAAGACTGGGCCAAAACCGCAGGCATCGTCAGGGACTCGCTCAGCGGTTCCGACCTTGCAATCTTTGAAGCACGTCTGGCTGGAGAGAGTGACAAGGCGGATATGCTGGAAATGAAGGAGGAGATTGATGCCGCCCGTGAAAATGATGACAAAGATGCCTTTAATGCCTCACTGGAAAAATATTCCACCGCCAAGGCAGAAGATGTCGAGGGCCTTGACCCGGAAGAACGAGAACAACTTGATGCCGAGAGAAGGGGAAAAATACAGAAGGAGTTTGCAAAGCTGCCAGGCATGGCTGATTTGGCGGGAAAAGGTGCAAGTGATGCGGACATACTACTGGCTTACGCAACACGAACGATTGTCAAGCCGCAATACGGTGGAGGAGAGGGTCCGCCTCCGCCCCCCATCGAACTCAAAGTCGAAGGTGCGCAAAAAGACCGCGCTGAAGCCCTCATCAAGCACGGGCCTAACAGCGTCGAAGCCAAAACCGCCGCCTTGGCGGTTGAAATTCAGCGTCCCGGCGGTGCCGACCCTGAAAAAGTGGACAAGGCCAGCGTGGACCCCCGCCTTAATCCCAACAACTATCCCCCTGATTTTGTAGTTCCTCCCAAAGTCGCCGAGGCCGCAAAAAAAGATCGCGAGGCGATTTTATTGCGATTTGCGCAGAAATACGGCAATGCCAATGAAGCGGCCAGCGTCGAAACGGCAAAACAATTCGTCAATCAACAACTAAAAGCTTCGCTTGCCAATCAGAAGCCTTATGTCCAAGAGGCAGCCGTCGAGCTTCTGAATACGGGTCATCCAACCCCTGCGGTAGCCGCCAAGGAACTGCGTTTTGCGATTGAAGGCTTAGGCACTAATGTGCCTTTAATCAAAACTACCCTCGGACGGATGAATCGTGATGAAATAGCCAAGCTTCGCGAAGCCTATACAAAAGAAACCAATGGGCGTGATCTGTACGACGACCTTGGGGTGTTCGGACATGGAACGCTCGGCGACCTGTCGGGTGATGACAGGCTTCAAGTACAGATACTTCTGCAAGGGACTCCGCGCAATGACAAGGAACGTGCCGAAGTGGCTGAATTCTCACGCCAACAACAGGAAAAGGAAACCGGCGATTTGGGCAAGGCGTTGGCTTCCGATTCGGCGCAAGAAGGGGATCTGAAAAATGCCGGTGAAAATCTAAAAAAGCTGACCGGGGCAGAGTTGACGTTTGGAGCGGATGGGGAACCTATCTGGAATCCGGCGCAACCCAAGATGTTTGGTGCCAAGGGCGAATATACCGGGAAAAACGCCGAGCAATTCAAGTTGGCGGTGCAAAATGCAGAAATCGCCGCACAAAACTACGCGGCCAAGATCGACAGCTATGCCGATGCGGCGGTGACGGTGGTTGCGGTGATTGGTGCTGTAGCCGCCGCCGTAGCCACGGTGTTGACGGGGGGCGCTGCCAGTCCGTTGTTAATCGCGGCTATAGCCGGAGTCACTGGCTTGGCATCCATGGGCATGCATCGATGGATCAGCGGTGGGCGATATGGATGGGAACAGGCAACGGTCGATCTAGGCATGACGGCAGTGCAAATGTTGACCGCCGGCGTGGGGGCGCAACTGGGTGCCGTTTCGCGTGGGGGCATGGTCGCAGTCAAAGAGGCGGCAGCCAAAGGGGTTGCGTTGGAAATGGGCAAGATCACCGGCAACGCCGTCATGGATATGATGGTGATCGGCGCGGCAACAGGGGCCATTTCCGGCCTCGGCCAATCGGCTCTTTCTGAAGAAACATGGAAGAAAGGCTTTGAACATGCCTTCGCTTCCATGCTTGAAGGAACCTTCCGTGGGATGTTGTCCGGTGCCGCCACCGCAGCCGCTTCACAGGCGGTTGAGCATTTGCCAACTGGCGGCAAACTCAATTTAGGTTCGCGCATGGGGCAATCGACCAGTATGGTCGGGCGTGGCGTGATGAAGGCTGCCAGTAACGGGGTTGGCGCATTTGCCGGTCGCGGTGCTGAGATCGGTTTTGATGCGGGCCTTGGCAAATTCAAAGGCGATGCGGGTGATGCCTTATTACAGATGGCCGCCGCCGGCGGTCATGTCGCTGTGCAAGGATTTGGCGAAGGCGCGGCTGAAGCCCCGGCGCAACGCATACACAATGCCAAACAGCAAGCAAAACTCCAAGCGCAAACCACCAAGTCAACGCCAGCCGAGGCGGAGATGCACGGCAAGACGGTCATTCCGCATACAGAAGCCACTACACAAGCAAGTCACGTCAATGAGGCCGTTCCACATCCATCGGGCGACACTCCCGGATCAGTCAAACCTGTTGAGCATGCTGAGCATACTGGTAAAACTTCCGCACCAACCAACGAAGAAATCACAGCGCCCAAAACACCCATCATCGAACCTACCGCTGTCAGCACTGCAAGCAAACCATTGGGAGAGCCATTGCCTCAAGCGGGTCAGGTGACTCGTCCCTCTGGAGAAGGCCCGGTTGTAGCGGAAGCCTCATCGTCGGCACGTGGCGCTAGAACCTTGCAAGAAGGCGAGGCTGCACACGTTATTGGCTCCTCATTCAATGCAGGAGGTGCTGCCAAGATAGATGAACCCGCAGTGCGACAGGCTATTGGGGAAGCCTTGCCGCATTTAAAGACAGACGGCGGCATTCACATCGAAAATGACACGCCTGTTGTGACGCTCAAGCTGGAAGGCAAAGGTGAAATCAAGGTTCGCATTGAAACCGAAATGCCTCCCGCTGATCGTAAGCTGGCCCGAACCAAGCCAGTGGCCGGGTTCCAAGAAAATCCCGATGGTTCCTACACAGTCAAGGTTTCCGCCGGGTCAAAACCTGAGCATGTCGAACGGGCCTTGGCCCATGAGTTGGCGGAAATTCGACACTTGGAGGCTGGAGGTCGAAGCGAAGGTCCTTATGCGCTTGCAGCAGGTTCCAAAGCCGCTGAGTTGTCGGCGCATGACGTGGGCAGGATAGCCGAGCTTGAAGTGATTGCAAGACAAATTGCCGAATCGTCCGCTAACCCAGATGCCGTCGCAAATTTGCGCGCCGAGGCTGAAGCCTTGGTTTCCCATTTGGGGTTGGTGCATGGCGGCGATGCGGCACAACGGCGCTTGGCACTACTAGATCCGCATCTTGCCGCTAATCCTAGTTTGAAGAGTATGGTGGCTGAGTCAATTGAAGGAGCCAAGGCACGGAACCTTCCCCCGCCAGCAGGGGATTTAAAGCAGGATGAGTACACCAATTTAATCAACATGGACAGGACGAGGCAACGCTATGCGGATTATGAAAACTTCCAAGAATGGGGGGAATTTAAGGTTCAATATCAAGGGAAAAACCCTCGCTCTGGCCTGAGCGATCAGGAACTGTTCAATCTTTGGACAAGTGGCCGGTACGTGTCGGAAGAAGGCACGACGCGCAGCTTGAAGTCAGATGAAACTCGTAGGACACCGGGCGTAAAGGCCAGCCTTGGAGAAACTATTCCCCATGCAGCACATATTGACGAAGCTCATGCCCGTCCCTTGCTTGCCGACCGGGATGCCGCATTGACGCAACAAAAGACCTTGCGTGAACAGGCAGATCACCACCAAGCCAAAGGCAACATCGCCGAGGCGGAAAACTTAAGGAAACAGGCAGATGCATTGCAAGGAAAGGTCAACGAGCCAACCCGGCAATTGGGTGAAGCCGCTGCCGAAGCGTATGTCAAATCACGTCCCGACGCGGCTGAATTGACACCAGTGCCTATGCCTAAACAGGGTTCGGGCGTACCCGATCAGGTCTACAAGACCGCCGATGGCCGACTGGTCATCATTGAAGCCAAAGGGGGCAAGTCACCCTTGGGCATGCGGGAAGGAGTGGGTTCCAGTAAAGGGTTGTTGGTTGAACAAGGCACACGACAATATCTAGAAAGCTTGGCCCATGAGTTGACCCGTCCGAATGCGCCCGATAACCAAAAGGCACTTGGCAAACTCATCAAAGAGGCACTGGCAAAACCGAATGGAGTGGAATATCTTCTCCTCCGCCAACCGATTGAAACGACACAGACAGGTTCAAGTAAAACCAGCCAATTGGGACAAGTTGAAGTGCAGGCATTTGATTTAAGTGCTAAGCCTAAGGTTCCCACTCAAACAGCCACTACACCAAGCAAAGGAGTCCCACCAAGCTCCATTGGCATTGAGACATCAGCATCTGTGAAGCCGGGAACTTCCAATGCAGTCGATTCGGTTTCGTCCAGTAAAGCGCCTACAGCGATGGATTCATCGAAGCCAGTCACAACAGGTAGTGAGTCCACCGCGCATGACCTAGCTACGCCGTCAAAGACTCCATCAGATAACCCAGAAGGCACTCGTTTAACTGCCGACCAAGCGGCGGCGGGCATTTCCGGTTCGCGCCTTGATGGTGAAGCGGCTAAGCGATTTGGCTTGGCTGAGGCGAGCATTAACAGAGTGATGTCGGCAGCCGAGCATTTGGCTTCGTCCGGTGGCGCGTTGGAAGGCCACGTTCGGATCAGCGAATCATTAGACGGTTCAAATACATTTACCATTTTAGGCCGAAGTGCAAACGAGCCTGAAATTCCAGTCCGCTTCATTGTGGTAGAGGAATTGCCTCGCGTCAAAGGCGTAATGAAAGCGGCTCAGTATGAAAAAGACGATGCCATCCCGGGCGGCTATGTCGTCAAAATCACGCGCGGCACGCCCGCTAGCGAATTGCCAAGAGCTTTGGCGCACGAATTGACAGAGATACGTGCGGTCTATGGAACTGATGGCAAACAAGTAGACGCCCTAGGTTCGGGAGGGACAGGCACTCGTCTTTCGCCCCATGACCAAGGGAGGTTGGCTGAATTGAATGTGATGGCACGACAAATCGCCGCACTTGATCCAAACCATGCTGAAACCCCTGCCACCCGGATGCGTCTGCTTGACGAGTCTCAACGGTTAATCGAGCATTTGGGATTGTTGGGTGACAATGAAACGACCAATCGGCGTCTTGTTATTGCACGGAAAGCATTGCCTGAAACAACACCAGTCCGCGCATTATTCGAAGAGGCACTCCGTACCGCTTCAGACAATCCCTTCTTGCAGCGGCCTAGCGGCAAAGTTGAAGAAGATTTGGCTTTGTTCGCTAGACGGCTTGAGCATGTGCGATCCTTGGGCGAAAGTCAGCAAACACTTAATATCAGGGAAGCGGAAATCATAGAGCAAGCAGCAAAGGCTGTCATGCGCGACCGCTTGGTCGTTACTCTGGTGAGTAAGAAAAAGGATAACGAAGGGATGATTCTTGCGAGTCCAGATGCCATTAGGATTGCTAATTTACGCAGTAAATTGGCACCAGGGCAACAAGCACTGCTAGATAGAGCTATCGTCCAGGCTAGGAATAGTCCACCCTTATTAGTCGACGAATCAGCAAAACCCTCGCCAGGATACGAAGCCAAGTATAAGACACCACCAAGCCCCCGTAGTGAATTAGATCTGTCTTCTGACCAACCCGTTACATTAAAATATAAAGACAAGCCATTTGAGCAGATTACTGTGGAAGAGGCTGTTGTTCGTAGGCGCGGTTTATTGGAACAACAACGAACCAAGCGTGAGGCAATGGCAGAACTTGGCATCAGTGATGCCGCTCGCCTTAAATTAAAAGGAGATTTTGATAGTTTAACTAGCACGATCAATAAACTATCCGAAGCATTGGGGACTGCTGCGGGCCGTCGATTCATTGAAAACCATCCCGAACTCAGCAAAGGGAAAATCATCGAATTCCCCCACGAAGGGGCGGGCTTGCCTGATTTAATGGTGGAACTGCCACCCAGTCCCGGTGGGTCACTGGTTTTAGTAGAATGCAAAGGTGGCGATGCAAAACTCGGTACTCGCCAAAGCGCCGATAAGCGATTGAGAATTCAACAAGGCAGAAGGGAATATTTGGAAAGTTTGTCTCAGAAAATGGGCCAATCCGAGGATCTAGTCATAAAAAAATATGGTGAACAATTGCGCAAACAACTGGCGAACCAAGGCCAAGAGACGCGGTATTTCCTAGTGCGGCAACCATTCGACATCACCGAATCCCCAACTTCACCCGAAGTGGGTCAATTTGATATTCCATAATCTATCTTAGGCATGTTCAAATGGATGCAAATAATTAAACATGAGTGTCAACCCACACAAAGAAAGCCAGCTTAGTATTCACGAACTTGAATATCGTCACGAACTGCGAGATTTATTATTGGCTGGACAAGCGCATTGCGATGACGCACGAATATTGTCAGAATTCTCGTTTGAGAGGGCCGCCGTCGCATGGGATTTGGCCTTCTCGTCCAATATCAGTGACGAGCAAAAACAAACATTAGAGGCGGAAGCGTTGTCAAGCCTGGCGGAAGCTGCGGCTACAGGGGCCGCGGCAGTGCTGAGTTGCGCGTATGGCGAAGAATTGGAGTTGGCAGACATCGAACTAGGTTGGCCAGATAGCGCAATCCGTCCCATTCCACTGGGAGGTGACTCGTTTGGGCCGTCAAACTGGTGGCGGGCATTGGCAAGCGCTTTGCTCGTCCGCGACCATGAATCGATTGGCATTTTGTGCCAACCAAACCATATCGAAGCCATGCTGTCTTCCCCTTATTTAACTGATAAATTTTGGAAGCCTTTATGCAGCATCGCAGCCGAAATCGTACAGGGTGGCACACCATCTTCCAAGCTGTTTGAACAAGCTTCGTTTGAGTTAAGCTCTGCAAACATCATTTATGCCGATACCGAAGTAGTGCGTTTGGAATTAGCACCGCTTTTGCAAATGTTAAAGGCTTTGTCAAAACGCCAAGGTTTTACCAAAGCACTACGCCAAGCCATAGACCATTATTTTACAGATCGCACTGATGATTCTATGCAACTTAGGCTCTTTCAGGGTTTTCCTATTGAAATTTACGGCTTATCAGCACTGGCACATGATATGGGCATCAGGTTTGACCTATGTGGAATGCCGACTAATTTATTGACTGGCACACACAAACTAGATTTGCTGACAGTGACTTTTGCCTATCGAATACGCTCGGCCAAACATGCCGAGGACGCGATAGGTTTTTTAGATCTACGCGGATATTCCCGAAATGATCGAAAGCATGCATTACTATTTCGCGATGGAAAACCAATAGCCCATTACGCATTGACCGGTCATAGTGGCCTTCCACGCATTACGGCAGAATTTCAGATGGTTGATGATTATTCTTCAGATAAAAGCCCTCCTCCTGCTTTGGATGTAGGCGAAAATGTGCTGCTTGCTGAATTGTATGCGCGTGAGGCAGGCATAAAGGTAGAGAATGGAAAATTATTTCAGGCGATTAGCTGGTTGAACTCTGCGATCAACAGAGTTGACGAAGTGATAAAGTTAATTCCTCCGAGTGAAAAACAAGTTTCAGAAGCTTGTATTATCAACCCAATCGCTCATCAGGCTTATTTAGCTGATCCGGGACGTTTCCGGCGTGAGCGCTTGCTGGCTTATCGCGACAGCCTAAACAATCAATTAATACAGCTTAATTGTTAATAATGTCTTCATCATGACGATAATAAAACGCCACTCAACCGGTTCATTTGAATTATGGCAAAGCAACTATGATTCATGTGTGACAGGTTTGTCCTCGATCCTCACTGAATTGCCTCAAATGCCGGAAGCTATAGGTTCGTTAACTTCACTTGCGGCTGAGCGTGCAGCACTTGCTTCGCTAAGAAACGATGGCAAAGACGAAATTTGTGCAAGCCTGCAAATTGCGGCTCAAACTGCTGCCGCAGCTTTTCTATCGGCCAGATGTGGCGTAGGTCAAGTGCGCCTTACCCTAGGCTTAGACGAAATTCAGTTCCCAGCCACTGGACCAATCAGTACGGCACATTTTGGAATTTGGTTGCTTGGGCTCTCTAGTTCGGTCATATGCCGTGAAAGTGTGGCGAAAAATATTATCTGCCATGAAGATTCCGTCAATGCCGCAATGGACTCGGCAACATCAGGTGATGATTTTTGGTCATCGTTTGCCCAAGTGATAATTTCCACGATTAACAATGATATATCCAGATGGCGTTCCAGTACTGGGGTGGCAAGATCACTGATGAACCCAAACTCATCAGCACTCATTAATCCAAAATTTGTGGAATACACCAAACTGCCTTTGCTTGACTTATGTGATTGTTTGATGGAAGGTCGTGAGGATAGTTGGAGCGACGCGCTATTGAAGGCATTGGAAAAGCACCGTATATTTTGGTCTTCATCGAATAATGCGGATGATAGTTTTGGATTTTTAGCGCTGGACATTGCCGCTATGTGTGTCTTGGCTTATGACAGGGGGTGGCGAATGGACATGGAATCGGAATATATCCCAAAGTTTCTTATTAAAGGAGGCTGTTCAGCCACCGGAACCAAAATGGCCTACGTCTATCCTTGTTTGAACGCCCAAAATGTTGAAGAAATGCACTTGTATATGGATGCGCAAGGTTGCCAGAAATATCCACGCACCCACAGAATGGTTGAGCATGATGGAAGATTAGTGGCAACATACGAATGTGAAAGTATCGACGGCAGCGAACGTAAATTGTTTGAATTTGAATACCCTGACAGTGATAAAAGCGAGTTGACAAACTCAAAGATCATCGATGCTGGTGAATTTATGCTGCTTGCCGAACGCTTGGCCCAAACTGTACCAGCAGATGCTTTTAATCTACCGTTGAAAAAGTTAATGGAGGCGAAGCTTAGTTTAGAAAAGGCCGTGTATTGTCTTAATCAAATTCTAAAATTCATACCTGAAGATGAAGCATCCGTGCCGCTCGATGCATTCTGGACTACACGTGGCAAAGCAATCTATGAGTCTGAGCCAAACCGATTTCAGAAAGATCGTATTAAAACAGTGATGGCAAGCTATAATGAATTGCTTGTTCGTTTAGAGGCAGTATTGACCAAGGGAAAGGAAACCTCATCCACTCTTTTCAATTTTCCGAGTCAATCATCCAACGGCCAAGAAATTCATCATTTAGAGGCACTTAGTTACATTGAAATTATCCGCGCCCAAGCAAAACCGGTGCTGGAATTGTTTGCAAGTGACCTGAGCGGAAGGACGGCGTTGGCGCTAAAACCGCATCATGATGACTATGCAAAAGTGTTTGTTGATGAAATGGCGGAGAAAGCTTTATCTGCCTATAAGTCAATCTGGAGCAAAGATCTAGATATTTCTTATCCATCCAAAGATCAGTCGCAATTGCATATTTTTATCGCCCCTGCCGGAATGCTTGATCTTGAGAACGAACTGTCCAAACACTTTCCATTAGGATACCGCAGTATTGCGCCTATACTCAATCCGCATAGAATTTGGTTGGCATGGAAATATATGTCAATTGGTCAAACTTCTGGGCTGGCATTTGATGGTCTGGTTTGGTTGGATGACCATTGGGCATGGTTTCCTAAGCCTTATCGGGTTTTAGTAGGGATTATACTTTCTGGCGGTAAAATATAATTTATATTTTAGTCTCAATATTAGCATTAGACGATTTATTTAAATGGAAATATGAATAAAGAAAAAAAATTAGCTATCCTTCAATCTAACTATATTCCATGGAAGGGGTATTTTGATATGATAGCTGCCGTTGATGAATTCATACTATATGATGATATGCAATTTACCCGGCGTGACTGGAGAAACCGTAACAAAATAAAAACTCCCCAAGGTTTACAATGGTTGACAGTGCCAGTCAAGGTAAAAGGAAAATATTTAGAATCCATTCGTAACACAGAGTTGGACGGGTATGAGTGGGTTTCCGCCCATTGTAAGGCACTATACCAGAATTATCGCCGTGCAGCTTATTTTGATTTATTTTTTGATCAACTTGAATCTATTCTGATACAGAAAAATTTTAATACAGTGTCTGTATTGAATAGAACTCTGATTGAATGGGTCTGCACCCAATTGGAAATAGAAACAAAAATCACAAATTCTTGGGATTATTCTTTGATTGAAGGAAAAACCGAACGTTTAGTTGATATTTGTTTACAGGCAGGTGCCACAGAATATATATCGGGTCCCGCTGCGAAAAATTACATAAATGAATCTTTTTTTAAAGATAAAGGCATTAAGGTTAGTTGGTTTAGTTATTCTGGTTACCCTGAATATCCTCAATTATGGGGCCAATTTGAGCATGGTGTCACCATACTAGATATACTCTTTAATTGCGGAAAGGATGCTAAATTATATCTGAAAAATATTGATTAATTTATTACATATACAGCGTTTTCAATATCAATTGATTACTTTATTTGATCCGTAGGAGCGGGCCATGCCCGCGATTGTTTGGGCCAAGTCTTCAAAAATAGGCTATTTATCGCGGGCGTGGCCCGCTCCTACATGTTGCATATATTCAT
>CAIWDB010000228.1 GCA_903911305.1 uncultured Methylococcaceae bacterium | reverse complement strand
GTCTTGATCCAGTTCCCATGCGGTCAATCGTGCCCCTTGCAGCCACGGGCGGGTTTCACAGGCATATATATCATGAACGCCAAGCGAGTAGGCACTGCGTATGACTCCCAAAGCCGTGCCATAGCCACCTGTCGCCAAAGAGCCAGTATTACAGTGGGTTAACACACCGCTTGAACCTTTTAACAGGTCAGCGCCCAAACTGCCCATATGACGATTGGCGGCAATATCGTCTTCGTGAATCGACTCGGCCAAAGCCAACAGCGGAGCAGGGTCATTCCCGCCTGATGCGATTGCTTCCCGCATTTTGTCCAAAGCCCAAAACAGATTAACCGCAGTGGGGCGAGAGGCTGCCAGAATTTCAATGTCTTGGTTGACCGATTCTTTCCAATGGTTGGGATTTTGGCTGTAACGTTGTTTGGACGCCAGCACTACCCCATAGGCCGCTGCGATGCCTATGGCTGGCGCACCGCGCACTCGCATGGATCGTATTGCCTCGGCGACCCCCAAGGCACTGTCAAAGTCATCATAAACAACAGAACCGGGCAATTGACGTTGGTCTAGCACACGCAGGGCATTTCCAGTCCATTGCAGGGCGCGGACGCTGTCATTGACGTGAGGATAATTGCTCGAATTGTGCATGAAGGGTGACAAATTGATGGATTAAAGCAAAATTATACATTAATTAGCCCATAATTCTATTATGGCAAGCCAGTATAAACCAAGTAGGTTCTTGGCTTTTCGCTGTAATTATTGCATTTCATCTCATGTGACATTTAAAGATTGGACTTTTTGATTTTCCTGCCTTGGGCTTATGATGGGTTTGAGCATAGCCTAAAAGGAGACAGTTTGACCTTGGCAGTTCATAATATTGGTTTTTGGTTCATTCGTTGACGCAAACACTCATTTCAATAAAGTCGAACAACCCGAACTGAAACCATGCTAAAAGTTAACAACCGAATGGTCATTATGACGAAAGCCCCCGTATTTTTAACAATGCTTATGCTGCTGGCCTTAACTGCTTGCACCCCGCCTTCAGCCACCAAGCAATATTACCCCGAAATTGTCATACCGGAGAAGCGTGTCGAAGCACCGATTGAATCACCTCCCGTCAGCGTTGGGGAAAGCACGCCCAAAGAGGGTCAAGCCCCAAGCGGTGGCACATCGCAAGTCCATAAAACAGTGACTACTCCGAGTGTGCCTGCCGAGTCACCCGCCGTGCTAGCGTTGGTGCAAGAAGCTGACGACAATTCTGCCAGTGGTCAGTTGGAAAATGCCGCAGCCACCTTGGAACGGGCCATTCGCATCCAGCCGCGCAATGCGTTGTTATGGCAAAAATTGGCCGAAGTCCGGCTGAAACAGAATCAACCGGGTTTGGCGGAGGATTTGGCAAAAAAGTCAAATGTGATGGCCAAGGACAATAAAACCTTAGTCGGAAAAAATTGGACCATCATTGCCGAAGCCCGCCGTCAAAAGGGCGATGTGGAAGGTGCGGTTGAAGCTGACGCCAAGGCGAAGCGATAAGTGTACGATCTTGCCAGCATTTTCGGGTCCGGCGGGTTGTTGGAGGAGCATCTGCAAGGCTTCCGAACCCGTCCGGCGCAATTGGCTATGGCTCAGGCTGTGCAACGGGCGATTGAGAGCAAGTCCAGCCTGATTGCAGAAGCCGGGACCGGAACAGGAAAAACCTTTGCCTATCTGATTCCAGCCATTGTCTCAGGCAAACGGGTGATTGTCTCGACTGGCACAAAAAATCTGCAAGACCAACTCTTTGGCAAGGATTTGAAGTTGGTGCGCGATGCCTTGGCGGTTCCTTTCCAAGCCGCATTGCTTAAAGGCCGTAGCAATTATCTATGCCTTTATCGCTTGGAAAATTCCCAAGGGTTCCGTGTGGGGCATGGCAGGCAGGACATTGCCGCATTGGAAAGCATTAGGCGGTGGGCGAAACACACCGAAACCGGCGACATTGCCGAAGTGGTTGATGTCAGCGAATCGTCTCCGCTATGGCCGCATGTCACTTCCACGGTTGACAATTGCCTAGGCCAAGAATGCCCCAATCTTGCCGAATGCCTGTTAGTCAAAGCTCGCCGCAATGCCCAAGATGCCGAAGTGTTGGTGATTAACCATCATCTTTTATGGGCAGACTGGGCTTTGAAAAATGACGGTTTTGGTGAGTTGCTGCCCGACCCTGAAGTCATTGTTGTTGATGAGGCCCATCAGTTTGCCGAAACCGCCGCTCAGTTTTTAGGGCTTTCTTTTGGTTCAAGGCAATTGAACGAACTCGCTAACGACATCGTCATGGAACAGTTGAAAGATGCCATGGATCAGCCCGAATTGGCAACCGAGGCGGAAAAGCTGGAAAACGCTGTGGCGGACTTACGGCTGGCTTTCGGAGTCGATGGTCGGCGAGATGCTTGGAGTGCGGTCGAACATGAGGAGGAAGTGGTCAAGCACATGGATCGGGTCAAACAGCAACTGACCATATTGGCAGAGATGTTGAAGCAAGCCAGTGTTCGCGGCAAAGGCTTGGAGTCGTGCTGGAAGCGAAGCTTGGATGCCATGTCTAGCTTGGGTGAGTTTCTGGTCAACACCCAAAGCAACAATGTGCGCTGGTTTGAAACCTTCAAGCGCAACTTCACCTTGAACTGTACCCCGCTGGAAATTTCAGGGGAATTTGCCAAGTTCCACCATAACAGCGATGCAGCTTGGGTGTTCACGTCTGCCACGCTGAGCGTCGCCCAAGACTTTCAGCATTTTTCCGCTTCCTTGGGGTTAACCGGGGCGACCGCAGAATCCTGGGAAAGCCCCTTCGATTACCGCAACCAAAGCATGTTGTATGTGCCGGTGGATATGCCCGAACCCTCCGACCGCAACTATGTTGCCGCCGTGGTCAACGCCGCCGTGCCGGTGTTAAAAGCCAGCCGGGGCAGGGCGTTCATGTTATTCACCAGCCACCATGCTTTGCAAACCGCCGCGACGCTACTGCCGGAAGTCGTCGATTTTCCCTTATTCATCCAAGGCAGCCAACCCAAGGCCGCATTATTGGAAGCGTTCAAACAGGCCGGCAATGGCGTATTGCTCGGCACGGCCAGTTTTTGGGAAGGCGTGGACGTGCGCGGCGAGGCGCTGTCTTGTGTCATTATCGACAAACTCCCGTTTGCTTCGCCTAGCGACCCGGTTCTGAGCGCCCGTTTGGAAGCCATCAAAAAACAAGGCCATAGTCCATTCAACAGTTACCAACTCCCCGCCGCCGTGATCGCCCTGAAGCAAGGCGCGGGCCGCTTGATCCGTTCCAGCGACGACCGAGGCGTGTTGATGCTGTGCGATCCGCGTTTATTGAGCAAACCCTATGGCAAGGTATTCCTCAACAGCTTGCCACCGATGAAACGGACTAGAATGCTGAATCGGGTGGAGGAGTTTTTTAGTATGGAGTGGAATATGGTTTCTGAGTCGGGAAACCTTTCTGAATGATGAACCGGATAAACTTATGCAGCGTCAAAGCTTGCTTTGACTGTCAAGGCAAGCCTTGACAGTCTATTCGAAAATCATCTAAAAATGCCCAAGCTTAAATATTTAACCCATTATCCTGATGAACTCAAAACCCAAGTCCGGCAATTGATTGCCGAAGATCGCTTGGGCGACATGCTCGCCAAAAAGTATCCTGCCAGCCATGACATACGCACCGACAAAGCACTTTATGATTATGTCATGGAACTGAAATACCGTTATATGCGCTCATCGGAACCACTCAATAAAGTGGTGTTCGACAAAAATCTGCATATCATCAAAAATGCCCTTGGAACCCATACCAGCTTATCCAGAGTGCAAGGTGGCAAGTTGAAAGCCAAGCGGGAAATTAGAATCGCCGACTTGTTTAAAACCTCTCCCCCGGAGTTTTTGAAAATGATTGCCGTACATGAACTGGCCCACTTGAAAGAGCGGGAGCATAATAAAGCCTTTTACCAGTTATGCCTACATATGGAACCGAATTACCATCAATTGGAATTTGATTTGAGGCTGTATTTGACGCAGATGGAGATTGATGGGTAAGGAAATATGTGGATGTATGCCAATTTCTTTCAAAGTTAGAATGTAGGGGCTGCTTTTGCCGCCCGTTTGCGAATGAATTCGCCCCTACCTGATATTTATTAAGGTTTCAAGCAAACGATTGCATTAACTCAGCTATGTTCTTAACCCAGTCGCTTTGACCAAGATTTATCGCATTGTCGTGAGCCGTTTTCAAAACTTTAAGTCCTTGATTAAGATTGCCTTGTTCACAAAGCATCTTGCCATAAGGCACTCCTACTGCAACAAGTCCGTCTGCGTAGTGTGTCGTTTCCAATAGCCGGTAAGCCTCCGCAATATTCTTGAATCCTTGTTCTGCTTTATTTTGTTTAAGTTCTATCAATCCAATTTCAAAAAGGGTGACGGATTTGCCGCGCACATCGCCGGTTCGGTCATAGATGGGTAGTTGTTCTTGGGTGAGGATACTCAAGGCTTCGTCCAACTGCCCCCGAGCATGTAGGATGCCAGCGATCTTTCCAAGTGTTACGGCTTTTTCTCGTACATCGTAACGCATATTGCAGAGTCGCTCAGAAATAGGGAGTTGTTTCCCTTTACGAATGCTTAGGGCTTGATCCCATACTCCCAAGTCGTAATACAAACCTGCCAGTTCATCCCATAACGGCAAAGCTAGCTCATCCGGTGGGGGAGGATCGGAGTCTAAGAAGGTACGCAGTTCGCTAATACGTCGGCTACGTTTTGCTAGGCTACGGTTATCAATCGGCCCAAGTTGAGGCGTGGGAAATTTGGCAGGAAGACCAAGATGTGACACACAAAACGAAAACACCCCGCCCCGCCATGCCCACCAATCCGGTGCGAGTTGGGCAAAACGGCGCACCGTCGCCGCGTCCAGCCATAACACCAAACGCACTGCCAGCGATTGGGCGATGGCTTCCCGGCGTAAGTTGAAATTATCTAAGCGGGTATCGTTGAACCAGCTTTCTCCGCCTATTAAATGCACCACGCTATGAGATACCGCCAAACGGACCAGTTCAGCCTCCATTGTTGCAACATTGGGATAGTCTGCCGAGTTGAGTTCAACCCGCCCCGCTGTCATGCCAGCCTGCTCCAGCACCTTGTCAATATATCGGATCAAGTCTTCGCGTACATTCCAGTCATTGAATTCGACGATCAGCAATTGGAATTGTCCGCCATAGCGCAAATCTTTAATCAGCCGTTGAAAATTCGCTGAATGTTCGGGCGATAGTTCGGCCCCCGTCAGATGGCGGGCAAATTCAAACCGAGATAGGTCTGGTGAAATCACGGTTGCGGGTCCAACGGTTCAGTCGTTTTTGTAGGGGGAAGCGATTTCTGGGCTTGTAAATAGCCTTGCAGCGTCCTTATCACTGGATGGCTGCGTCGCCAGGAACCGTCGTTGTATTCCAGCAAGGCCAAGTTATACAATAGGTTGCGAGTGCGCTCATCATTGCCGATATTGAGGGGATTGCGGTCTATTTCCGCCAGCAATTTATAATCCTCAGGTTCCAAGAAACAGCGATATTCCGAGGCGAGTTGGCGAATTGCCTGATCTACCGATTCAGTGTCGATTTGCTTGTCTTCTGCAAATTCACAGCATAGCTTCAGCAGTCGCAATAAATCACGGGGATGCCCACCAGAATATTCCACCAACCGGCTAATGTCGTCTTGGTTCGTAAATATGCTTTCATCGGCGCGCTTCAACAGAATTTCCCTCATGGCCTGCCCGCCGGATTCGTGGGGCTTACCCTCGACATCATATAGCTTAATCATCGGCAGCATCAGGTCGGCATCCAAGCTTTGGGTTAGGTTGCCTTCATATTTCAGGGTTAACGGGGCGGTGTAAATGATTAGGGTGTCGATGGCAAGCAAAAGCTCAGCATCTTCTACAAAGAATCGCCGGGTATCATCAATGCGCATTTTGTCAGTGCCGTCAATGATGAATAATACCCGTTGGGCCAAGCCTTCCTCCTGCAACCTTTTTTCCACAGTTTCTAAAAGATTGTTGAAGACAACTGCAAATTGGGTGAAACTATTGCGAATAACCCGGCGAAGGTTGTCTTTGTAGGTGACATTCGACTTGAATGCCGAGCTAAACTTGGCGAGTAGCTCAAGTAGATAAGGAATACCGCCTTTCGCCGTCACGGTGGTTTTTACTTCAAGAGTGAATTCTTTAGCCTCCTCGGTATTAAGCACCCGTTCGGCAAACCAGTTTTCCAATTCGACCAATGCATCTTGGGGCAAAATTAACTTTAGTTCTTTTAATTCTGCGAGTAGAGAACGCGCCAAGACCATTAGCGCGTCGGCAAATTGTAGGTTATTGCAATCCAGTTGTTTGGGAATATCGACCTCCACGACGAAGAATCGGCCTAACTTGCCTAACTCTCGTGCATAATGTCGAAGTTCCGTGGACTTGCCGCTTCCTCTGTGACCAAAAAAAAGCGAATGTTTTTGCGTAGGCGGGAAAAACTGCCCATCTGTCAACATTAGGCCAAACTTTAGCGCCAAACGTTTCAAAGTCTTTTGGCTGCCCCGCGCTGCTTGCGTGTTCACATAGCGGGGGTCGCCGAGTGCTAGTGGTTCCTGAAACTCGATAGAATTCAGGATTGTTAGGATATTGTTGGGTGGTGTGTAAGTCATAGATCAGCCTACGGGTTGAAATTTAGATTAGGATAGCTAGTTTAATGGAACATTCGCGATTGAGTGGATATTCTTATTCAGGAAAACGAATTTTAAAAGTCACATTACTCACTTGTGCCTTATCCATCCAACAAATTGAAAAAACAAACCAATGAAACTCCTCTCCCTAGAAACCTCCACCGAAGCCTGTTCCGCTGCCTTGTTCATAGACGGTGAAATCTCCGAACGTTATCTATTGGCCCCGCAACAGCATAACAAGCTAATATTGCCGATGCTCGAATCCCTGCTCGCCGAAGCCGGGTTAAGCCTCAAGCAAATGGATGCACTGGCGTTTGGACGTGGGCCGGGTTCGTTCACTGGTGTGCGGATCGCCGCCGGGGTCGTGCAAGGCTTGGC
>CAIWDB010000227.1 GCA_903911305.1 uncultured Methylococcaceae bacterium | reverse complement strand
TTGATCCGTAGGAGCGGGCCATGCCCGCGATTGTTTGGGCCAAGTCTTCAAAAATAGGCTATTTATCGCGGGCGTGGCCCGCTCCTACATGTTGCATATATTCATTATTAAGTAACTATTTGGTATTGAAAACGCTGTATAATTCAAATTAATTGAATATGAATGTTTAGTTACTCTGTATGCTAATTTCAAACCGATCAGGTGGATTAACTATTTTAATCAACGGCGGAAATTCTTGAGCAACTTGCTCTGGCACAATTTTAGATGGTGGATTTGTAACTAGCTCAGGTCTCCAATTATAACGCAAGACCAATTCTGAACCTTTCGCATCAGTAACTACAATTCTATTAAAATCGCGCGATTCAATCCGAGCCAAACCAGATTGTAAGTAGGATGGCTTATGATCTAAATGAAATATACTTATAGGACCGTATTCCGCAACCAGCTTACTATTTGGCAAACGTTGGGATAAAATCTTAAGTTCTGGCGTATGTGCGATAATCCAACCGACATTATATATGTCTAGTCCTTTCATAAAGTGATCTTCGCTTAGCTCACCAATCGGACCACCAAAGCCAAATTTATCCCAAAATGACATATTATTAAAGGTATAGGGATACATTCCACCAATAAATTCACGCTTTGTTTTTAGTGCGAGATATCCGGCAATATGTCCACCTCCATGAATTCGACCCGCCGATGTTTCAAAAAGAATGCGCTCATCTACTGAAGTATTCTCTTTAATCCAAGTTTCAAGCCACGTAACAATTTTTGGTTTTTCGGTGATTTCAGGAGGTATCTTACCATAATGACCATGGTTGCCGGTAGAGACTTCTCTAGCGACTTCCCTTAAGGGAATAAGCAATACCAAGAACGCACAAAAGCTTGCGATACTTACAAGCTTTCCATTTCCATATTTAAGAAAACGAGTAAAATAATTCCCTGCCACAAATGAGGCACCCAAACCAAATAGTAAAAAGCTGCTCGCAATGAAACGGTTAGGCTGAAGGATGGTTCCAATCGTTTCGTTGATTCCAGCAAATGAACCAAATAAGAGGAGAACAAAACCAGCAACAATAAAAGGTAGAAATTTTTTTTGTTCGATGCGATCAACGAATACTAACCCTGATAAGCAAATAATAACAGAAAAGGGATTAAGAAACGAACCCATTGAGATATCCCATACCCCAAATAGTGGGTTGAGTAGCACTTTGATTCCGAAGGCCCTTTGATAAGGGATTCCATTAAAAAAAATTTTTCCCCAATTCATTACGGGTATTACCCATGGCAAAGCTATCGTAACTGAAACTATGGATATTACTAAAGCCTTACCTATTATTAAGAATGAAAAACGCTCTCTGTTGACAAGCATGAAGGAACAAAATAGAGCAATCGGAACTATAGAAAATGTAGGGTGCAACCATAGCCCCAATCCACCCGCCACACCGGCTAGAATAAGTTTAATCGTACTTGATTTTTGACCATCCTCACAAATGGACCAAACCCATACACTAAAAGCAATACCAAGATAGGTTGAACATACAAAACTTACCATTCCAGCAGTACTATACCAATGAAATGCACCTATCCACCAGAATAACCATCCTACCAACACTGCAAATATACTATGCAATAACGGCCATCGGAGAGCATAACAAACGACAACAATTATACTTGGCGCAATTAACTCACATATAAATACATAATATGCATATATAGTTTCGGTTGAAAGGGTATCAGGTAAAATTAAAGATAATAATATAGGAAATTTAGCACTTGGATTATAAAATATCCCACCTATAACTCCTGCGGCAAAAAAAGGGTCGTAACCTACTAAGAGTGTTTGCTTTAGTAATGATCTTGCTAATTCTATTTGATAGAGATGAAATGGATGGTCAATATATAAAAATGGCTTTCCAGAGTTTATTTCTGAAAGCGGGAAAGTGTAAGCCAATAATAAAAACTGTAAGAATAAAAAAAAGCCAAAGATAATTAAAATACTTTTACTACGACAGAACTTTATAAAACTATTATAAATCATATATAATCTCAAATTATTTCAATAATATTGCAGTTATCTTTGAAATGCCATCACTTCTTTAATCAATTTTTAACTACCATCGCCAACGTCGCCGGGTGTCCGCCTTCTAGCCGGGCAACCCAAGCCTGCAATGGTTTCTGGTTAAATGACAAAAATGTTTGAGGAAAGACCCCAAAACCTACGGTCAATAACACCAAAGTCAAGGCCATGCTTAATTCCCTAGGCCGCAAATCGACAGCCGTTTTGACATCACGACGAACAACAGGCCCGAGGAATGCACAACGGAACGCATTCATAAAATAAGCAGCACCCAAAATTGCGGACATGAGTGCGGCAAGCCCAACGCCGACATGAGATTTGAATGCGCCAACAATAATCAAATTTTCGGCGACGAAGCCATTGCTTCCAGGAACGCCCATTGCTGCCAAGCCTAGTAAGAATATCATGCTGGTTAACAATGGCATAGTCCGGGCAACTCCGCTCAAGGCCGTCCAATCGGTTGAACCCAAGCGGTGATGAAGGAAGCCAACCAATAGAAAAAGCCCGCCAGCGACAATGCCAAAATTGAACAATTGAAACACCGCACCTTGTATGCCTTGAATATTGATTGCGGCAATGCCAATTAACACCAACCCAACATGGCTAACACTTGAATAGGCGAGCATTCGGCGCAAATTGGTTTGTTTTATGGCAACCAATGCTCCATACAAAGCGCAAAATGCCCCGAAACCTGCCAATACTTTAGAATATTGTTGAGTGGCTTGGGGTGCAAAAGGGACTGCAAAGCGAATAATGCCATAAAGTCCGAGCTTTAAGCCCAACAAAACAACTGAGACCCCGGCAGGGCCTTGCATAGCCACCGTCGGCAACCAGACATGGAATGGAAACAAGGGTGCCTTGACTGCGAATCCGATGAACAGCAGAATAAAAATAGTTGATTGCATCGCCAATGGAACTGGGGTTTCCAACAGCGCGACATAATCAAAGCTCAAGCCCATGGGAAGGGTCATTGAGGTTTCATTGGCATTGTTCAATGCCATCAATATAAAACCCAATAACAAGGGAACGCCTCCTGTCAACATAAACAGCGTATATTTAATCGCGGCATAGCGGCGTTGCGGCCCTATACCCCATAGGCTAATCAAAAAATAAATCGGGGGCAGGGTCAATTCCCAAAATAGAAAAAACAAGCCCAAATCCAAGGCGCAGAAAATCCCCATGGTGACACTTTCCAAGCAAAGTAACAGTGCAAAATAAAGGCGAGTCAGTGTATGGACAGTAGTCCATGATGAAGCGATCACGCAAACATTCAGTAATGCGGTAAGCGGTAGGAAAAGGACTGAGATTCCATCAACACCTAACAGATATTGAATATTTAGGGTGGGTATCCAATCCATGCGTTCGACGAATTGCATATCGATTATCGAAGATCGAAAATCATGTAATAACCAGACTGTCGTTAAAAGTTCAAGGAATGCGGCAAGCAAGGCTAACTTGCGAGCATATCTTTCATTACTGAACACGAAAAGAGACATTCCAGCCGCAAAGGGGAAAAAGATGAGCCAGCTCAAAATGGGAAAAGGACTATTCGACATGCGGTCTAAAAATTTGATTGAATAGGCCGGGCAGATTATTTTGTCCGGGCATTAATTTTCTTGGCAAGCTTGACTAGGGAAGCATCGACAATTTCCAGCCAAGGCTCAGTGTAAAACCCCACACCTAACTGCACCGAACAAAGCGCGCCGACCAAAACGGCTTCCGGGATGCTCAATCTTATTTTTTCAGGCCGTAAAGCCGCATCCCGACGACTGGCTAGAAAAGTACGCTGAAAGGCCCATAACAAAAATGCGGCAGAGGCAACGCTTCCCGATGCCATGGCGACGGCAACCCCCCAATTGTGGGTTTCAATAGCACCTTCAAGCATTAGGTGTGCGGCATCGAACCCTGGTGTCCCCGGCATGGCCATGGTACTCAGCGCAGCCAACAAAAAGGTCAGCCCAAGCAAGGGCAGCGAGTCAAACATACCACCCAAGCGAGGTAACATCGTAGTGTGTGTGCTACGATAGAGTACACCCGTCACAAACAATAAGGCGCTTGCCGCCACCCCAAAATTGATTCCCAACAGCAAGCTTCCCTGTAGACCTTCCCGATTCAGACAAAACACGCCTATCACTAACATTCCAGTCTGGCTGACGGCAGAAAATGCCAACAGCCGGCGTAAGTTGATCTGCATGAGTGCCAACAGAGCGCCATAGAATATGCCTACTATCGCCAATCCAACGACAAACGATTTCCATTGATGGGCAGCTTCGGGGAATAGCGGCAACACGAAACGCAGCAAAGCATAAATGCCAACTTTGAGTCCAACCAAAAACACACAAATGGTGGTGAGCGGTCCGTGTTGGGCAACGACAGGCAACCAGGCATGGAAAGGGAAAAGGGCCATGCGGATTGAAAGCGCATAGAAAAATAATATAAAACTCAAGGATTGCTGGGAACGGGAAAGCGGGGTATCCAACAAATTTGACAAAGCAAACGACCAAGTGCCAGAGGCTTCTGCATGATGCCATCCGACAATCAAGATCGCCACCAACATCAGCCCCAACCCACCGAGCATGTCTACCAGATACCGCCTGAGAGCCATGGATTTACCCTGGCCAAAACCCCATCGTTGAAGTATGAATGAGGCCGGAATCAATTCCAAGGCGGAAGCCATCCAGAATTCAAGCAAATCAATGCTTAGAAACAGCCCCATCATGACTGCTTGAAATGCAAATACGCTGGCTACATAAATGCCGGCAGGACTTTCATCGACAATCTCCCCGTACAAAATCACCAGCAGGGTCAACAAGGCAGTCAATTCAACGAACAGAATGCTGATTCCGTCTACGCCTAAATGAAATGACAAGAACGGCGTGACCGGTATGCGTTCAATGAATTGCAATTCCGGCGTGTCCGTTCGAAAAACCATAAACAGCCAAATGGATATTCCCAATTCGGCTATGGCGGCGATTACACCCAACAAAAAAGCCTGTTGGGCGGATCGCACTGTCCAAGCCAGCGACATGGCAAGCAAGGGCAGGACGATTAGCGCACTCAAAATATGCTGAGACCCGATATGTTCCCCTGTCATCGTCTTAAGCTCAGAATACTGCCAACAAAGTGGCAAGAATAAATACAATTAAATATCGCGGTTGATTGAGCATGGTTTCGATGTCATTCAGACGGACGCCCAGCCTTCGTCCAAAATATATCATATTCAGGCCAACGCCTTGCAAAACCAATTTTTCCTCAATCCAATGCAAGGCATTTGCACAGACGCTTACTATATATCCGGGGAAACCGCTCACCCGGATAACGTCAGGATCAACTAACCGACTGCCCTCTTTGCCACACGCCCCCCCTCTGTCTAAAATATTCGTCGGACTTGCCATAGGAGCCGGTAGGCCAAAAACGGGGTCAACCACTTGCTGGTCAAAAGAATTCAAATCAGATGCCAGTGCCATGACGGGTTTGACCAATAGCCTGTCGCCCAAGGCTTCCAGCCAAAGGCGTTGCAATGCGGCCAAATGGAGAAATCGGTTTTTACCCAACCACGGATGGACAATCCGTTGCGGGACACCCATCACTCCATGCATCAGAGAGGGTGAAGCTAGAAATTGGTAGCCACGAAATATGGCATGCGCACAAAGATGAAATAATGCTAAATGCCAAAACCCCAAGCCTGCCGCAAGGAACATCAGACCAATTTGCCCAGTAGTGGAAAATATCAGGGCACTTTTAACGTCAGTCTGCACCAATCCACAAAAATATCCATAAACAGCGGTCAACAATCCTATTACCGCCATTAACCCCATGACTAACGGCGCTTGTTCAAACAAACCTTGCAAACGCAGTACTAGATAAACCCCGGCATGGACCATGACTGCCCCATAAAAGATTGCACTTGACGGGGTAGGCCCTTCCATTGCCCTTGCCAACCAAGGTGATAACGGAAAGAGCGCAGATTTGGCGACAGCGGCGAGTAGGAAGCTGCTAGCTAACACCCCAGCCTGCCATTCTTTCAAATGGGCATCCACACTTGTGATGTTTGACCACCCTATATCCCCAGCCCACAGATAGGAGAAGGTGATGCCAATAACGAAACCAGCATCGCCAATTCGATTGGTGATAAAGGCGCGTGTTGCATTTTCAGCCGCATTCGGACGGTCAAAATTATAGGCTATCAACAGAAATGAGCAGACACCAGCCAACTCCCAACCGACAAAACAAAGTGCGGCATTCCCTGCTGTGACGAGCAATAACATAGCCGCCGAAAACAATGAAAGCACAAGAAAAAAACGATGGAATCCGACTTCCCGATGCATATAATTATTCGAAAAGCGCATGACCGAGACCGCAAAAAACGCAGTCAATCCGGCAAGTGTCAGGCTCAAGCCATCGAAAAAGAACCCAATGTCAATCTGATACGTTCCACTTTTGATCCATGTACCCAAATCAATCCGATGTTCAAGCTGGCCCATGGAATAAAAAACGATTGCCGTGGCGATTATAATCAGCGAGGCCACGGCCGACCAGAAACCTAGTTGGCCTGTGAACCGCTCACTCTGCTCGCCCTTCACCAGTCCAGCTAAGATGCCAACACCCATAACGGTGGCCGCCAACAATGGAGGCAAAGGTGACAGGGCTAGAATGTCAGATAACATGGCGAACTCCCTCACTTTTGTCAGGATGGGCGATCAATGCCGGGGGTCGAGGCTCCCTATGTCCGTCATACCAATCTTGGGAACGTTCCACGACGGGAAGCTGATGATCCGAACCTTGCCAATCTACAAACCCACGTTCAGGCTCGAAATACGCAATGCCACCGGTATCAGGATGTATACTGCTGAGCAGCAACCAGCCATTGCCTATCAACTCACGCAAACTAGGCTGCCGATGGTAAATGGCGGTGAGTACTTCCGTTTTGGACTCAACAACAACTTGCAAGCGCATGGCCTCGTGTATCTCGATCATCTGTTTCGGCAGACCCGTGCGCAAATCGCTGCTTGTCCCTTCCATCACCCCGAACAAACCTGCCACATTGTGAGGAACCTTAGACCCGCAACCAAACCTGTCATTATTCACGGTGGAAAAGTAATATTCTAAGTTGATGCCTGCCCCCACTGGACCAACCGCCAACAATATCCCTTCAAGAATATGGCCTTCAGAGTCTTGCGTGGGGTCATATGAAATCAAAAAAATCCGCCGGTCAAAAAATGCCCCTCGGGTGACTGCGCGACGGCCAATCAGTGCCGCAGCGTTAGTGGCATGACCCAGTTCTGGCCGGGCTTGGCTAAAATCGGCAGAACGCCCCACCACATGTTTGAACGCCTTCATTAGGCTGGGTTTACGAGGAGCCGATGCAAAGCGGCGACAGCGTTCATGGGCTGAAAGCAGCAACGCACGGCGCAAGTCAGTGCGCAAAGATTCCAACAGGGGTAAGAAGTGGCGTGGCAAATCATCCAAGTCATACCAAGTGAAGCTTTCGTCAGAGGTGTTATGTTCGGTTCCTATAAACCAAGTGTCCACAGGGATTTGAATGCCCTGTCCGACCAACTGCTTGCGGACTTTGCTACAATTCGCCATCGCCGCAAATACACGGGCATTGGGACCGCCATGGCGACCCGAACACGCGCCACAATCATAAGCGGCAAGGTGTGGGTTGTTTCGGCTAGTGGAACCATGCCCGCTTAACACCACAATCGGGGCAAACTCGGAAGTCAAGCCCACATTCCGCAAAAATGCCGCAACCCGTTCCGTTTGCTCGGCAATGGTCAACCCCAAGCGTGGTCTGTCCGGTGTTGCTTTTTCACAATCCTCGGACGCAGTCAGTTGGAGTTGGGTCGGAACCAGAGGGACAAAAACCTGCTTTGCTTTGCTTTTCAGCTTCTCAAAATGGCGGGGAAAGAACAGTTTGCCCGCCAAAACGACCAATGCCCCAGGAGCCAGCAAAACAATCAAAGCGCTTGACACCGTCAGATTACGTCGCACTTCTTGGAAAACTAGTCGGTTGAATTTATCTTTCCAAACCCGACCACGTTGATGCTTGGCAAGCAAGTTTTCATGGCCCGTCTGAACTTGCTCCCGAATGTCATGAGATGGAGTCACAACTACCGGACACAAAGGGGTCGGCTCTGTGTCATCTAAACCATACCAATTCATCGGCACACCAAAGAAGCCGGCTGCACCCAAGGTTTCGATCGCTGGGTTTTGTTCTTCCAAATGACGACGAATACTTTCCTCACGGTCATCCATGCAAAAGATTACTTGCGCCTGTGGTCGGGTTTTACGCTCATGCCAACGACCGCGACCATGGTTTTGAGAAAGGGCGGCAAATAACCCTTCGCGATAGTGATTCTCGTAGGCGAGCAACCATATTTCGCCTTTTTCTGAAAGCTTAAGATCATCAAGCAAACTCAACACTTGCCCTGCTTCAGCTAGTGACGCTCCTCGCAGGGATTTTGCGGTCATCCCCAAGTGCTGGCATAGACGGAACAAGCGCCAAACACTCTGATAAACCGTAAGGATTTCAGACTGTTCAGCCGCATGGCTATGCTTCCATGTCCAGATCATATCCGCCAAAACTCGCCAATTTTCAGGGTGCGTCCTTTCGGACCAAGATAGGCTGATCAGTTTCTGAACGCCATTGGCTAAATATTCGGGCAACTCGCCGGCAAACAAGCTATGCCTAGCCAAAAACTCAGAGGGGTGACGCTGGAAATATGCCTCCAGCGCAGACAGCTTCCCCGCATGGCCCCAAGTTACCCGGCTTATATGCTCTACCCATAGGCTATCGAAGAAAAGCCGGATGGCCAGAAAGTCCATCAGCGATACCGGGGCTTTACGGTTGGCCGCATAGCTGGAATGTTGAGCCCGCCAATTGATGATACCCGCCCATCCCGGCAATTCCAAGGCAAGCTTTTCAAGGTAAGACCCCCATTTGCTTTGTGGAATGTCCAAGTTCTGTAAGAGGTAAGCCACCGCATCAACCGAGTCCTCTGGCAGCTTGGATAAAGCGTCTCGCCAACCGGACAGCTCTGCCAATGCTAGCGAAACATCGGTGGACGCTGCACGTTTCCAAGCGGTGTAGAGACCCTCGCCTCGACTCGGCGAATGCCATGCGGCCAAACCTTCATCCAGGTGGGACGCACAAAAACGAATCAATAATGGTCGCACTTGGTCGAGCAAATCTACGCCAGTCAAATGTAACAGCAGGGAACGAAAGGTATGTTTTGTTCCGACCGACGCCAACATTGTAGCCAATATTGTTTGAGATTCATCGCTCATCAGTTGATGAACACCCGGGTTAATGGAGCAAACATCGGGTTGACGAGTTTGAATGTCGAGTGTTTCCAAGATTTCTGCCGCTTTCTTTAGTGAAATCTCTGTCAGTAACTCGGGGTGATATCGGTAATATTCCAAGCTGAACACATCAAGGCACGCACTCCATAACTCTTCAACGGTTTGGCGTTCAGACAAGGAGCCTCGCAACAAGTCTGCTTGGCGGGTGACTGGGAGGTCAGCCTGAAAACGATGCAAAATATCCATTTCTTCCACTTGCCAATTGAACTGGTTGGGGGTGACCGAGTCAATGCCAAATAGCAAAGCGATCCGATAGGCTTCAAATCGTTCAACGAGGCTTTCCCCTAATTTTACTGGTTGAGAATCAAGCCTGCCTAATTTACGTTCGAGTGCCACCGCCAAGTCATTGTCATCAATACGGCCAAGTTCATAAAATCGGCGAAACTCTTCCTCGGTATGGTAACCATAAATTCCGCTCAGTTTTTCCGATGCATTCAAGCCTTCGGCAAAGGGCAGGTGTTGATAGCCATGCAGGGTATTGTGATGGACAAAGTTTAAAATGGGCGCTTGCCCCGGTAGGATATGGTTCAAATGGTCAACAGCAGCCTTTAGACTGAGCCGAATACTCTGTTCGGCAGCGCCATCAAATTTTTTCCGGTTACTTTCCGGTCTAGTGCTAATACCCATGGAAATCCAGATTAGGATTTTTAACCGTGCCAATCCAACTTAGGTTAACCACCGAAGCATCAATTAGCTTCAATAATGGAGAAGGCATTAAACCCAGCATGACAACCCCAATGCTCAACAAACCCACGGCAGCCAGTTCCAGCCCATGAAGATCGGCCACTTGATTCATTCGTGGGCTGATTGGCCCGGTAAACAAGCGACCAATGGTCCGCAATGCGTAAGCACCGCTGATTAGAATGCCGAGGCTTAATCCAATCACCCACCAACCCCAGCGTTCGAATCCTCCGATTAAGGTGTGCAATTCTGCGACGAAACCCACGGTCCCTGGCAAGCCCATTGAAGCCAACAAAGCCAAGGTAGTGAATACTGCAAACCGTGGCGTGACCCGCATTAACGAACCATAATCGCCGATTTCCCGCGTATGCGTTCGCTCATAAAGAAGCCCAATCAATAGGAACAGTGCGGCAGCAACCAAGCCATGGGCGGACATTTGCAAGGTCGCCCCCAACAAACCAGTTTGATTCATGGCCGATAAGCCGAGCATTACCACGCCCATGTGACTCACCGATGAATAGGCCACCATAGCCTTGAGATCACTCTGCCTCCAAGCCAATAATCCGCCATAGACAATGCTAACCAAGGCCAATCCCATCAATAATGGCTGTAATGCAGCCACCGCCAAAGGCAACATGCCAACCGCTCGCAACATGCCATAGGCCCCCATTTTCAATAATGCCCCCGATAGCAAAATACTCACCGGACTGGGTGCCTCCACATGAGCCAGAGGCAACCAACCATGCAAGGGGAAAATGGGTATCTTGACCCCAAAACCAAGCAACAACCCTGCAAAAACCAATATTTGACCGTCACGTGGCATGGCGTTTGCGGCCTTGCCCATCGCCTCCATGGTGGTGGAATGTTCGGTGGACGACGTATAGATAACCAACAAGGCAATCAGCATAAACACCGACCCACCCATGGTATACAGCACAAAATTCAAGCTGGCCGTATGCCTGCGTTTCCCCCCCCACTGATCAATCAGAAAAAACAGCGGGATTAACGTCATTTCCCAAAAAACGTAAAACAAAACCCAGTCTTGGGCGGTGAATACACCCACCATGCCGGTTTCCAACATCAGAAGGCAAACGTGGTAACCTTTGACCCGTTCCTTCAGGCTGAATGATGCCAAAAAGGCGACCAAAGACAGCAGCGTGGCTAACAAGACCATGGGCAAGGAGAAACCATCCACACCCAAGGCATAATAACTTCCCAGCTCTGGATTCCAAGCGGTTGATTCGACGAATTGAACGCCAAATGAATGGCTATCGAAGCCTAGCGTCAATGACCATGCGAGAACCAACGCACCCACCATCCCGGTCAATGCCACGCCTCGCACCCAATTTGGATGATTATCAGGTATTAGCGCGGTAATCAGCGCAGCAACAGCAGGTGTCCAAAGTAACAAGCTAAGGGTATGCATTATCCGTTCATTATTTAGATTTCAGCAGTTCGATAAAACGCTCTCGCTGGCGGGAGTTGAGCGTTTGCACATTGATCGAAACATTAACGATGACAGAACTTACAAAATTGACATGACAAGGCATCCTCAATGTTTCTTTTGGGGTTCCATACATCACCAATTCGAAAGTTAACATACCGGAAGCACCCACTTTAGGCTTCCTCGCGCTTGGAAAAGCAAGATTGGGAAATTGCATTGAAATTTCATGACCCGTCAATTCACGTGTGCGGCCCGACAACATGCCGCACCCTACCACTTCTAAACTGCAAGGTAGTTCAATTTTTTTAGGTGAATTGTTAGAATTTGTTTCCATCTTTTATTACGGAACCGAAGCATTTGAAATTTATAGCAGCTTGTTGATTCGCCAATCTAAACAAAACTACTAGACTTTTTTTGCGGTAGTTTATTTCCTGCATGAGTTCATCTATGCCTGCATTATCTGCCGTATTCACCGTCAGGACATTGGCAATTTCTTGTAGGTCCAACGGATCAGCTTTGACGAATTGCAACTCCAAAACGGATTTGTCGGCATCCGATGGATCACCGCCTTGTATTTTCCTGTCTGCGATGCGCTTGCACAATATTGCTTCTGGCGTTGGAAAGTCCAAAATAAAGAAACTCACCCCCAAGCGGCTTGCCAGTTCGCGACACTGACATCGGTTGGCCGATGCAAGAAAGGTCGCGTCCAATATCACATTAAAACCTGATTTTAACAAAAGTCCGGCATGGCTCAACAACAAATCGTAAGTGAAGCGCGTCATGGATTCGGAATAAAGGTCAGTAGTGGTTTCCTCCCTGCCTTGGTTAGACCTGCCAATCCTGCTTATTCGTTTACGCTCAATATCCGAGGAAATGCGAATGGCCGGTAGGCGTTCCGCCAAAAGTTTGGCTCGAAACGATTTGCCACTGCCGGAAAACCCATGGGTAATTAACAATATTGGGGGATGTGTTTTTACCATGCCCGCATAATCCAAATACCGTTGGCATTGCCCCTGCAAAGCGATACGCTGAGCGGGTTCGAGTGATTTCTCCAATTTAAGCGCGGCAACTTTGGCACGCACCAATGCGCGATAGACGCAATAAAACCGCAACACCTCAAGACCCGAAAAGTCCCCGCTGATCTCCAAGTAGCGGTTCAAAAATCGCCAAGCCAAGTCGGTTGCACCACGCTCATCAATATCCATGAAGATGAAAGCTATCTCGCTCATGCAGTCAACCCAGCGTAAGCCTTCGCTAAATTCGATGCAATCAAAAGGGATCAATTGCCCATTGATGAGCACCAAATTACCGCTATGCAAATCACCATGGCATTCGCGGACAGACCCAGCCTTTTTTCTGGCTAGAAAGACCCCTGACAACTTTTGGAATTCAGACCGGGTCCAAGCCATTAAAGCCTTTATCCGCTCTAAATTGGAGGCTAGAGTGAATCTTTCATCATGGTTTCCCACCGGTATGCCAGCCTTCCCGTCCGTGACTTCATTCCCGGCACTTCCAAGCTGCCCGATCAAACGCAAGAGGTGGTCGAAATTGTGTTCCGCCGCACACAGAATAGTCTCAGGATTGCCAAAGTTATCATCAAGCGTTGCGAAAGTGGAATGGCTGTGAAATTCAGCCAAGGTTTGGGCCAATCCGTCAATATGTCCGGCTGAAATTTGATTCTCTTCCAGCAAACGATCGGCTAGACACGAATCGTCAAATTGCTTTAGTTTGACGGCATATTCCACAACAGTGCCGGTTCCTTCAATCTCAAAATGTCCGTTATCAAGAGTGATGGTGACGACGCCCAGGTAAATGGAAGATGCCAGCCGTTGGTTGAGCCTATATTCTTCCATGCAAAAAAACTGGCGCAACGCTAATGTTGAATAATCCAAAAAACCAAAATTCACTGGCTTTTTAATTTTATACGCATATTTCCCAGTCAATACTACCCATGAAATATGAGTTTCAACCAATCTCACACCCTCAGGTGGATTACCATGCAAAGCCGGGTCACATAAGGCTTGAATGAATTCAGGCAAATCTGAATCAGGCATTTTTCTGTAAGTTGAGTCTGCCGTCTTCAATACTCAATGTCACCTCACCCCGCAGCACCGACGACAATTCATCCCCGACCATGGTTTTTCGCCATCCATGTAGTAGGCTTGAGTGTGGATCGCCATCAAATAACTGTTCCAAGTCTTTTCGACTTGCCAAGACGGAGGCATTGATTGTGTTTTGTGCGGCACGTAGGCGGACAACCGCCATTAGCAAATCAAAAACCGCCTCTTGCTCGACAGTTTTCTTTCCCGTTCGGTTTTTTTGCCCCACGGCTTGCGGACATCTACCCGCCGCTTCTTGGATCATGCGGCAAATGATCGCTCCATGACGCTTCACCACGCGATCATCAATACCTCGCACCAACTTGAGTTCATCAATGTTTGCGGGTTGTTGCCTCGCCAAATCGAGAAGTGCGTCATCCTTTAGAACCCAACCTCTAGGCAAATCTTGGCTGCGAGCGGTTTGCTCGCGCCAAGCTGCCAGCGTTTGCACTATGGAAAGCGGTTTGCTTTTCAGTTGGTTAACCCCGCCTATGCGTTGCCAGGCCAACTCCGGGGGATTCTCGTAGTTGGCAGTATCAAGCAATTCCTGAAAATCACCTTCCAACCAAGACAATCGGTTTAATTTTTCCAAGCGTGGGCGCATGGTCAGGTAAGCTTGCTCCAGATAAATTACATCGTCCGCTGCATAGCGAATTTGTTCGGGACTAAGCGGCCTCCGCGTCCAGTCGGTGCGACTGTGGGACTTGGTCAAGTTGACGCCAAGCAATTCAGCCACCAAGCCAGCGTAACTGATCTGCTCCCCTAGACCTAATAACGGAGCGGCAATTTGAGTATCAAACACAGGGCCAGGCAGTTTCCCATACAAATTAAAAATTATTTCCAGATCTTGCCGCCCTGAATGAAAAACTTTTGTAATCCGAGGATTGAAAATTATCTCGAACAACGCGTCTAGCGTCTCTAAGGCCAATGGATCAACGCAGGCCACGATGCCGTTCGCAGCAATCTGCAACAGGCAAAATTTTGGGAAATAAGTCTTTTCGCGCAGGAACTCCGTATCCAAAATGATCCAAGGTACGTCAGCTAGTTTGGCACACAACTCGCTCAACTGCTGGGGCGTGTCTACATAGAGGGGGGAGGTTGGCATGTTTTAAATCACAATTGAAAGCAAGAGGGTCAAGATTATAAACTTAAAATCAGTCAAGTCTTCTCAATACTGCTAATTTACATCAATTCTCATTTTGTCAAATTGAGGGTTGTCGAGCGCCTACCATGTTGCACTCACCTAACGCACTCTGATGATAGAATATTGATATTCATGGTATTTTTGATAAACTCTTGACGAAACGACTAATTTTCAAGACACTAATGCCGCTCTTGGCCAAACCAAGCCAGAGTCAGTCACTACATCAAAACTGTCGATAACTTCACCCTGTCAATCACCATGGTTGTCAGGCAAGCGAATTAATTAGTTGACTAGCGTTAAGAGAGACATGAAGCTGGTGCGAGAAAATCTCATAAATATCCTATCAAACAGAAGCTTTATAATAAGTTTGTCACTTTTCGTGGCAATTATATTTGGTTTTGGATTCGGCTTGCATTTTCCAGCAGTCCTATTGTCAGTGCTTCTGTTTGCGGGAAGCTATCTACTTGATCAATAGACCAATTGAATCTTAAAAGGCCCGTCAGGATTAAACCGACTGACGCTCATGCTTTACACGTTCATCTGACCGGCAAAGGAATGGACTTGAACAGTGCTTCAACCTCATGCCTTTCCCTAAGCGCTAGGGCTTGCTGGATGATGTCTTGGGTGAGATGCGGGGCAAACATGCGGACAAAATCATAGATGAAGCTGCGGATGAACATATCACGCCGTAGGCAAATTTTGGTAACGCTGCGCCCGAATAAATGTTCCGCGTCAATCGGGATCAAATCGCTGTCAATGACAGGGTCGTAAGCCATTCTCGCCACAATGCCAACGCCAAGCCCAAGCCTGACATAGGTTTTGATGACATCGGCGTCAACTGCCGTCAACACCACTTGTGGATGTAAACCAAGCTTTTCAAAAGCCCTATCCAATTGAGATCGTCCGGTAAATCCGAAGACGTAGGTCACAATCGGATATAAGGCAACTTCCTGAAGGCTGATATCGGCCAAGCCCGCCAATGGGTGGTCTTTGGGAACCAGTATGCAGCGGTTCCATTCATAGCAAGGCAACAGAACCAGATTTTCAAAATGATCCACCGTCTCAGTCGCAATGGCCATGTCGACCAAGCCGTGTGAGGCCAACTCTGCAATTTGCGTCGGGGTGCCTTGATTAATGTTTAATGTGACACGGGGGTATTGCCGCATAAATTCACGCACCACCGGTGGCAAGGCATAACGAGCCTGGGTATGTGTGGTGGCGATGGCGATAGTACCCGCTTTATTGTCCTTGTGATCTTGGGCAATATTCCTAATATCTTTGGCTTTGCCAAGAATTTCCCCGGCGATGGCAATAATTTGCTTTCCAGCCTCCGTAATTTCGGTTAGGTGTTTGCCGTTTCGGGCAAAGATCAACAACCCCAACTCGGATTCCAACATCCTGACTTGTTTGCTGATACCGGGCTGGGATGTGTACAAACTATCCGCCGTGGCGGAGACGTTCAACTCGTGTTGTGCAATTTCCCAAATATAGCGCAGTTGCTGTAACTTCATCTTTCCAGATATTGCAATTTTTCTGGTTTATCCTTCCATTCCTCTGCATCGTCAGAGGGTTTCTTGACCTCAGTCAGCACCGGCCATATTTTGGAGAGTTCCTTGTTGAGTTCGATGAAGTTACTTTGGGCAGGCGGCACTTCATCTTCAGAATAAATCGCATGGGCCGGGCATTCAGGCTCGCAAAGTGAACAATCAATGCATTCGTCGGGATCAATCACGAGAAAATTCGGCCCTTCGTGGAAACAATCCACAGGGCATACGTCTACGCAATCAGTGAATTTGCACTTAATGCAATTTTCGGTCACTACGAAAGTCATCTTAATGGTTTCCTACAATCAAGTCAGTCAAAGTTAGGGGGCGATACATCAAGCACATCATCGGCTACCGACGGTGGCGTTGATGGAATTCGGTTTGTGATGGGGCATTTTACATGGACATGGGGCATAATTCCAAAAGCCATTCTGATGAATGCAACAAAAAGCTGAAAAAAGGATAACGTCAAGGCAGATAATTCATGCTTTATGCTTGACAAGCCAGTGCTTCCATTCGGCAAATAACCCGGGATCGCACGCGGCGACGGCGGAACTGGGTTGCAACTGCGGCAAAAAAACAGCCCCACCGTCAAGGTTTTCCATGCACCCCCCGGCCTCGGAAAGGATCAAAGCCCCGGCGGCATAATCCCATAGCATTTGCTGGCCATGCAGATACACTTGAAAACGTCTCGCTGCCAGCCATGACCATTCCAAGGCCACCGAGCCAAAATTTCGTTGCGAACTGTAGGGAGGCCGCGAAACCAGTTCTACCGCCAAATGAGACGATAAACGCTTGAAATCGACCACGGCAAGCACCTTGCGCAAAGACAAACCTGTAGGCACGTTCGGTAGGGGTTTACCATTTAAGCAAGCGCCCTGACCTTGGATCGCCGTAAAGCATTCGTCTCTGATTGGATCATACACCAAACCTAAATAGGGTTTCCGGTCTATCAGCAACCCTAACGAGACTGAAAAAAACGGAATTCCGCTGGCAAAATTACTAGTGCCATCCAGAGGGTCCAGACACCACAAACCGCCGACATTGGATTGCAGCAATTCGTTTTGTTCATCCACCGTCATTTCTTCGCCCAGTAGACGGTATTGAGGCGCTATGACGGCAAGCTCTCTTGTCATTCGGCGCTGCATAGCCAAGTCAGCCTCGGTAATGATGCCACCATCCGGTTTGTAGCGGCGTTCGGCTTCGGCAAAGAAGGGCAGCAGCTCTTCTCGGGCGGCGGTTCTGACGATTTTGGCAAGCGCTTCAAGCATGGCGGTAAAAGCTGTGGTGATTAAAGCCAATAGTTTACGCCAAGGGAATGGTAAGTTGTAGAATTGAGGGTTGTGAGCATCTGCTCAGAAGACCATCCTTGACAACGTTTTCCAAATCCGACAAGAGTTTGCCGTGTCTACGCTCAGTGCCACTGCCCCAGATCGGGTATATTATTATTCAAAAAAGCCTAAGAGTGTCTCAATTTATGCACACAATGACTGCCATCGAAATTAAAGCCTTCGGCGATCCAGACAGTCTGAAACCCATCCTTGTGTCGGTTCCTAAGCCGGGTCCGGGCGAAGTCTTGGTACAAGTTGAAGCCGCTGGAATCAACCGCCCCGATATACTTCAACGTAAGGGTTTATACCCCCCTCCCCCCGGTGCGTCTGATATTCTGGGATTGGAAATCGCCGGAACGGTAGTGGGTTTGGGAGAAAATGTCCTAACCCCCCTGCTGGGCGAACAAATTTGCGCATTGGTCACTGGGGGCGGTTATGCAGAATATTGCATTGCTGCGGCCCCTTTATGCCTCCCTATTCCCAAAGGATTCGATTGGAATCAAGCCGCCGGATTGCCTGAAACGTTCTTCACGGTCTGGACCAATCTGTTTGAACGGGGAAAATTGCAATCTGGGGAAACGTTGTTAGTGCATGGGGGAACCAGCGGCATAGGTGTGACCGCCATACAATTGGCCCGCGCGTTTGGCAGTGAGGTCTTCACCACGGCCGGCACTGAAGAAAAACGCCAATTTTGCGAGTCACTAGACGCCCATGCGATTAATTATCGCGAACAGGACTTTGCCTCTGCAATCATGACAATGACCCAAGATCGCGGCGTAGACGTAATTTTAGACATGGTCGGCGGCGACTATCTGCAACGCAACTTGTCCTGTTTGGCTATGGATGGCAGACTCGTGCAAATCGGTGTCATGAATGGCCCAAAGGCGAACATCAATCTGGCAACCATCATGCATAAACGTTTAAGTTTGACCGGTTCCACGCTTCGCCCTCGTAGCGTGGAGGAAAAAACCCGCATTGCCCAAGCCTTGCTGAAACTGGTGTGGCCGAAGCTTGAGGCGGGTGAGATCAATCCGATAATTCATGCCATTTTCAAATTAAAAGACGCGGCAAATGCACATCGTTTGATGGAAAGCGGCAAGCATATTGGTAAAATAATCCTTACAACAGCATCTTAGTGAACATTTTGCGACATTTTTTATTTATCATTGCATTACTTGCCCCGATCCCTGCTCTAGCCGACTTTCAAGCAGGCTTGATTGCACTGCTTAACCGGGATTATCCGACGGCGTTGAAAATGTTCAAGCCGCTGGCGGACAAGGGAAACCCTGCCGCACAGGTCAATTTGGGCAATCTCTACATGAAAGGATTGGGAGTGGAGCAGAATTATCCCCTAGCCCGGCATTGGTACCTCAAAGCGGCTGAGCAAGGTGAACGTATGGCTCAATCCAAATTGGGAATTATCAACTACTATGGGATGGGGGTGGACAAAAACCCCGTGGAAGCGGCTAGTTGGTTCCAAAAAGCCGCACAACTAGGTGACACTAGTGCTCAAACGGCCCTAGGTTCCCTCTATGCCGCAGGTGATGGCGTGGCTAAAAACTTGGCCTTGGCGTTTTATTGGTACACAATGGCTGAGGAACAAGGCAATAAAGAAGCCGCCAAAGGACGTAAAAGCTTGGAAGAAGAACTGACTCCGGGCGAAAGGGATGAAGCACTACGCTTGATGAGTGAAACCCGCAAGCAGAGGGCCGAACAAGATCAGAAAGCCTTTGAAGCTGCCACGGCGGGTCTTGGGACACCGCCTGGACAAACAGCAACCGAGCCGGCAGCCGAATCGAGTGACAAGCCTATTGAAACCTTGCGGAAAACGAAAAAAAAGGCAGAACAACAGAAGCCCATCGAAAAAAAAAGCAAGCAATTAACGCATACTCATGATCCCATGTTAAAGCCCGACACGGAACAGGCAACGACCACTCCGAAAAAAAATACAAAAAGCCAAACTAAAACAAAACCATTGCCATGATCCAAATTTCTTTGCATAAATTGGGCAGACTGATTATAAGTTTGTCGTTGACCGGCTTGTTGACGAGTTGCGCTGACTTTAATAATGCCAGACCTTATTATCCTGATACCCCGCTAGAATCTTGGGAAGTCCCACAACCCGAAGAGACCGAAATCGGACAGCCCAAGGCAACTGTCACTGATAATTTGGAAAAGCATAATTTTCAATTCAATGGCAAGGATAGCCTGATTGGAAAATTGGCAATCGTCCAACTACGTGAAGGAGACACCTTACTGGACATTGCCCGCCATTTTGGCTTGGGTTATCAACATATCGTAGAAGCCAACCCCGGTGTGGATTTATGGGTTCCGCAAACTGGAACCCGCGTCGTCCTGCCTTTGCAGTTCGTCATGCCCGAAGCCAAGCATGAAGGCGTGGTCATCAACCTAGCGACCATGCGGTTATTCTATTTCAAACCAGGCAAACAAACCGCGCTATCCACGTGGCCCGTCGGCATAGGTCGCGAAGGTCGCTCAAGCCCATTAGGGGCAATGGCAGTGGTACGCAAAATGCAGCACCCGACATGGTATGTGCCGGAATCCATTCGCAAAACCCACGCAGAACAAGGCGACCCATTGCCGTCTGTCGTCCCGCCTGGCCCAGACAACCCCCTAGGTGATTATGCGCTTTATTTGAGCAAGGCAAGCTACCTTATCCACGGCACCAACAAACCTTTTAGCATTGGGCTACGCGCTAGTAATGGCTGCATACGCCTCTATCCTGAGGATATCGAACTGGCCTTTAAAGCGATACCCGCCAATACCCCGGTACAAATCGTCAACCAGCCTTATGTCATTGGCTGGCTCAATGGGGGGCTATATTTGGAAGTTCATGAGCCTTACGAGGAAGTTGACGCTGACGCTGAGAAAAAAAACTTAATAGACAAACTGCATGGCATGGAAAAACAATTGCAGCAGAAAATTGATTGGCCTAAAGTCGAGGAGACATTAAAAAAGCAGAGGGGAATTCCGACCCCTATCTTTGTCAACACCCCTAGCTTGAAGGAAATCATTGCCTCTGCCCCACAACTGGAGCGACCCACCCAACTGCTAGGCCAACCCGAAAAGGCAGAAATAGGCAAAGCCGGCTGGTTTGTCCGTACCGACCAAACGGAGGATGCCTACAGGGCGAAAAAACTGGTTGCCCAATTGAATCACCTTGGGCCGCGAATTCCGGCCTATACCGTCGTCCAGAACAACCGCTATCAAGTCATGGGCGGACCGTTTACGCAAGAACAAGCTGCCCGCAAAGCTCAAAATGCGCTATTGGAGGATTTCGACACCAAAAGCGAGATTGTGAAGCCCGATAAGGACTATGTCCCACCGAAACCAAGCGCTAACCCAGTAGCGAAAAAAACCGACAAGGCCGAACCCGTCAAACCTGTGAAACAAACGACAGTCCAACCGGTCGCAGCGGAACCAGCCAAAACCGCCCCCAAGCCTGAAACGGCAAAGACTGAAACCACCAAGCCAGTAAAAGTCGAAGCAGATAAACCATTGGATTGGATTGATCAGGAAAAGGCTAAGAACCCCCCTAAAACCGTAGAAAAAAAACCCAGGCTCATTATATTGAAAATGCCTAATGCGATGTAAAGATGGGTAAAAAATCGAACATTCCTAGCTTAAAGTCACGATTATTTAGCTAACTGATGTCACGCAGCGGACTTTGACGCTCCCGTTTCGCCAGAAAATAAGCAACTGCTGCGTCCGTGCGTAACATCAGTTAAGCTAGGCCAAATGGAATGCTTGGTATGCCAAGCTTAAGGGCAAAAGCCCAAAAAAATCAAAATAAGTCTTGGCTGTAACAACTTGCCAATCAGGTTAGAGTTTATCTTTTTCAACAAACTACGGCTGGTTTCCGTGGCTTTGGCATATCCCACCTATTCACTTACTTACGCAACATCGGGACGAGTGGCGGCATCAGCTTATCCAAGCTGGTTTCCCGCAAGGTTTCATCCGCTGGAAATCAACGGATAGCCGGGTTTAAAATTACTTGAGGGTCGGACGGGAAATCTTTGTGCAAAGCCATGGTTTACTCCAAGATACGCAAGGCAAGATTGGCAAACTCCAACGGCTCGTAGAGATGGTGTTCGATTACATTCACCACAATCTTCAAATCCAATTTCTGATATTCATGCACCACAATATTGCGAAACCCCACCATCCCCTTCATCGTGTTCATCAATGCCTCAGAAATCAATCCACCACGTTGCAATAACTCAAACGCATTGGCGCTGTCTTGTGGCAAACCAAGCTTTTTCTTTTTGATGAGGTAATTGGCAATGTCAATCGTCATTTCGCCGATACGTTGCAAATTCAACAAAATGGCATCTTGAATCAGATAATTTTCATGAAAAGGGGTTTCACTTGGCAAAGCATAATATTTCTCAACTTGAACAATGCAACGCTCAATGCCGATCTTTTTGTTGAGGATAGTCTCGTTAATCATTGATGGAACCGTCCGCTACGCAAGCCCTCAGCCAATACCTCCGCCCGTTCTTGATTCAGCTTTTGATAAAACGATAAGGTCAGCATCTCAAATTCATCTGCCGCGACTTCATCCGCACAGAAAATACGCCGGTCTGCCATGATGACTTCTTTTTGGAAGACAGTGGAAACCCGGCGCACATTCAACAAATCAACCGACTTATGGACAAGGCTCTCCAAGCGCATCGCCAGCGCATTCCACGCCCAAAAATCCACCGTCTTAGCCTGTGGCGGAGGCAGCAATACCGCCATATCCACATCGCTTGTCGGCCATTCGTCTTCCGTCCCCCATGAGCCAAATAGATAAATGGCTTGGGTCTCGGGATAATCGCTCAACACGGCTTCAACCAATTGCGTTTGGATGATCATAGATTCACCTCAATAATCGTAATTTAGCCTGTGACTGCATTAGCATCCTATTAAATGTTTTAAGTTCAGATGATTGGGAGAATTAATTTTTAACATTTTATCAGGACGGTCATGTATACCCGTGGTGGGTTGAGTTCTGGTTGTTTTTTTTGAAATGCTAATATTCCGAAACGTAACATATCTTTCGCCATAATCCTTTAAGAAATCTCTCTTATTCCAGAATGTATTGCCAATTTCACGACAATAACTAAGAAAACATTTTGCTCCATTTAATTGTTTGATGATGTCAGCTTCTGAACTTGTCTTATTTCTTGCTTTCATCTCAATATAAATTATTACTTTTCTTAAACCATCATTGATTATGATGATAAAATCAGCTCGTTTGCATTCCCCTTTTAATCCGGCAAACACCGAATCAGGCGATTTGAATTCATCTGCCTTGATAACGATAACCTCCATATCGTTTGGCATTCCATTAACTGTAATTGAATAGCCATCTGACGACGGGTCATCTTCCGTCAAATTTACTAATTTCTTGTCACTGTCTTGGGGATGATTTCCTAGCGGAATCGTTGCAGCATTTTTTAACATTTCTTTAAGAATTGAAATATCATCCATATCACTCCCCTCCCCAAATGATAGCTTCTTGAATCTTATTCATTTTATCTATCGTTTTATCAAAGCTGCGAGCTTCAATTCCCAATATAGGGTCTATGTCGGCAGCGGTAAGTGTCTGGCAAGAAGTTTTTCTCTGTCCGCCATCAAGTTTAACCGGAGCTTGTTCTGCGATATAAACTTTTATCCTGTCAGACGAAATAAGTTCTTCTGGTTTGTAACCCTCTTGCTTGGCAATGCGTTGCAAATGGGGTTTGGCATGGTTGAGCATAATTAATGTGTTGAGTTCTTTAATGATATAATCGCTATGCGTGGTGATAAAAACTTTAATACCAATATTAACCAAGCGAGCAAATAGACGCGCCACTCGGCATTGATTCTCCGGGTGCAGATTCAATTCAGGTTCATCAATTATTAATAAATCACCGGGTTTGGCAATATGCTTCAAGTAAAATCCAACATCTAGCAGTGAACGTACAGCACTTGAGCTTTCATCCATAGTTAATTTGACGACTCGTTTTCCCTTTGGAATGTAATAAAGCTCGTCATTGCGAGTGACAGAATATTGTCCACCAATGATATCAGCAAAATCTTCCAGTACCTCGCTGTGATTTTCGACAATAAAACTAGAAGATTTGGCCATGGTTTTCAATTGACGGGTAAATTCCAAATTTTCTTTGACTGGTAAAGCATAATCTTGGTAACCTTTAAGCAACAACTCCATTGGATTGATATTTTCCTCTGATTGGCTCATTTCCTCAAGCAAGCGGTTACGCGCAAAATTTAGTTCTTTACCGAATATAGCGGCTCCTGTTCTTTCGGCACTAGCAATAAAAGGATTCGGGAATAATCGGCTAAAAATAATATCAATCAAAGCATCTTGTATTCTCCGAATAATAGCTTTACGCGGTATTTTTAATTTGTCTTGCTCGACCAATAGCGTAATCTCTAAATCTGAACTATCTTCATGTTTGGTAATAGTAAATATCACAGCATTAGCGTTTTTCATACGGCGTCGATAGCTGTCGAATACTTGGATTTCACTTTTTTCGATTGTCACCTTGAATTCGCTATCTTTAAATCTATCAGCCGAGGCTGCAAAAACCATAGGCAATTTATCTGTATAAGCCTCACAAGCTTTAGCAAGAATATCAGGAACTTTACTTAAATATTCTTCTATGTTGATGTGAACAACACCATCTGCCATAAGTTGGTTAATATATTTCTCTGGAATGTTTATAGCTAATCCATCTCTCCAATATGTCAGAAAACCAAATAATGCATAAGTGGCATAGGTTTTTCCTGTATTATTACCTCCACAGATGATCGTCATATCGCCTAGCATGAATTCCGCTTGTTTTAATGCACCTAAGTTTTTAATTTTGATTTTCATACCCTTACCTCAATAATCGTCATCGTATCATTCCCGAAGATGTCAACCACCTTGACGGCAAGCTTGCACCGTCCCGTCATGAATTCCTGAAAGACGTTTTTCAATTTCAACAGCCCTTTTCGTTTCTTTATTGTCGCTTATCTTCTGTAAAACTGCCATTGGGTAGGCAGAGCGTCACTGTCATTAAGTCCTATTTCCGGTCGATCAAACGAAAATCCACTGATTGTTTGCCTCCAATGCATTTTTATGCCAGCATTTACACTCCTAAAACTAAAAGGTGAACCTTATGAGCACATCTGATGATTTGATTGATAAAGCCAAGGAACAAATCGGTGATTTAAAGGAAGGTCTTGACACTTTGCAGGATAAAGTTTCAGACGTGGCCGGCGACGTGGTGGATGCAGCAAAATCCACAAAAGACGAATACATTGGCAAAGCCAAGCTCCAAATTGAAGAATTGAAAGGTGATATTGACGATTTGCAAGCCAAGGCTGCCGATGCCGCCGACGATTTGAAAGTAAAGTATGAGGAGCAATTAGTTGAACTTAAGGAAAAACTAAAAGAGGGCGAGGCGAAATTGGATGAGGTCATCGCTTCAGCAGACCATCTTTGGGATGAATTCAAGGAAGAGGCTGAAGAAAAATGGGCTGCCGTACAAGACGGATTCAAAGATTCATTGGCAAAAGTCAAATCCTTCTTTTCTTGAACGTTCGTTCTACGCTGATCTAGTTAAGATTGTTTGATCATTTCGGGTGTATGCGGATTTCTGCCACACCCGAAATTTACTTGAAGGGATTGTTAAACTCAAAGACAATCCTAATTATTCGGGAACCAACCAATTCAAACTAAACCCGCCCTGCCCATGTGAAGACAAGGCTTGCCATAACCAAGGGCCCAAGGTTTCCAATTGCACATCCAATTGCCAAGGCGGGTTGACAACAATCATGCCCGTGCCATTCAAGCGCAAGGGGAAATCTTCGTCGAAAATCCGCAATTCCGCCGCCACTATATTACGGATGCCGGTACGGATCAATTGACGGTGGAACCAATCCACTGTGTGCTTATCTTGGATGGGATACCAAATGGCATAAATTCCCCCAGGCCAGCGTTTATAGGCTTCTGCGAATGATTCCAACAAACGTGCCCTTTCATCCTTCAGTTCGAACGCGGGGTCTATCAGTACCAGCCCGCGACGTTGCGTAGGTGGCAAAAAAGCTTTCAAACCATGGTAACCATCCATCATTTGTACGGTCACCTTGCGATCTTTGGCAAACTCGGTTTTTAAGTATTCTGCATCCTTTGTATGCAATTCACATAGCATCATACGGTCAACAGGCCGCAGAAAATGACGTACAAAAAGTGGTGATCCAGGATAAAACTGCAACTCTTGAGCGGGATTGCACGCCCGGACCACATCCAAATATTCCCGAACCCCGTCAGGGGCATCCTGACTCCCCCACAACCGGCTAATGCCCCCGCTGAACTCACGATTTTTTTTCGCCATGACCGAGGTGAGATCATAGCGACCGGCACCTGCATGACTATCCAGATAAAAAAACGGCTTCTCCTTAGCGAGTAAGGACTGCACCAAGCGACATAAAACAACGTGTTTAAACACATCGGCGAAATTGCCGGCATGAAAGCCGTGACGGTAACTGAGCATTTAATTCATCCAAAGCAGACTATCCAATTGACCGGAAAGCATACCATCTCTATCGAGTCGATAGTTAAAAGGCAGGACACTTCAAATCGGCAGTTTTTACTTTGCCTTTCTAGTCTTCAACATGATGCAAGCCCCTGAAACGTAATTGAGCCTGTATTCTTGCATGAACTCCAAAACTTCAGGACTCTCCGCCCCCGGTTGCAGCCATAGGTTGAGTATGCCCAGTCGTAGGCATTCTTTTGCCACCAACAAAGAAACTTCGGGGGGAACCACTAAGTTTGCAATATCGGGATTTTCAGGGAGTGATTGGAGATTGGGGTAAGCTTTGTCGCCGTCTACTGTTTGCCTATTGGGATTGACCGGGAAAATCCGATAACCCTTGCGCTTCATGTCGCGGTAAATGTCATGGCCAAACTTTTCAGGATTGTCGGAAGCTCCGACGATGGCTATGACTACACCGGGTTCGTTGATTAATTCTAGCGTGGAAAGTGACATAGGATGTATGCTTCAGCCTGTTTGATTATTCCAACTTGTAGCGTTTTTCTTCTGAGTAATAGCCGGGGAAACCCACCGCCGCCTTTAATTCTTCAAAATCTAATAAGCCTTGTGGCTCAAGCCCCTGTTGCAAACTTGCCAATGCCTCTCGCATGGCGCGGATGGATACGCTCAACAAAGTGAGCGGGTAAACTGCAATTTTATAACCCAACACTTCCAATTCTGGGACTGGCAGTATCGGCGTCTTGCCATGTTCGATTAGATTGGCCATTTTAGGGCCATCGACCGCTTGGCAATAAAGCCGCATTTCCTCAACGCTGAGCGGGGCTTCCAAGAAACTGATGTCTGCACCGATTTCACGGAAAAGCCTGCACCGTTCAATGGCTTCGTCAAGGTCGTGGGTGGCACGGGCATCGGTGCGGGCCATGATGAGTATGTCCGCGCCCTCGTCGCGTGCGTCCACGGCGGCTTGGATGCGAGTTAAGGCTTCATCGCGCCCAACCACGGCTTTGCCTTGAGTATGCCCGCATCGTTTAGGGCTGACTTGATCTTCTATCATAATGCAAGCAAACCCGGCTTGCGCATACCCTTGGACAGTCCGTTTGACATTGATGGCATTACCGAAGCCAGTGTCGCCGTCGCCGAACACAGGCATGTTGACGGCTTGGCAGATGTTGCGCCCTTGTTCAAGCAACTCGGCATAGGAAATCAAGCCCGTGTCCGGCAAACCCAAACGTGCAGCCGACACGGCGAACCCGCTCATAAATGTGGATGAAAAACCCATCCACTCGACTTGCTTTGCAGAAATCGCATCGTGGCAACCGGCCATGAGTAAAATGCCGGGTTGCGCCAATAAATTTCTTAGCCTTGCGGTGGATGAGGCTACTGGCATAACCAACCGTTTAAACGCCTTCCAAAAAAGGCTTGGGAAATGAAATATTTGTCAGTCATGATAGGCAAAACAAGAAGGTGCTTACGAAGAGTTTTGGTAGTGACAGCTTAGCATCTGTGTTCCAAATGTGGCCCATAAATAAATCATGGCACAATCATTTGAACCTACGCATCGCCAAGCCTATTGGAGTCTATAGTACGCCGGCCAATGGCAATTTGCAAAGATTTTGCTTGTGTATTGCTTTGATTTACTGTAGTGTTTGTCACGGTGTATAGAGGTTCGCGCCAAGCATGCCAGTGTGGTTTCTGTTTATAGATCGAATCATTTCTGCTTCAACTGCCCGCTCTCCCATCGATACCCAATGTTACTCCAACCTCCCCCCAAAACCAGCGGGTTGGAACGTTCTGCGCAATTGCGCGTTTTTTTTTAAGAGATCAAATATGTCAGATGTACAAAAAGGAACCGTAAAATGGTTCAATGAAAGCAAAGGATTTGGTTTTATTCAACGCGATAATGGCAGCGATTTATTTGTTCATTTTCGTTCAATTCAAGGAAAGGGGTTTAAAACCTTGGCTGAAGGACAAGCAGTAAGCTTTAACGAAGTGAGTGGTCAAAAAGGTCCCCAAGCTGAAAACGTTGTAATCCTGTGATTTAACCAGGAGTACTTTCGTACTTTAAGCCAAGCCATCAAAATGGCTTGGCTTAGCTCTTCGTTTAGGTGCGCCTTGGCGCGTCAGTCTCACCAACCCAGTATATTTTTCTTAAAAGGAGTGCCAACCTGTGTTGACGCTTTTTGTTCGTGGATTACCCCCTAGTACAACCGAAGCCAGTTTAAACGAATTGTTTGGTGGTTACGGTAAAGTGTTTGACCTTAAATTAAGCCGTGACTTGTTCACTGGCAAGGCGCGTGGCATTGCCACTGTCAATATGGAGGGCCATGAAGCCCGTTCTGCAATCACTGGCTTGGATGGCAGCGATTTTCAAGGCAACACCATTTACGTTGCTTTGGACAAAGGCAGTAAAACGGGACGCGGACGTCGTTAATTCAGTCCCAGTCCCTAAATGAAATGGAATCTATGAGCAAGGAAGCGATGTCAGCAAGTTTTCGGAATGCCTTGGATTGTTTGTCCCCCTTACCGGGTTTCCAAGGCAATGCCTTAAACTGGCTGGCTAAGAAAAACTAAAGGTGGATGAGAGTTAAATCCTTAAACCATCATCCTCAACCATCAAGCCACCACCAGCAATTGGCGGAAGGCGCATCCCCTCGCAAAATTTCCCAAACCCATATGAATCTTACCGATCTCAAGCGCAAACCAGTGTCCGAGCTCGTCAACATTGCCGAATCCTTAAAAATAGATGGCGTGGCTCGCAGTCGCAAACAGGAGTTGATTTTTTCCATTCTCAAAAAGCAGGCGAAGAGCGGCGAGGACATTTTTGGCGACGGGGTTTTGGAAATCTTGCCGGATGGCTTTGGGTTCTTACGTTCGGCCGACTGGTCGTACTTGGCCGGCCCGGACGACATCTATGTTTCACCGAGCCAGATACGCAGGTTTAGCTTGCATTCAGGTGACACCATCTCTGGGAAGATAAGCCCTCCAAAAGAAGGGGACCGCTATTTTTCCCTGCTCAAAGTCGAACAAATCAATTTTGAACCTCCCGAGAATGCCAAGCACAAGATACTATTTTCCAACCTGACCCCCTTATTTCCGCATGAGCGGTTTGTACTTGAACTGGGTAACGGTGCGACGGAAGATTTGACCGGTCGCATGATCGACCTTGTCGCCCCCATCGGCAAAGGCCAGCGCGGCTTGATCGTATCCCCGCCAAAAGCGGGCAAAACGATGATTTTGCAAAACATCGCCCATTGCATTTCGGAGAAATATCCCGAATGTTACCTGATTGTGCTGTTGATCGACGAACGCCCCGAAGAAGTCACCGAAATGCAGCGCAGCGTCAAAGGCGAGGTGGTATCCAGCACCTTCGACGAACCGCCGACCCGCCATGTACAAGTGGCGGAAATGGCGATTGAGAAAGCCAAACACTTAGTCGAACACAAACATGATGTCGTGGTATTGCTCGACTCGATCACCCGCCTGGCGCGAGCATACAACACGATAGTCCCATCTTCCGGCAAGATACTGACCGGCGGTGTCGATGCCAATGCACTCGAGCGGCCTAAACGGTTTTTCGGTGCAGCCCGCAATATTGAAGAAGGCGGCAGCCTGACCATTCTCGCCACGGCACTGGTCGATACAGGCTCGCGCATGGACGAAGTCATCTATGAGGAATTCAAAGGAACCGGCAATATGGAATTGCATTTAGAGCGAAAAATCGCCGAACGCCGGGTTTACCCCGCCATCAATATCAACCGCTCGGGCACCCGGCGCGAAGAATACATCGTGCCCAAGGAAGAATTGCAAATGTCGTGGATACTGCGTCGTATCCTGCAACCTATGGATGAAGTCGCGGCAAGCGAATTTCTGCTCGGAAAACTGAAAGACACCAAGTCCAATGCTGAGTTCTTCACAATGATGAAGCGGTAAGCAAAAGCTTGGCCAACAATCAAGGCTGATGTCACACTCATCCCCCGGCTGAAGAAGCTTGGGAGGCAATGGTGCTGAATTAAAGTTTGTTTATAGACCGAAATAATGCCGCGCAACGAAGGTTTCTTGCGCTTAGCCTGTGGTTTTGCCGGAAATGCCCGCCGGATGCATCAATACGTCGCTTAAGGCGATTTGGGGGGTTACCTGTAGAGGGGGGTGGCCTTCGCATCCTGAGAGAGATAAGGCAACCCACAGGGAGCGCCAGAGGCTTACATTATTTCGACAACACCGGGCATTTCTCTACATCGAAAAAAGCAAAACCCCGATTGGATTAAAAATCCAATCGGGGTTCAGAATCGTTCCAAAAGGGCTTTCGCCCCGACGGAATTATTTCAGCATGTGCTTCTTGAAGCCAGCGTTCAGCTTGGCATCAACTTCAGCAGCCGTTCTGGTGGCAGTGGCATTAGCCGCTTTCGCGGTGGACTCAGCCGACTGTGCAGTGGACAGCGCTTCATCAGCGGTGCTTTTTACAGAAGAAATTTCAGCCTTCAGACCATCTACTTGAGTCTGAAGAGCGGTGAGATCACTCTTAGAGGCGCAACCTACGGTCAGGCCAGCGGAGAGGAGAATAACTGCGAGCTTGGTAGCTTTCATCATAACGTTTCTTTCCTTTCTATCATGAAAGATTAAACAATAACATCTAAACCAAATATTGGGATAGACGGAACCCAATGCTTATAGTGCCGCAAAATCGTTGCGTTTTCCACTATTATTTTTCCCATTTTCAACGAATCACCACGAGAGTACCCTTTTTGATCCATTTAGATAGGCGATCAATTTCCTCATTCGTCAGCGCTATGCAACCACTCGTCCAGTCAAAAGTATCATGAATTTCACGATCAGCAGCCCCTAATCCATGGATGCCTATTTGTCCTCCAAGCGGCGTGTTCTGTGGGGGTACGCCTTCTTCCATCTCTGCCCGCATGATGGTGCGAACAGTCTCCTCCCCAATCAGCCCATCACGAAAGGCACGTTTGGCATTATCGATATTTGGGTAGGTTAAACCTAGGAAGCGGTGAAATTTACTATTTTCATTAACCCAGCCAATCCGATACTCCCCCAAGGGCGTTTTTTTGTCTCCGTGTGCCTTGTCAAAGTCTGCCCCATGGCGACCAATGGCAACACGAGGGAAAACCTCCACTTCATCATTGCCCAACATGATTTTAAGAACCCTAGGCTCGGTTTCCACCAGCACCCATACGTCCTGATCATCACAAAATCCCGGTGTACCAAACCCTGTCAAGGCAAGAAAAAACAAAAATCGACTCAATTTCATTAAGTAAAACTCCATAATAGTTGCTTAGACAACAGCCGAATACATTAGAATAGGCGCACCTTGTTCAACCATCTTAGGATTATCTTTCGATGCAAGCAGAAACCCGCAACACCACACCCTTTCAGGACCAGAAACCCGGCACGTCGGGGCTTAGGAAAAAAGTAAAAGTCTTCATGCAACCTAACTATCTGGAGAACTTTGTCCAGTCCGTGTTTGACGTGCTGGGCGATGTACAAGGAAAAGTCCTCGTTTTAGGCGGCGATGGACGCTATTTTAACAGAAATGCCTTACAAACGATCATCAAAATGTCGGCTGCCAACGGCGTCGGCAGGCTGCTGATTGGTCAAGGCGGCTTGCTTTCCACGCCGGCAGCCTCTTGTGTCATACGCAAATACCAAGCCCACGGTGGGTTTATCTTGTCGGCCAGCCACAACCCCGGTGGGCCGGAGGAAGATTTCGGCATCAAATACAACGTCACCAACGGTGGGCCGGCACCAGAAAGCTTCACCAATGCCGTTTACACACGCAGCCGGGAAATTTCTCAATATCGCATTTGCGATTTGCCGGATGTTGATTTGGATGCCATCGGTGAGCAAACGGTCGGGTCCACCATCGTGCAAATCATCGACCCGGTCGAAGACTATGCACTATTGATGGAAAGCTTGTTTGATTTCAAGTTGATTTCCCAAACATTAAAAGCAGGTTCGATTACCATTTGCTTCGATGCCATGCATGCGATCACCGGACCTTACGCCAAACGCATACTTGAAGATAAGCTTGGAGCGGCACCCGGCTCGGTCATCAACGGTATCCCGTTGGAAGATTTTGGCGGCGGGCATCCCGACCCTAACTTAGTCTATGCACATGAGCTGGCAGAGTTGATGATGTCGCCTAAAGCCCCTATGCTAGGGGCGGCATCAGACGGCGACGGCGACCGCAACATGATCATGGGGGCTAGATTCTTTGTCACGCCCAGTGACAGCGTGGCAGTGCTGGCGGCAAATGCCCATTTAGTGCCGGGATATAAAGATGGTCTGCGGGGTGTGGCGCGCTCCATGCCCACCAGCCAAGCATTGGACCGTGTAGCCCGTGGCATGGGTATAGACTGTTACGAGACACCCACAGGGTGGAAATTCTTTGGCAACCTGTTAGACGCGAAAAAAATCACCCTCTGTGGCGAGGAGAGCTTCGGAACGGGTTCGGACCATGTGCGGGAAAAGGACGGCCTGTGGGCAGTGTTGTTCTGGCTAAACCTCGTGGCGGTGAAAAAACAGCCAGTGGCCGAGATTGTCCGCGAACATTGGAAAAAGTTTGGGCGGGATTATTATTCCCGGCATGACTACGAAAACGTGGACAGCGCCAAGGCGGAAAGCATCATGGCCCTTATCAAAGCCCAAATGCCAAGCCTGCCGGGTAAGCGCTTCGGCGATTACACCGCTGAGTTTGCCGACGATTTCCGATACGAAGACCCAGTTGACGGTAGCATTAGCGAAAACCAAGGCACCCGCATTGGGTTTACCAACGGCTCTCGCATTATATTGAGGCTCTCCGGGACAGGTACGCAAGGGGCCACCTTGCGAATCTACGTGGAGCGTTACGAGCGCGACCCGGCCAATCATGGTCAAGAGACGCAAACCGTGTTGAAAGAATTGATAGAACTCGCCGATCAATTGGGTGAAATCAAGCAGCGCAGCGGCATGAACGAACCGACGGTGATTACCTAAGTCTGTCTAGCGACGTAGGGGCAGGTTCATAACCTGCCCCTGCAAAACTACAAAAACGTCCACTCTTTAATTAAAGCTGCCTGCCCTTTGAAAATTCCCGTTCTTGGCTCGATGACATTCCACACCACCGTGTTTTCGATGAAAAACCGCCTCCCGTGCCTACCAATCCTAATGCCGCTGTAGTTATCCACAAAACCATGCTTTTCAACTTGCTCAAGGATGCGCTGGCGATCTTCTTGCGCCACCGGCTCGGCAGACTTGCGCGAAGGCAAAGCGGTCATGCTATCCCAATCCATTCCAAACAGACTCAATGCGGTTCGGTTGGCATAGTTGAAAATCGGGTCTTTTGCGGTGTCATGAGACAGCACGGCGAACGGCGCATTGAACAAATAGCGAGCGGCATCTTCGTCATTCATCCGAGTCGCCACCAACGAGCGGCCCGTCCAGCGGTGGAAACTATGCCGTAAGAGTGCGACATGCCTACAAAGAAAATTGTTTTCTTCTGAGGGTGAAGGGATTTTGCTCATAGGGTTGACTACTTGATTAATGGTAACATTGATCTCTATGAAGAATAAAAATCCGACTCGGTTTCAAAAACCGAGTCGGATTTATTCAACCCCCGCCCAATTCCGCAACCTTCTTTTCCAGCTTTTTCAAGCGCGACCACATTTCCGCCAATTTCGGCATGATGGCAATGTTCTTTAAATAGTTTTGCAAAGGCTGAGTTGGCCCACCCGCATACATGCCAGGTTCTTTGATGCTGCGGTTGACCCCGGCGCGGTGCAATAGCACTGAATCGCTGGCAACGGTGACATGGTCTAACACGCCGGTCTGCCCTGATGCAATGACTCGTTGCCCAAATTTGCTGGAGCCGGAAATGCCGGTATGGGCGCATAGGATGCAATCCGCACCGATTTCGACGTTATGGCCGATGTGGCACAACGCATCGATGATAACGCCGGAACGGATGATAGTCGCACCGTAAGTCGCTCGGTCTATCGTTGTGTTGGCTCCAATGACCACTCGGTCTTCAATAATGACCTTGCCGGTATGCGGAATGCGAAAATTGCGGCGCTTGGCGTCTTGGGCAAAGCCGAAACCTTCTGAGCCAATCACACAACCCGCCTTGAGCATCACATTAGCACCGATTTCACACCCATGGCTCAGCACACAACCCGGGTGCAAAACTGACCCTTCGCCAATGCGGGCATCATGTTCAACCACTGCATTTGCCATTAGCACAACCCTTTCCCCCAGCGTGACATTTGCACCCACTACTGCCCCAGGCCCAATGACTACGCTATCGGGGACAACGACACTATCATGGATGACAGCCGATGGATGGATGCGCGGCCATTCCGTGGCATAAAAGTCTCGGTCATCATAAGCTTGTTTGACCAGCGCTGTCGCCAATCGAATGTTTTCAGCCAACAGGACGTCAAGCCCGGTTTCTTCGCCCAGTTCGGCGGCAATCGCCTGATTGGTGATGACGGCGGCGGGTTTGCGTTCGCGCAGCAAAGGCAAATATTTGGGATTATCGACAAACACCAAATCGCCAGAGGCACAGTCATCTATCGGTGCGAAACGGTTAATAGCATTATCAGGGCCTTGATGGGCTAAGATCAGCCCCTGATCCTTAAAGCGTTTTAAAATTTCTGATGCTTTCAAATTCATGCTCAATCACAGTAAAGTTGTTTATGGTAGCCAGCATACCGCTTACGAACGGGCTAGGGAAGATCAAAAATTGTATAATGTTTGGCTATTGACGCGGATTAATTTGAATTTTATTTACCAGCAGTTTTGAATTACCTTCATTTGGAGACAGAAGCGATGAAAACAGTGTTGAACGTGAAAGGCATGAAATGTGGTGGATGCGAATCCACCGTCCGGGATACGGTGAAAGCTTGCCCGGGCGTGACCGATGTCAAGCCTAGTTTTAAAGAAAATACGGTGGAAATTGAATACGAAGAAGGCAAAGCCGATTTGGCTACCATCAGTAATGCCATCTCTGCCAAAGGCTTTCAAGTCGGCTAGTTAGGTACAACTCTGTACACAGCTCATCAATTCCAATCGTTTTCCGACTTCTTGCCGATAGTCGGCCAACAACTATGACAAATATTAGGTGACAGCATGAAAACACCAGTACACATTGCCGTGACAGGGGCGGCGGGACAAATTAGTTACGCTCTAATGTTCCGTATCATTGAGGGTGCTCTGGCTGGGCCGGACCAGCCTGTGGTACTGCACATGCTGGATGTGCCGGGCGCCATGAAGGATTTGGAGGGCATTGAAATGGAAATGCAAGATTGCGCTTCGCCATTGTTGGCTGGCGTGGTCATCACCGACGATCCTAAAGTTGCATTTGAAAATGCCGACATGGCCTTTCTCGTCGGCGCACGTCCCCGAGGGCCCGGCATGGAACGACAGGACTTATTGCATGTCAATGCAGAAATATTCTCGACCCAGGGCAAGGCGTTGAACGAAGTGGCCCAGCAAGGGGTGAAGGTGCTGGTGGTCGGAAACCCGGCAAACACCAATGCTCTGATTGCCTTAAAAAATGCCCCCAAACTCTCGCCAAAGAATTTTTCGGCAATGACGCGATTGGATCATAATCGGGCAATCAGTAAGTTGGCGCGTCATAGCGAATGCGCAATAGACGACATTCGCCAAATCATCATCTGGGGCAACCATTCCAGCACACAATACCCGGACTTGCACCATGCACTGATCAAAGGAAAACCCGCATTGGATGGAGTGGATGAAATCTGGTTCCGCGAGCATTTCATCTCTTGCATCCAAAAGCGCGGCGCCGAAGTCATCGCCATGCGAGGCAAATCCAGCGCCGCCTCAGCCGCCAATGCCGCGCTGGAACACATGCGTAGTTGGATCGTGGGGACTCCCGACGATGATTGGGTCAGCATGGCGATTTATAGCGATGGCAGTTACGGCATCGCCGAAGATCTGATTTATTCATTCCCCGTCAGAATCAAAAATGGTGACTATGAAATTGTGCAGGGTCTGCCCATTGATGATTTCAGTATGGATCGAATGCGCCTCACGGAAAAGGAATTGGTGATGGAGCGTGACATGGTAAAACATTTGTTTTAAGAGGATCTTGCAAAATTAACTAAAGCAAGCCTAATTAGCGGCGGCGAGTGCCAATGGAGGGAAATAACCTGCTCAAAATGATAAAATTGAAGTTTCCCAAAAACAATATTTATCGGCAAATGAGCAGGTTGAGAGAGACTTTATCACAGACGTGGCTTGGCATTCAAGGCTCGCTGTTTCCTTGGCTGGCGGAGGAACTGGGGCCGTTGACCCAAAAGCAGCAGGACTTGGCGGCGACGCTGGAACAGGTCCGCATCGAAGAGTTGATCCCCTCCGGGCGGGGCTTTCCGTGCCGCCCAGCCGACGACCGGGCGGCGACGGACATTTCGCTGCGGCGGATTTGCGGTTGAGAACGCAAGTACGACGTGCCTGACGAATGGACATTTTCACGGGCGTTCGCCGAGTTCTCGAAGTCGCGGCTGCCGGAGCGCGTGCACGAGGCGCTGATTGTGAAAAGCTACCGGGGCGAGCTGGTGGGCCATTTGTCGAGGGACTCGACCGCCATCGAGTCCAGGGAAAAGCCCGCCAAGAAGGACTCGCCCGAAAAGCCCAAGGCCAGAGGCGCGGGTGGCCCAAGCGCGGCGAGGCGCGCGCCAAGCCGCCGACGCGGATAGAGCGGCAGGCGGCCGGCATGGGGCTGGACGAGATGCTCCGCGACCTGCCGAAGCCATGCGACGTGGGCACCAAAAAGAACAGCAAGGGGTATAAGGAGAGCTGGACCGGCTACAAGCTCCACCTGGACGTGGCCGACGGCGGCATCCCGGTCAGCGCGATCCTGACCTCAGCCTCCACCCACGACAGCCTGGCGGCGATCCCGCTGTCCGCCCTGAGCGCCGGGCGGGTCGTCAACCTGTACGATGTCATGGACTCGGCCTACGACGTGCCGCAAATCCGCGAGGCGACCAGTTGTTGCGCTTCGTCACCTAGCCCCGCCGACTTGGGCGACTGATACGGTCGATTTCGTGATGGCGAAGGGATTGCCTCGCCCTTAATTTGGAAAAAAGTAAAATCTGGCGGGGGACGGCAATTGCCGCAGGGTTCCGCTGAAAAAACCGGCTTTTGGCAAGCCAAGACCAACTCGGATCAATGAAGATTCTATAATTTTGCAAGAGCCTCTTCAGATATAATCTAAAAAAATATACCATTTCATCGTGCTGGGAAGCAGGGTGGCAGGCCTCCCTTCGACAAACTCAGGACAGTCCTTTTGCTTGACCACCAACGATGGGTTTGAGGCTTCATTCTGCTTGGGCAAACGATAAAACCAGCCCACCCGAATATTTTATCCATTCGGCGCAATACGCGGCAAGCCGCTATTGTGCCCACGTTAGGCTTGGAACCCGTGTAGGATGTGCCGACGAAGGAGGCGCATCATTCGCGATTGATGGGCTTCGCAAGCTCAGCCCATCCTACGGCCCTGAGATTTGATGACGCACTTCACGAATGGCATCAATTGTTGGATCGGGTTTCACGGTAGTTCTCCAATTAACTCAAGTGGGGTCACAAGGGATGGGACATATAAACCAAGCAATGTATTTATTCGACGGATGTGACCGAATTTATTGGCGTTCGCCAAGTGGCGACAGTTCCAAGTTATCTGAAAATCACACTTATGGAACGATGCGATAGCAAGATGTAGAGTATCTCCCGCAGGGTCGTTTGGCATAACGTGATGTGATATGTAGGTTGCCACAATATCGGCGATAGGTTCGTTGATGTCGAGAAGTGGTAAATGTTCAATAAGTTTGAGAGAGTCTCATCTCCCAGGAAACTCTCCTCCTTCAAGTTCTTCAATGACCGCTTCACTGGTGTATGCATCATAGTTGGTAAGATGTTCGTTCCACCATTGGCGAGTCCATTCACGGCGGGCAATATTATCCGGTTCTGTGCGAACTTCGTAATAGAAGCTCGGTATTGAAGTCTCGATACAGACGCTGAATTTCATGTTTTAAGCTTTAGTTTGGTGTCGGTGGGCAAATTATAGAACCTTTGCCCTGCCCTTATATCTCTATCGTAGCTAGTTACGACATTCAGCGCAATACGCGGAGTACCGCTATTGCGCTTTATCCATCTGAGCATGAACCATATAGTTGATATCCTTCCATCCATTTTTCATCTCCTTTTGTAACTGGTCCATTTTCACAAGGTTCAAGAATCAAAACCCGATAACTACTTCCCGCCCTTTCTAATATTCTAACCGCACAAGACTCATATGAATCTTTCCCTATTACCCAAAGAAATTTCGTCTTCTTATAGCATAAAAACGCTGTATCTCCTCGTTCATGCGCGTTGGCATTAAACGAAAAGTTCATTCCTAGAATGACAAGTAACAACATTTTTTTCATTTCCTATGCCTCTCGCCCAGTGGAAAAAAGGTTAGGCGCGTGGGCAGAGATGCGATGTAGGGGATTGATTACGCAGAGAACTGCTATTGCGCATTATCGCATTCCTTCAATTCTGGCTGCGACTATTTTCTTTTACACATTTATCACCTAGGAAAGTGTAGGTATTTACGCCACCTCCCATCGTATATTCCCAAGTCTCGGCGTTCTCAATACTCTTAATGACCCTTTCGGGCGGCCCAAACTTTTGCAAGACAGCACTCTTAGGCTGCCCTTCACATCTATAGGCAATATGACCCATGCCTGTGCAACTGCAAAGGATGGAACTGCGCAACAAGACTTGCTTTTACTTTCAGCGCATGATTCCTTTTAAAAAGCGGCGTGAAAAGGCAATGCCGCAATGCCTAATTGCGATAGATCCGCAACCACCACCTACGCCCTAGACTTCATTTTACCAAAATCTTATAGGCTTCAAATAAAGTCTTATTCCTCCAGTATCCGGAAACTGTAATTTTAGATCCAGCTATTGGACATTTTTCATTACTTAATCCACATACAGCGTTTTCAATATCAATTGATTACTTTATTTGATCCGTAGGAGCGGGCCATGCCCGCGATTGTTTGGGCCAAGTCTTCAAAAATAGGCTATTTATCGCGGGCGTGGCCCGCTCCTACATGTTGCATATATTCAT
>CAIWDB010000226.1 GCA_903911305.1 uncultured Methylococcaceae bacterium | reverse complement strand
TTGGCGGAAGAGAACGGGAGTCGAACCCGCCCGAGTCCGTCTCACGAACTCAACCGGTTTTGAAGACCGGCCGCCCCACCGGGGACGATGCTCTTCCAAGGGGAAGGAGTGACATTGTACCGAAATCAGAACTGAAGTGAATCTTCACGCAGTCGATGCAAGTCACCCAAGCGTCGAGTGAAGCCTATCCGATCAAAAAATTCAAGGATGTGAACGGCTAGTTTGCGGCCCGTGCCTATCTGGTCACGAAACTTGGCGGCAGTCACTAAGCCGTCGGAGGATGCCTGAGCGAGCGAGCGGAATGCGTCGGCTAGTTGGGCGACCGCAGCCCGGTCGAAGTAATGATCGTGGGCAATCCGGTAAACTTGACCCATCCGGGCGACTTGGATCAATAATTTACGCACGACCGCTTCATCCAGGGATTCGATACGGGCAATATCGCGCACACGCGGCGGTTGGAAAGGCGAGGCTAGCAACAAGGGAGAGATTCGATGCCATAGTTTTTCATCTTGTTCTGTCAGGATGATTTTATGCCCCGGCAGATGCCACCAAGAACCATCCTTGGCACATTGCCCAAGGCTCAAGGTTTCCGTCAGCACTTGGGTAAAAATCGCCCGTGCCAACCGGGGGGCGACCCGCAAGCGCAATTGTTCAGCATTAAGCCCCAAGGAATCGGGCACTTTTTCATGTTCTCGCCGAAGTGTCTCGACGACAGCCATGCTGAGTTGTGTCCAATGTTCGGGCGCAAACGCGATTAGTTTCCCGCCCTCAAAACGTCGTAGGATCAAGTTTTGGCAAAGCCCTTCCAGATTGACGCTATTCAAATTGGCATTCACGGCAAAACTTTTGAGATCAACCCCGTCGGGCGAGACCGCAAGCAAAGTTTGAAGTTTGGTTTGCGGGTCGGACTGTTCCCAAGCTGACAAAATTGCCAATCGACGTGCTGTGCGGCGACCACGCATCGGCGGCTGAGTATCTAACACGATGCCGCCGGCCAAGGTTCTTTGCGCCGAGGTATCGCGGAGGATGCAGCGATCACCATTGACTGCGCATGTGGGTTTGTCCAATACCAATTGTGCCAAGGTGCTGTCGCCGGGTTCCAAGGGTTCGTCCCGCAATAACGCAATACGTCCACTGGCACGGAAAGCACCCAGATGAAAACTTATGGGGGTCCAGTGCCGCAAGGGTTTGGTCTCGCTGGCTAGCAGTTTGATTCGGACATCCAAACGATGAGTTGGCAGATGCAATGTAGGGTTAAGAATCCAATCGCCACGATGAATATCCTGCTTTTCCATATGGGCGAGATTAAGTGCGCAGCGTTGCCCTGCCATGCCGGTTTCGGATGCTTGGTTTTGTGCATGGATGCTTCTAATCCGCACCTCCCGGCCCGAAGGGGAAACCATTAGTTTGTCCCCAATGGCAACCCGCCCGGAGAACACCGTGCCTGTCACGACGGTCCCCGCGCCGGCGACCGTGAAGCAGCGATCTACGGCGAGACGAAAATGGCCATGGTTTGGCTTTGTGCCATTAACCGTGCTGGCTTTTTCCAAATAGGCCCATAATTCCCTGATTCCGTTTCCGGTGATGGCGGAAACGGGAAAGATGGGGCAATTGGCGAGTTCCGGTGCTGTTGAATTAAGCTCTACGGTTCCCTCCCCCGACGGGGGAGGGTTAGGGTGGGGGCGAGTTAAATCAAAGGCTTCGCTACCAGTTCCACCGAACAATGCACGGATGTCCGCACTGACTTGAGCAATGCGGTCTTGACTGACAAGATCGCTCTTGGTCAAAGCCACAGCCCCGCGACGGATGCCAAGAAGCTTAATGATTTGCAGATGTTCCAAAGTCTGCGGCATGATGCCATCATCGGCGGCAACGACAAGCAGGGCAAAGTCTATGCCGGTCACGCCCGCCAGCATGTTGTGGATAAATTTTTCATGACCGGGTACATCGACAAAACCGAGGATTTCACCATTGAGGAGTGGCATATAGGCATAGCCTAGGTCGATAGTGATGCCACGGGCCTTTTCTTCGGCCAAGCGGTCAGCATCCACTCCGGTTAGCGCTTTGACCAAAGCGGTTTTGCCGTGGTCGATGTGTCCGGCGGTTCCAATAATCACGGATTTAACGCCTTCAACTGATCGACAAATGTTGTTTCATCTTCCAAACATCGCAAGTCGAAACGCAAAGCCCCGTCTTCCAAGCGACCGATGACCGGAATGGGCAATTCGCGGAAAGCATTTGCGAGTCGGTTGAGCGATTTTCCACCGCCCTTACCCTTTGGAGCAATGACCAAACAGGCGCTAGGCAAAAGGTCCACGGGCAGGGAGCCGCTGCCGATTTGGCTGCGACAAGGGGCGACGGACACTACGGCATGATCGTTAAGGGTTGATTGCACGGCGGGCAAGATGCGCTGCGCCAACCCCTGAATATCCTCTTGCGTCCTCGTCAACAGTCGTAGGGTAGGCAGTTGCCGGGCCAATAACTCAGGGCTGCGATACAAGCTGAGAGTGGCTTCCAGTGCGGCAAGGGTCAACTTGTCCACCCGCAAAGCGCGTTTGAGCGGATTGCGCTTGAGCTTGCCTATCAATGCCTTGCTTCCCACTAAGATGCCCGCTTGTGGCCCGCCCAACAGTTTGTCGCCGCTGAAAGAAACCAAATCCGTGCCAAGGGCCAATGCCTGTTGTGGTGTCGGTTCCTTGGGCAAACCGTAAGTGCTAAGGTCAATCAAGGTTCCACTGCCCAAGTCCTCAACAAAAGGCAAAGCCTTTTCATGGGCCAGTTCCGCCAATTTTTCTTCGGCTACCGAAGCGGTGAAGCCTTCAATGGCATAATTGCTACGATGCACTTTCATAATCAATGCAGTGCGTGGACTGATTGCCTCGGCATAATCCTTTAGATGAGTGCGGTTGGTCGTGCCTACTTCACGCAGTTTCGCCCCGGCGCGTGACATGATGTCGGGTATCCGAAAAGCCCCGCCGATCTCGATCAACTCGCCGCGTGACACGATCACTTCCTTGCGCATAGCCAAAGTATTCAGCAACAGGAACACGGCTGCCGCATTGTTATTGACCACGGTTGCCGCTTCCGCCCCGGTCAATTCGCGGATCAGACCGACAATGTGGTCATCCCGGTCACCCCGGCCGGCACTGGCGAGGTCATATTCCAAATTGCAAGGGCTTGCCAACACCGCCAACACCGCTTGAACGGCTTCTTCAGCCAACAATGCCCGTCCTAGATTAGTATGCAGCACCGTTCCCGTAAGGTTGAAAACGGGTTGCAACGAGGGTTTGAATTGGGCGGCCAAGTGTTGGCGACAATCTTGAATCAGCTTGCCCAAGTCATATTCAAAACTGGGTTGAATGGATAAAGCTTCGCGCAATTTTGCCAGTTCAAAACGCAAACAGGCAACAACGGCAGAATGTCCGTAGCGTTGCTTCAAGCCAATCATTTCCGGTTGAGCCAACAGACTATCCACCGACGGCAAACGGGAGAATGGATTGGCAGGATCAGTCATGGCTTGGTTCAGGCGGGTTAAGGTCTTGATGGAAGCGCTATTCTAACGGGAATGTGCCGATTCGTGGGAACGGATTTCAAACGTGATGGTTGCTTTTCCGTCGGATACTCGAAATGGTCGAAATTAATAACCCACTCCACTAGACCGCAATCAGACACAGATTAAACCCCAAACGCTGATAACCTTCCTCTGCCATCAACATATCCAGCGACAGCGTGGCAAGATCATCGGCGCAAGGGTCAAGATTGAACATTTTTTCACGGTTCATTAATTTGATATAAATATTGCACTCGGAGCAAGCTTCCGCTTTGACAACGTCACCCTTGCCTTCGACCCCAAAATAGGCCATACCCTTGCTGGTAGCGCAATGGATACAATCGATGCGGGTCCGGTTCCACTCGGTCGCGCACAAACCACAACAGAGATAACGCAAGCCTTGGATGGAACCGCCAGTTTGCAACACACTTGCCACCGGCAATGAGCCGCAGACTGGGCAGACATAAGCAATCTCGGGTGGCCTGATTTTTTCCACATCCAAACGAGCGGCGAGCGACACCCAATACGTTTGCAAAGCGGTACCCAAAAAGGGTGCAAGTCCGGGATCTAGACTTTCCACTTCCCCTGTCAGCAACCAGTCGGCCCAAGTTTCCAGTTCGTCGTCTTTGGCTTGATGGATACGATTTCGAATTAAGGCAAGAGGACCGTCTTCAGGCTTGAAATGCTCGACAATCAAATGCAACGCTTCACGCCAAACCGAATCCGGTTGCCAATTTGAAATATCCACCGGGGATTTTGAATAGGCGACTGGAAACAGGGTGTCGAGGAAATTTTTCGCCAATGTGTGTTGGCAATCAGCCAACTCCGCCATCAGGTTTAGGTAATCAGACAGAGAGGCATGGGCTTTAGCCAGTTCGCGGAAACGGGCGGCACGCTGCTGGAAAAGGGTTTGTGGCTTGGGTAGGACGATGAGTGGGGGTTGCATGGGGGGATATTTTGGTCAAAAGGCATTAAAACCAATATATACACGATCCTCGATGCCAAAGCCACATGCTTGGAATCTTGCTGAACGCGAAGAATTGGCTCGGTTGCGCAAGGAAACCGAGCGTTTGCGCCACCCAAGCGGGACATCCTAAAATGTGCCGTGGTGGGTTAAACCCGCACGGCTGTTGAATTAAGCTCTAAGTTCCCTCCCCTGTGGCATAGGCATCTACACAACTCACAAAGCATTGATTTTGCTCCCATCTCCCTAAATCCCTCTCCCCAGTGGGGAGAGGGACTTGTGTAGATACCTATGCCCCGTGGAGAAAGGTGTTTGTCAACGGCATTTAGGCTGAACAGAAAGCCTGTCGAATGGTATGCCGCTCGCAACACCTTAGTTCCCCCCGGTTTGGCAGTTTGTATCTAAGCCACTGCCTTCTCGTCAACGCTACCCATCCAACCCGCCGCAGTCAGTAAATCCTCCACGCCGATGTCGAGAATTTCCAAGCCTATCTTAGCACAGTATTTCTTTTCCTTATTCGTGGGGGACTTGTTCAGTACCCAACCTTTGGGTTCGGCGGCACTATAAACAATATCGGACATGACCATGCGCTCGGAATCCCGGTTTAGCGGCAAACCAATCAATAGGTATTGCTTGCCTTGACGATATTCCTTCAAGAAGGAAGGGATCGCAAACCCACCCATCAGCTCGCTAATGTAATCGACATAATCGGCATCCGATGCGATGAATTTAGGCGAAGGCAGCGGACTGCCCATAGGCTTAAATAATATCGGCAAATTGGGATCGGACTCTTCTTGGCGGATTTCCCGATAAACGCCATCTTCAAATTGATGGATGGTGAAACGGAAATCCGTCCCGGCAATTCGAGCGATGCCACGTATCAAGGTATGCGGCTGGCCGGCATAGGTTTCTTGCAACTGAGTGTCGCGGTTGATGTCGATGACATAGCTGGGTTTCCAGCTTGCCAGCCAATCATGCAGGGCCGCACGTGTCCAGCGGGTTTGACCGTAGGTCTTCTCCAAAAAACGCTCAACGAAGCTACGCCCCCGCTTGAGTTCCAAATTCATCGCGGCGCGTGGAAATTCGTACATTAGCTTCGGGGCCATTGGCCTACCGTCGTTCATGGCGATAATCAGGCTGTCGCTATCGGCGGGCATGGGTGCGCCCGTCTCCAATTGGGTCACATCGGCCAACACCCCAGGACCTAGATAAGGAACAATTCGGTTTTCGTACAAACCGGCTAAGATGTCATCAATTTTACTCATTATTCCTCCGATCCAAAACAACGTGAATAATCAACACAAACGGCGCAAGAAGGCGCTCGACACACATAAATGCCCTCCGCTTCGCATAATTGCTTGTACAGAAACTTTTTCCACTTCATATCGTGGATGTTTGTGGCGGCAATTTCCGGGAAGTTATAAGCAATTAGGCCGCTTAAATCCTGTCTCGACCATAGCCCCAAGTCTTGCCAAAGATGGTCTTCCCCCAAACATCCTGCCACCAGTATCGAGGCGATCCAAGCGGTTTCCAGCCGCTCTGGGAAGGCGGCACGGGCGAGCAGATAGCGGGTCAGATCATCCTTTTCCAACATGCGGCTAAAATCAGCCGTTTTACCCGAAGGCGCTTGGGCTGGCATCACCAGCGTATGATAATAATCATTGACCAGCCCATGAAATTCTGTTGCCTCCAAGCCTAAGCCATCAGGCAAGGACCCCAAGCCGACACTCCAACTTGCCAACATCTGACAAACCCATTCCGAATTGGGCGAAAGTTTGGTCAAATGACGCTTGAAGTACCGATGATACTGTTCGCGGCCCGGGGCGGCGGACTTGGGGATGGCGTTCATGAAGTTTTATTCCATACATTAATCAACTAAGAATCTGTAGGGGCTAATTAATTCGCCCTTCGGCTGCTCAATCCACCCCCACATTGGCATTAGAATCAGTACTCGACCAAAATATCTTCATCGCGGACAATGAACTGACACGCCAAGCGCCAAGTGGCCGGCATGTCAGTGACGGCAATCTCGTCAATTTCCTTCTGGGTGATTTTGCCTAGTTGTTTGAGTACGGTAATTTCCTTGGCGGTCAGGTGGCCGCTCATCCTCGGTTTGTTATCCACACTGCTGACCTTGACCAAGCAGGTGCCACATTCCCCGTCCTTACATTCAAATTGGATTGGAACTTTGTTTTCCAAGGCTAGTTTTAATAAGGTTTGGGTGTGGCTACCGGCCACTGCGTAAACGGTTTTATCTTTATATTCGGGACTGCTAAAAGTGACTAATGCCATGATGATTTACCTCTTAATTAAGCGGGGCGCACCGAAACCTCGCCGCCCAACACTTGGGCTTGGCAGGCTAGGCGATTGTGTTTGCCAGCGAAGTTGTCGCGAAGAATCTTGTCTTCCAACACTGAAGGCTCACTCAGATTGTTCCAGCCCGAGCTAACTTTCATCATGCAAGTTCCGCAATCGCCTTCGCGGCAGCCATAGGTGACACCGGAACCGACCTTCTCGGAAATCTCGATGACACGGGTGCCGGCGGGTACGGTGACAGTGACGTTAATGTCTTCAAATGTGACAGTGGCTTTTGCCATGGTTTTTCTCCTAGGATTAATAAGTCGTTTTCATTAAATCGGACATGTCGATGACGCGAGTCGGTCTCCGACCAACCAGCTCTTCGGCCAACTCTTGACCAAACGTCCGACACGCTTCTATTTCTTCAAGGGTGGGGATCAGCTTCACCCGCAACCCTTGTACCGGCACACGCAGTTTCAAGCCGCGCAAGCGGTCCTCAATCATTCGCACCGCCTCCCCGCTCCAACCATAGGAGCCGAAGGCCGCACCAATCTTGCCCTTGATATCAATCACGGTTAGCGAAGACAGCAAGTCCCAGATTGGTTTTACCGCATCGCCGTTGATTGTCGGCGAACCCAGCACAAAACCGTCGGCCTCTTCCAGCAAATCGGCGAAGGTTTCGGTTTCCCCTCCTTCCAAATCGTAGAGCGAGGCTCGCACGCCTTCCACTTTTTGGGCGGCGGCATAAATGGCCTCCGCCATGCGTGCGGTGTTGCCGTAAGAACTGATGTAAAAAATCAACAAGGTTTTTTCGTTGGCCGAGATTTCGCTTTTCAAGCGCGGGGTGGACAGTTCCCGGTAACGCCCCACATAGGCTTGAGGGCGGTCGCGCAAGATCGGCCCGTGTGCGGGGGCGATGCACTGCAATTCCAATGCCTCAACCAATTCCAGCGCTTGCACCACATAATCTTTGAAAGGCCGCATGATGTGGGCGTAGTAGTACTCGAAGGAGAAGCGGAAATCGCCCACCTTGTCGTTGAACAGCCTTGGGTCGCAAAAATGACACCCAAACACATCACCCGAAAACAACAGCTTCTCTTCCTTCAAATAAGTGCATTGGGTATCCGGCCAATGCAAATAAGGCGTATGCAGAAACTCCAAGGTGCGATCACCCAAGTCGATGGTGTATCCCGTGTTGACGGTGGTGAATTCCATGGTTTCCCGTTTCAATAAGGCTTTCAACATCATTTGGGCCTTAAATGAGATATACAGCCTTGCGTTTGGGCAGCGTTCCATCAACTCCGGCAAAGCCCCGGTATGATCAGGTTCCAAGTGGTTCAAGACGATGGCCTTGATTTCGCCATAGTCCGCCACCTGTTCCAAACGGGCGAAAAAATCGCCTGCAAACTGCTCCTTGACCGTATCCACCACTGCCACACCGGCACTGCCTCGCACCACGTAGGCGTTGTAGCTGGTGCCATTGGCGGTTTTCAATATAATGTCGAAGTTGCGCAAGGTCGGATCCAACGCGCCTATCCAATGCACCCTTGGTGAGATCGGCACAGGCTGTTTGGAGGCGACAGCAGCTTCGACATCCATTGATTTCATGGATGCAATTCACCTGTAGGGTCGGCTTCAGCCGACCTTGGTGAGTTGATGCCTTCCTTATGGCAGGTCTCCAATTCCTGCCGGGTCGCACCCTTTGCATCCAGACCAATCCACGCCTTGATGAGTTCGGGATCGAAACCCATTTCATGGCGTTCGCCCACTTTTAGCAACGGTCGGCGGATCAATGCCGGGTCGGCTGCCAGCAAGCGCAAGGCTTGGCTTTCGGTCAGGCATTCCGGGAAGATCAAGCCCAGTTTCATCGCTTTGGCACTGGGATTGAACCACTCGGTGATCGGCGAATCCCCGAAGAAGCGCTTGAGGGTTTCGGTATCCCAAGGCTCAGCCATCAAATTGCGTTCGATGACTTCGTGACCCGCATCCTGTAACAGTTTTTTCTGCCTGGCATTGTTGACGCAGCCGGGCTTTTCATAAAATTCAATGATGGCCATGACTAATGTGCTCTCAGTTCCGCCATGGCTTGTTCCATTCGCTCTGGCGGGATGCCGGTCAAAGATCCCGGCGGGTTGATGGGTTCTCCCAACGCGTCGAGAATAGCCCCCTCAATGGGACAAATGGTGGCGCATTGGGGATCGGCGTGCGCACCCTCACATTCGGTGCATTTTTTTGGGTCGATCAGAAAATGCGGCTTGGCCTCGTAGATGGCCTCGCTAGGGCACAGCGGAAGGCAAGCCCAGCAATTGACACAGGATTCGATGATTTTCAAAGCCATTGGCACTTTCTCCTGCTTAGTCGTCCAAAAGGATTTTTCAACAGAGATAAAGCACTCGCCGTGCCAGATATAACATTATGAATTTTAAGAATTTATGCGCTTTGAAGCTGTAGCAAGCCCAACAAAGGCAGTCGGAGGGATTGTCGGAAAGACGACATTTTAAGTACGGATAGACGCAAAAACAGGAAGCGTCAAAGTCTGTCCTGAACGAAGTCTAAGGGCTTGCTTTGACGCTCTAATTGTCGGTTCAGTGCGTTTCATCCGTTAAGAGTAGGGAACCTCGAAAAACCGGTTACGTTCATGGTTCGACAGGCTCACCACGAACGTAACCACATGATTAACTTAATACCGTTCGCACTGAGCATGTCGAAGTGCGGGGTTTTTCGAGGTTTCCAGCAAACCTTGCCCTAAGACTCAACAGGGTCAGCGATACAATGACTGTTGCAAATCCATCCCCGATTTTTCGGCTTGGCAGTCGCGTGTCGGTTTCAAGCCCTTGGCCCGAACTGCTTTAAGTTCGTCTCCAGCGGCTTCCAGATCATCGCGGAATTCAGGGTCGGAATGCAAAACCGCCAGCGTATAAGCCCCTAGATAACGGCCATTTAGCGTGTCGCTGTGCCAGTGAGCGTTGCAAATCATCCGGCTTAAGCCATACGCCTGACCCCGTGCCAAGACCGCGTCGGCCTGTTCCGGGGAAATCTCGGCAAAAATCAATGCCCATGCCATCCCAACTGCGTTATGCTTGGACGGGTAAGACCCCTCTTTCGCCATTCTTTCTTGCTCTTCGGGTGTGCAAGTGGGTTGCTGATTTACGATGAAAGGGCGGGGGCGTTGGTATTGCTTCTTGGCGGCATCCGTCGATGCGCCCGCATCCGACAATGTGCGGCGCAACAAAGCATAAAGACGCGGGGTATCCTGTTCGTTGACGGGGGCATTCAAAGCACAAGAGAACGTGCCTGCCGCATTTGGAAACGACTTATCGGCATCCAACTTCGCCAATGCCCAAGCCGGAGTGTCTCGTAAAGCCAAGCTTTTTTTGCTGAACTCCTCGTCCAAGGCATACGCAACCGAACCGGCCTTTGGCGGTGGTGGCAATAAGGCAATACTGTCCGGTAGTGCCTTGGCTGGCAAGTAACCCTTCAGCGAATCTTTGCCAAACACAGTTTTCACAGGCTCTACCGCTCCCTTCTTATGACCAGCGCAACCCGACAGCATGGCAGCTATGATAAAGGCCAGAAAAAAACTGAATGGCACTGCCTGTTTGGAAAGTTGGATCATGACGGGGTTCTTTAATATTTGGGTTCACTTCATTTGGAAAACATCGAAAAAACGCATTTATTCAACAGCATTGGGGATTAAACCCCTCTTTCCCTACGCAAACTTCCGGGCGGGTAGCCAAAACGCTTGGTAAATGCTTTGATGAAACTACTGACATCACTAAAACCTAACTGCGCCGCTATGGCTTTGATCGCCTGATTTCTGTGGGTCAGCGGTTTTGAATCCGCCGAGGTTTATCTGTACTCCCTGTCGGCATCCCGCATAGTCGTCAGTGTAAAATAAAATGTTGATCCCATACCAATCTGTGACTCCAGCCAAATACGTCCACCGTGCTTATGAACCGCCTGTTTGACTATGGCCAGACCCGCGCCTGCGCCGCCCCCATATTCGTTGCGCCCATGCAGTCGGCGAAACAGATGGAAAATAAGTTCGTGCTGGTTTTGCACAATCCCAATCCCGTTATCGCGCACGAAAAAAACCGGCGGGTTAATGGATGCATCACAGCCAATTTCAATCTTTTTCTCGACCCTGTCGTTATACTTGATGGCATTCATGATCAAATTATGAAAAATCATCGCCACCCTTATCCGGTCACAGCGAATATACGGCAAAAGGGGCTGAATCTGGATACTGACATTTTGCTCAGGCATGACTTGCAGGATTAATTCAGCAGTCTGCCCCACCAAAGCCCCGATGGACTGAGTTTTTAAATCCAATTCGTTCCTGCCTATCCGAGAATATTGCAGCAGCGAATCCAGCATATTGTCCATACGGCCAGCGAGTCGAAGGATGGTTTCGATCCGTTGAAGCCCTCGCTCCGTCAATTGCCCACCTTCTTCCTCCTTTAAAAATTCAACAAAATTGTGAATACCCCGAAGTGGCTCTTTCAAATCGTGGGAAGTAGCATACGCGAAGGAATCCAATTCCTGGTTGCTGCGTTCAAGTTCCGCATTGGTACGCGCCAACAATTTGGACCGCTCGACAATCACATCCAAGATAGCCCGCCTCAATCGACTTGCATAATCGAGTTCACACACAAGCCAAGGCCGGGATTGGCCGTGGACGGTTTCTTTCCACAATGCGAAAGAGGTACGCGGTTGCAATCTGATCTCTTGATTGATTTGACTAATTTCCACTGGTTTGTTCGGGTCACCCGCCCAATGCACATCACGTAGCACCTCCGGGCGGAACCAAATGACACGTTCAGAATCCATACGGGAAATCCGGACGGACAATAAGCCGCTTGCCACGGAACAAAAACTTTCGGATTCGGGAAAATCATGCACGAGCCTGTGAGTGGAAAACACCACTTCTTTTTTCTGCGAGAGCCAGTCAGCCAATAGGCCGACTTGCTCCTCGGTCGGCGTTGTGCCTAGCAGCGTCAATTTCCCGTCGGCGATAAGCGCCAATCCCTCGGCATCAATCGTCGATAGCAGGTTGGTTTCCCCTGCGAGCAATGCCTTGTGGAAATTATCGACCAGCCCCATCAAACTAACCAGTTTTTCAAACGCCAGATTAAGGCTCATGCGATAGGCATAATAATCCAGTCTTTCCCTATCCCCCATCAGCATGGATAGCATTTGGATAAGCAGTTCAACCTTGGTGCGGTTTTCATAGCTAAGTAATTTAGGCACACTATGATTCATACAAGAGATCAACCCCCAAAGTTTGCCGTCCTTTAGCAAGGGCATCACCATCGTGGCCTTCACCCCCATATTGCGCAGATACCCGGTATACATCAAAGAAACGCTGCGCAAAAAAGAATAACTCAGATCCACAGACAAACTGCCGGTTCCTGACTGGGAATTGGATATGAGTGGGATGGGTATGTAATCCACATTGGGAAGATGCCGTAGTGGGCTGAGGGCAAACAAACGCCTGGCCGGGGCAGGGATGTCACTGGCGGGATAATGCAAACTTAGATAGGTTTCCAAATCAGGGTCCTTGGCTTCCGCAACAACCTCCCCGCTGCCTTCAGCATCGAACTGGTAGGCCATCACCCGCTCAAAGCCGGTATAGGCACGCACCGCTTCAACGGCTACATTCAAGAAAACCCGTAATGACGGGGTTTTTTGCAGTTTATGAATCGTGTCCCTGAGATGGGAAAAACCTTCATTCTCCAGCGTTTGGGTCATTTCAACGGCAAGTTCAAACTCTAATAACAAGAGGCCGTCTGTGCGATTGCCAAACAGATGAAACCGCGCATCAAGGTGAGGCAGGCACGGCAAGATCATCAGATGCTCTAGCATGTCGGTCAAATCGGCACCGTCAAGTTTTGTAAGCAGAATTTCAGTGTTCGCAGCACCGAGCAACACATCAATCGTTTGGCCCAACAAGGCATCGGCTTGAAATCCGAGGAAACTATCGGTGTTCGCGCTGACCTGTACGATGTGTAGGTCAGGCTCTGTTAGCACCAATAATGCGCCGTGAGGCTGTATCGCACCGACAAGATGGATTTGCTCACGGTCACAATTACTGATATCGACATTCGTCGCGGTCACCATTTGACTATTCATTTTCAAAAACCCAATGTGAAGTAAAAGCTTGACCCAAGGCCCACAGTGGATTCCAGCCACAGACGCCCGCCTTGCCGCTCGATATGCTTGCGCGCAATCGTCAAACCGGCCCCCGTGCCGCCGCCAAATTCAGTGCGGCCATGCAAACGGCGGAAAATCGTGAAAATGGCCTCGTGATGCCTCTCGGCAATGCCTATGCCATTGTCCCTGACAAAGAATGTCGTGGGGATGCCTTCAAGGCAACCAATTTCGACTTGCTTCTCCGCTTTGTCGTTGTATTTGATTGCATTGACAATTAAATTCTCCAATACAGCCGCCGTGCGAATGGGATCGCACATCACAGTAGGCAAATGCTTGAGTATTTCAATCTTGGTTCCCGTTAAGCCAATACCGACGGACAGGTCGTCTATGATAGCCTGTAATAACTTATTTATATCCACCGATTGCCTGTCAAGGCTCAACTGTCCTGCGCGTGAATACTGAAGCATGGCGTCAATCTGGTTACTCATCCGAACGCCCATTTTCATGATAGTATCAAGCCAGCCACGTTGTTGTGGCTCCAAACGCTCACCAACTTCATTTTCCAAAAATTGGGTGAAATTGCGAATGCCACGCAATGGTTCTTGCAAGTCATGGGAGACTATGTAGGCAAAGTCTTCCAGTTCAACATTGCTGGCTTCCAACATTGATTGTAAGGCCCGCTGCTTATCCGCATGTTGCGATAAAATGACCACCCTTTGCAAGTCGGCCATCGCCTCGATTTCATGAGCTTGCCAAGGTCTCGCCCTACCCCGCACATCCTCTTTCCATACCTCGAACGATCCACGCGCTGTCAAACGCTCTTCGCCAGAGGAGGCATCCATCTCCACCGGCTTGCGGGGATCACCCGCCCAATGGACTTCATGCACCCATTCAGGGCGGAAAACCAGCAGATATTGCCTAGGCTCCATGAGCCGCATGGCAATTAAGCCTGTAGCGCTATCGCCATCCTGGGCTGCTGGCTCGAATAGTGCTAATAATCGGTCCGTCACGAACAATTCGACCTGACCATCCAGCCACGGAAGCAAGGCTTTGATCATGTCGTTGTCGGGAGTGACACCTGCGCTGATGATGTGTTGACCATTACATAATGCGGACCCGCCGATGTCGAATTTCTCCAGCGACCGTGCGGGCAGATTGCGAAAAGCTGTTGGGAACGCCTCGATTGAGGAGAGTTCGGCGGCAATTTCGGTGATGTTGCGCATGGACTCCAGCAAGCACTTATCCTGTTCTGATTTTTCCTTTTCAACCAACAACATGGCTGCCATTTTGGCAAACGATTGGAAAGCAAGCCGATCTGAGTAAGCCACGTAACGCGGGGTGGCATTCTTACAATTGAAAAAGCCCCACAACTCGCCACGGTCCACCAGCGACAACACCAACCTTGAATGCACACCCATATTCAGATAAAAGCGGTTGCACATGCGTGATATGCTGCGCAAAACCGAGAGGCCAAGGTCAATCTTCAAAGGTTTAAGCTGTTGCTCTGCCATGACCAGTGGCACGGGTTCATGGGTGAGGTCTGGCCCATATTGCAGCGGCATCAATATCATCTGCTTGCGTCCAGGCTCTGGAATGTCCGACCGGGGGAAGCGCTTGTCGAGAAAAGACGCGAAATGTTCTTCGCAGGCTTCGGCCATGGCGTGAAACGAACCATCGGCTAGAAAGCGAACCCCAATAACGGAATCAAAGCCGCTCAGCCGTTTCAATTCGCGAACCGCGATGGACATTCCCTCCTGCCATGTTTCGGCAGATTGCAACGCGGCGATGCATTCACTCACATCTGCAAATCGTTCCGTTGCCGAGCGATCCGAAACACCGGGTGGAATAGCTTCAAACTCAAGCAGGATGACATCACCGGACCGATGGGCAAACACATCGAAGCGATGAATGTTTTGCAAGGTTTGAAAGCAACCGAAGTATTTCGGGTGAAACGGCTCGGTCAGACTGGCTAAGCCGTCCTCCAAAGTCTGCCTGACATCCGCTGCAACAATCTGCCCCAAATGCCCATTCAACAGGCTATCCACGTCAACGCCTAACCAAGAATGGGCATTTGCACTGACACCTAGAATACTAAATGGGTGAAGGCTCAAGACTAGCAGCACACCATGCGGCATGATCGCCCCCAGAAATTGCACCTGTTCCCGGTCGCAATTTGTGAAATTCATCATGAATACTGTGGAAGTTTGATGGTCAATTACTGTATCGCTAGAAACCGGGTTTTGTGGTGAGTTCATGAGTAGATCACTAAATTCGTATAGGTTAACTGAGATTAAGCGTAAGCATAATGTTTCGGGTGGGATTAAAAGTGATGAGGGAGTGCAAGGCTTGCCTTGCAAGTGCGCGTACAGGCAAGGCAAGCCTTGCACTCCCTGCCTAAATTCAAATTAATCAAATTAAGTTCAGCCCTTCCCCCTCTCCAGTATAGGTATCTACACGAGTGCCTCTCCCTCCGGGAGGGAGAGAGTAGCCAAATCAATGATTTATAACTTGTGTAGATACCTATGCCCCTCCAGACGGTTCATGCCGCGATTTTTGCCAGTTGTTCACCCATCTCTGCATTTTCTCACCGGGCATAGGTTCGGCAATGGCGTAACCCTGCGCAAGATCGCAACCCAACGTCAACAGCAATTCGCCTTGCCCTGCCGTTTCCACGCCCTCTGCAATCACTTGGTGGTGGAAGGCTCGCGCCAACCCGATCACGCCCTCAACAATGGAAAGGTCTTCCGGGTTGTTCAGCATATCGTGTATGAAAGTTTGGTCGATTTTCAACATCGTCAGGGGAAGGTGCTTTAAATAGGTAAGCGATGAATAGCCGGTGCCAAAGTCGTCCAAGACAAAATTAACACCGATTTTGCGGCAGGCATGCATGATTTTGGAGGCATCGACCAAATCGTTCAACGCATAAGTTTCCAACACTTCAAGCTCAATGTGGTTGGGTGGTATGCTCGGATGGGTGGCAATGCGTTCTTGCATTTGCAGCGCGAAACCTTCACATTGTAAATGGTAGGCATCGACATTCACACTCACCGGAATGTCAAACCCTTGCCCGTGCCATTCGGCCATTTGATCGAATACCGTGTCAAGCACCCAGTCGCCCAATTCGATGCAAAGCGGATGGCTTTTGACGAAGGGGAGGAAATCGGCCGGCTTCAACAAGCCCCGCTCGGGATGTTGCCATCGGATCAGCGCCTCAACGCCAATGACCGTCTTGGTTTTCATGTTAACCTTGGGCTGGAAATGTAGCACGAACTCTTGCCGATCCAAGGCACGACGGATACTCGCCAGATTTTCTAGCCCGGCTTTCAACGCAGCATCTTGATCCGCATCAAAGAGGAAGCAACGGTCCCGGCCCAACTGCTTGGCGACATACATAGCCTGGTCGGCGTGGCGCAGCAGAGTGTCCGCGTCGGTGGCATCTTGTGGAAACAACGCAACGCCAATACTGGCGGTGACCATGGCCTGGTGAGTTTCGTCAATCATCACAGGTTGTTTGATGGCTTCAGCAACCCGATGAAGTATGGTTTGATATTCCTCGGCACTATCCAAATCGGTTAGCAACAATACAAACTCGTCCCCGCCTAGACGGCCTGCCGTATCGTTGGCCCGAATACTGGATTTCAGCCGGTGGGCAATCTCGATCAATAGCTTGTCCCCGGCGGCATGACTGTAAGTGTCGTTGACTGGCTTAAAGCCGTCCAAGTCGAGGTAGCACACAGCCAACATCCCGCTGGTGCGATTCGCCTGGGCCAGTGCCTGGCCTAGCCGGTCGGCTGTCAGCAAGCGATTTGGCAATCCGGTTAAGGCATCATGGAAGGCAATTTCTTCAATTTTATATTGATATTCCTTGATTTCCGTAATTTCCCCTAAAGACCATAGTGACTCGTTACGACCACCACACAATTGCACCCCACTTAAATCGATCCAGATTTTCTTTCCATCCTTCCGCTTCATCTTCAATTGCGTCCGGTAAACGCCGTGGGCTTCCAAAACCGGATAAGCAGCTTCGCCCACTGATTGGTAAGTCGAATCGTCTAAGTATAAGGTTCTAGTCAACTTGTTTTTCAGTTCTGTTGGCCCGTAACCAAAGATGCGATCCAACGCCTTGTTTTTCCAAATAATGCGACGGTTAATCACTTTTACAATGCCGATCAATTCGTTATCCAGCATCGCTTGCTGTTCGTAAGATAATTGTTCTAGCATGTTTTTGACTTTCTTCAATTCGGAAATGTCATATAACACCGAACGCGTCGCTAGGAATTGTCCATCGGCATCCTTGATGACGCTGCCGCTAAAGCTGACATGCCGGGTAATGCCCTGCTTGCCTACCAAGTCATACTCTACGTTTTCGGCATGTCCATATTGCTTAAGCTTGGCAAAGGCTTTTTTGAATTGTTTTTTTCCTGCGGGAGTAAAAAAATCAGATGGTTTAAGCTTGCCAATCACTTCCTCCCGGCTACAACCCAACCATGCCAGTTCCGTCGCATTAATGCGCTGGTAAGTGCCGTCTGGGCCTAAGGAATGATAAGCACAAGGCGCGTGGTCATAGAGGTCTTCGATTTCTGCCTTCGAAACGATGAGTTGTATTTCTAATTCCTTGCGTCTGGTGATGTCCTCGTAAATCCCCAACATTCCGAAAATTTCACCTTCTGGGTGCCGCAGTGGAACCTTGGAGGTTCGCAACCAAATTGTCTCACCCTTCGGAGTTGTCTGAGGTTCATCATACGACAGTTTGGGGATGCCCGACTCTATGACAAGCCTATCGTCGGCACGATACAACTCTGCTTGTTCTACCCATGCCAATTGAAAATCGTCTTTGCCAATCACATCATTCGGATGAGTCATTCCTGCATCCTTGGCAAAATTAATATTGCACCCGAGATAGCGTAAATTCTGATCCTTCCAGAATACCCGAATTGGTGCAGTACTAATAATTGTCTGGAGCAGATTACTTGATTCAGCTATCGCCATTTCAGCCTGCTTGCGCTCGGTAATGTCCTGATGTGCCCCCGACATCCGCAAAGGCTGACCGTCTACAGACCATTCGACCACTCTCCCACGGTCTAACACCCAAACCCAATCTCCATTCTTATGTCGCATCCGGGCTTCTAATTCATAGGTATCGATTTCGCGGCTAAAACAGCGTTCCAGCAGTTCAGTTGAACGCTGAAGGTCATCGGGATGGGCAAGTTTAATCCATGTGTCCAAACTGACCGGTTCGAGTTCGGCCAAGGTATAGCCGAGCATCTCAGCCCAGCGTTCATTGAATTGCACGTCACCCGTCGGGATAGTCCATTCCCACGTGCCTACATTGGTGCCCCAAATGAGTTGAGCAAGTCTTTGGCTAGACAAACGGAATTTCCGCTCACTTTCTTGCAAGTATTCATGGGCTCGCTTACGGTCGGTGATGTCGATGACAAAGCCCATCATGCAAGGCTCACCGGCCACGTCGATAGTCTCCATGGATGCCAAAAGGACACGGGAGATGTTGTCGGATTTACGGTGATACTTAACCTCAATATTGGATGCAAACCCCTGATTCAATACTCTCTTGATAATGGCTTCGCGATGCTGGAGATTGTCCCATAACCCCAACTCGACCGAAGAATGACCAATGATTTCTTCACGCTCATAGCCATAAATATCTAAAAAGGCAGCATTGGCATCTATAAACTTACCGTCGGCAGCACTCGATATCGCAATGCCAATCGGACTGCCTTGGAATATCTTGGAAAACTTTTTCTCGCTCTCGCGTAAAGACTGTTCGGCTTGCTTAATGTCGGTAATGTCGGTAATAAACCCATGCCAGATGACAGACCCGTCCGGTTCCTTTTCAGGGTTGGGTATGGCATTCCCTGCCAACCAGCGGACGGTTCCATCCGTAAACCGCACCCGGTATTCGTATTTCCAAATTTGGAGCGTGGCGGCCGATTGCTGTATGGAAGCGACGATTCCGTCATAGTCATCAGGATGAAGTATGCCAAATACCACAGACGCATCTTCTTGGACGTCTTCGGGCTTAACCCGGTAAATGTCACGAATGGCTTCGCTGGCGTAGGGGAAGCAGGAACTGTCGTCGGGTCGCAACTTGTATTGGTAAATGACACCGGGGACGCGGGAGGCGATATGGTTAAGTCGATGGTAAAGTTCTCGAATGATTTCATGTTCCCGCAACGCTTCTTCCTTTTGCTTGAGTTCCGTAGTTTCCACGACAGTGCCGCGCATCCGTAATGGCTGACCGTTTTCATCGTAAGCGAATTCACCTCGTCCATTGACCCAGTGCAAGCTGCCGTCAGGCCAAATGACCCGGTATTCGCAGGTGTAAGGAACCCGTTCCGTTCTGCATCGGGCCATTTCGTTCTCGACCAAAGGTAAATCTTCTGGATGAACGCGGCTTGCGAAATCATCGTAGCGGGGGGTGAAATCCCCAGTCCCGAACCCCCAAAGATATTGATGCCGGGGTGACCACGTGATGTGATTGTGGACGATGTCCCAATCGAATATACCCATTTGTGCCGCATCCAAGGCGAGGCGAAGTCGTTCTTCGCTGTCTTTTAAGGTAAGTTGGGCTTGTTTTCGCTCGGTGATATCCTGCACCGTACCCGCCATGTGGACAGGCTTGCCTTCGGCATCCCTTTTCAATTCACCCCGGCCGCACAAATATTGCAAACTGCCGTCAGGCAAAATGCGGCGAATCACTAATTCGTCAGGATTCTCCCCTGCCAGACAAGCAGTGATCCACGCTTGCATTGCTGGACGATCTTCAACATGAATCAAATTTTCAAACGACTCGGCATTTGGGGTGAAGGTGTCTGGTGACACACCCCACAGCGTATAGGACTCCTCAGACCACGTGATACTGCCGTCTAGGGCATAAATCCAACTGCCTATATGGGCGATGCGTTGGGATTCTGACAACATGTGTTCTTTTTTACGCAAGCTGCGGTTCATCGCGAACCGCTCAATAGCGTTTTCCACGGAGCGGGTCAGGCTTTCCGAATTCATCCAACCCTTGCCGATGAAATCTTGGGCGCCCAGCCTCAGAATGGCAGTGCCATCCAGTCCACCAGACAAACCTGTCACCACCACCACAGGGCAACGGGGCGACTCGGACCCTCCCAATGCCAGCAAAAATTCAGGGGCATCGTAATCGGGTAGGTGGAAATCAAGTAGGATGCAATCGGGCGGTTTTTCCCCGTTGTGTAAGCAAGCGCGAAGCCCATCCTTGCCGTTGTCGGACTCGATGAACTGGTAGGAACGTTTCGACCCAGTCAGTAACAACCGCCGCATCACCTCCCGGTCTTCTGGGCTGTCATCGACGATCAGTACCTTTAATGGGTCATTCTTGCTAGCGGATTGTTCCGGCATGTAGCTATCAACACCTAATGCTTAGCTTACTATTTATATACTGATGTAACACACCGGACTAGGGTTGGATCGTCAAAGCTAGTCCTGAGCGAAGTCGAAGGGCTTGCTTTGATTATCCCATCCAAACCTAAGCCTCTGCGAAATATTAGCTGATTAAGCTTAGAAAGGCCAAAACCTGCTTGGATTGTCACAAAGCTTACACAACAAGATTTACTTTTGTCGGCATCGGTAAATTCTTCCTTGTTTGATAACACTTGTATATTCAGATAATTACACAGTCTGCGTCGGGTGGCACAGTGGTTGCTGTAAACCCAGTAAATGCATCAGACATTCTCATGTCATCCACTTCGGTAGGCTATTGCAACTAGCCAAAGCGACACAGCCAGTCATTGGCCGTTCGCAAAACGTCTAGTTAACTGAATGCCTTAAACCGAAGAGCGGGTTGGTTGAATCTGAAGCAGTCATGACTATGACTTGACCGCATTAACATAGGCTAATCCCCATAGGCGGCAAGCTTTTAATCCGAGAGAGCAAAATGAACCCTCGCACCGTGACAATAGACGACACCACTCTTCGCGACGGCGAGCAATCGGCAGGCGTGGCCTTTTCCCTTGAGGAAAAAATCGACATAGCCACTCGCTTAGACGGTCTCGGCGTGGCCGAATTGGAAATCGGCATTCCTGCCATGGGCGTTCGGGAACGCGAGGAAATCCGCATTCTCGCAGGGCTTGGCCTAAACGCGAGAATGTTAGTCTGGTCGAGGATGCGCCATGACGACATACATGAATGCTTGAATTTAGGGATTGGGTTTGCGGATTTATCGATTCCAGTGTCCAGCCAGCAAATCAAACAAAAATTGCAGCGTGACGAAAAATGGGCTTTAGAGACAATCAAAGCCTGTGTAAAACAGGCCCGCGATGGCGGCTTATCGGTCTGCGTAGGAATGGAAGACGCATCAAGGGCCGACCGCAATTTTCTACTACACATCGCAGAAACTGCCCAAGCAGCCGGGGCAGAGCGCATCCGTTTCGCCGATACCGTGGGCGTAATGGAACCCTTTGGGGTGTTGGAAACGATTAAATCCTTGCGTGCCGCCACCGATTTGGATATCGAAATGCATGCCCATGACGACCTTGGCCTTGCCACTGCCAACACCTTGGCGGCGGCTTTGGCAGGCGCCACACATCTGAACACCACCGTCAATGGCTTGGGCGAAAGGGCCGGCAATGCCGCACTGGAAGAAGTCGTGGTGGGCTTGCGCCAATTATACGGAATTGAAACCGGGGTCGATCTTCGCGAATTTCCTGAACTGTCAGCCCGAGTCGAATCGGCATCGGGCGAACCTTTGGGGTGGCGCAAAAGCTTAGTCGGCAAGCGGGTGTTTAGTCACGAGGCTGGCATCCATGTGGATGGGATGCTGAAAGATTTAGCCAACTACCAAGGCGTTGACCCCGCCGTGGTGGGGCGCAAACATCAATTCATTCTTGGCAAGCATTCTGGCTCTAGTGCCGTCATGAGCGTGTTTGCGGAGTTGGGGCTGTCCTTGGAAAAACCCGAGGCCACGGCATTGCTAGGCAAAGTTCGGCAATTCGTCGCTCGCCATAAGCGCTCCCCGGAAAACTTTGAACTGCTTGCACTGCATCGGCATAGAGGCGGCTAGGGCAATGCCATATCGGATTTAATCCATTGACCATACCATTTTTACAAGAGAAATCGGGGAATTAACCATGATGACGACTGAATCAAAACCAGAAGACACTCTTGACCTGCGAAACCAAGCAGCGACGGAGGTTTCCAAGCCCGAGCCTATGGAATTTGTCAAGCCCCTGATCTTACCGCCTCCAATACCGGGTCAAACCGCGTGGAGCATCGTACCGTGGTGAACTTGTTCATCGCCCATGGACCGCTCAAGCAATCGCTGTTGGAGCAAATGAAAGAGGATGTCAATTGCGTGTTCGCCCGCGACCCGGCAGCCCGGAATTTACCGGAAGTCTTGTTGGTTTACCCCGGAGTTCACGCCGTGTTGATTTATCGGGTTAGCCACAGGCTATGGTTGTCAGAGTGGAAATTTGTCGCCCGATGGTTGTCTTTCCTAGGGCGCTGGCTGACCAATGTGGACATTCATCCCGGAGCGAAAATCGGCAATCGCCTGTTCATCGACCATGGGGCGGGCGTGGTCATCGGCGAAACCGCCGAGATCGGCAACGATGTGACGCTTTATCACGGCGTGACCTTGGGGGGGACTTCATGGAACAAAGAAAAACGCCATCCCACGCTAGGCAACAACGTGCTGGTCGGCGCGGGCGCAAAAATCTTAGGGCCGATTCGCCTAGGCGACAATGTCCGTGTCGGAGCCAATTCGGTGGTGAATAAAAATGTACCGGCCTGTTGCACTGTGGTGGGCATACCCGGCCGGATTGTCCATCGTAAAGGCGTGCAAATTGAAAATGCCTTTGGCATTGAGTTGGATCACCACCTCATTCCCGACCCGGTTGGAAAAGCCTTGCATTGCCTAGTAGACCGAATGGACAAGATGGAAAAGCGTATCAGCAAGACTGCTCGTCCAATTAAAAAAGACTGCACCCACTGTGAAGCAGACGATGCTTGCCATGTCCACGCCCGGACCGAACATTCAAACGCTATGGAGGACAACTGATGGACTTGATGGATTTTGAAGGTGAAAAGCTTTATTTTGAAGAATCCCTTTCGCCTGAAGTCGAGGATTTGCTCCAACGGGCAGGCGAAATGTACGGAGACGGCAAAGCGGAACAACCGCTAGAACAGGCATTAGGACTCGCTCCCGAGTCGCTTAATGTTCTGGTGGCGGTGTATCGCTTTTACTACTACCAACACAGGCTGGAAGACGCACTGAACATCGCGAATGTTGCCCTGTCGGTGACAGCCCAACGCCTAAACATTCCACTAGACTGGAAACTGTTGAACATGGCACATGTCAGCCAAGCTGGGCCGGTTGCCATGGCCTTAGTCCGCTTCCATCTTTTATCCCTTAAAGCAAAGGCTTATTTACAATTGCGCTTAGGCCAGATGGCAGAAGGCCGTGCGATATTGGTGAAATTGCTGGAACTGGACAGCCACAACCGGTTGGGAGCCAAACAATTGCTGGACGTGGCAGAAGCAGTGTCGTGATGAGCGACAAAGCTTGCTTTGTCGCTTTGAATAAGTCTTTCTCAATAATCTAAATTTAGGAATGCAACATGAGCCTTGAAAACGATCTGGAAACGTTGGAATCAGCCGAGGAATTCCTTGACTATTTTGAATTGGAATACGATGCAGGGATTGTGCAGGTGAACCGCCTGCATATTTTGCAGCGTTTTCATGACTATCTCTCCAAGGGCGAAAAAGCTTTCCCGGAGGATGACGAAGCCAAGCGCGAAGCTTACAAGCAACTGCTGGCGCGCGCCTACCAAGACTTTGTGGAATCCGATGCCCTTACCGAAAAAGTATTCAAAGTATTTCACATGCATGAACCACAGACAGTCTTCGTGCCTGTGGGTGATCTGTTGAAATAGCGAGTTGAGACCGACCCGTTTTGACCAACCGAGCGGGTCTAATAGGATGATGACTATGTGCGAAGAAGGCTACGAACGCTACGATTATGGCGATAAGGTGCGAGTCATCCGCAATGTCCGTAACGATGGCACTTATCCAGGGCTTGATGTGGGTGCATTTTTGATCCGGCGAGGCTCGGTGGGCCATGTCGTCAATGTCGGGACATTTTTGCAAGATCAAGTGATTTATTCCGTTCATTTCCTCTCGGAGCAACGGCTAGTCGGTTGCCGCGAGGAAGAATTGATTCCTGCCGATGCACCATGGACGCCTAGTCGATTCGAGTTTAGAGACAAAGTGACCAGCCGGGTCAATCTGGCCGTCGAAGGTGAAATCGTGGCACCTATCGGAACACCAGGCGAAGTCATCAAAGTGCTGCGGAATGACGATCCAGAACGAGTCCAATACCATGTACGGTTTCCAAACCGAACTTTGCAAGTCCCCGAAAACGTCTTAATGTCTTTAGGGCAAGAAGAGGAATCCGATGATTCAAGCGCACAGCCAACCTGATTCTATTCGCCAAGAAATGCACTACAACCGCTTGCGTACCGCGTTGGCGCTATTTGGGAAACCGCCTGCCGAATTGGAACCAGATGAAAAACAGCGCGTCTACGCCCAAGCGGAAAGGGAATTCTCCATCGAACAGTGCATTTTGGAAGCCCCCGAAGCGGTGGGTGTCATGGTTGGTGATGTAGAATTAAGCCGCGCCTTGACTGAAATAAAAGGCAAATACCCAGACGAAGAGTCATTTCGCCTAGGGCTTGAAGCAGCAGGAATGGACGAAAATGATTTGTTGCTGGCCTTGGCGAGGCAATGCAAGGTCAACAGCACGCTCGACAAAGTGGATGCCGCCAATCCAGTGGAAATTTCCGAATCGGAAATTGGCATTTACTATTACGCGCATTTCAACCAATTCCGACAACCGGAACGACGCGATGCTTACCATATCCTCATCAGCATCAATGAAGACTTTCCCGAAAATTCCCGGCCTAGGGCATTGGAGCGAATCAACGCGTTAGCGATAAAACTAGAACGCAAGCCTTGGCAGTTCGGGGACTTGGCCCAACGCCACTCCGAATGCCCAACCGCGATGCGAGGCGGTCGCATAGGCTTGGTGCGCAAAGGTCAATTATATCCGCAGCTTGATGATGCCTTGTTTCGGCTTAGCCCCGGTCAACTCAGCAAGATACTCGAATCGGACATTGGGTTTCATGTTGTGTTTTGCAAAGCCATACAGCCGCCCCATACACTCTCATTAAAAAATGCCACGCCTCATATCCGCAATATCCTAACCGAACGCATCCGCGAGACCATTCGCCGTCAATGGATCGCGGGTTTGATGCCAACCACGCAGGAGAAACAGAAACCATGACCCAGACCAGCCGCCATGCCCGTTGTTCTTTCTGCGGAATCGAACAATCCCCCTCCACACCATTAATCACGGGACTGGAAGGCTCCATCTGCGAAGCCTGTGTCCATTTGGCGGATCAAGTCGTCTCCAACTGGGGGCGCAAACGCATCCTCAACGAATTACACGGCAACATTCCCAAGCCGTCAAAATTAAAGGAGATTCTAGACGGCTACGTGGTTGGTCAAGCTTTGGCAAAGGAGATACTCGCCGTGGCGGTCTATAACCACTACAAGCGACTAAAGCACGAGAGCGGTGATGCAGGCTTCAGCCACATGCATACTGAAGTAGAGTTGGGGAAATCAAACATCCTACTAGTGGGACCCACTGGAACCGGCAAAACTTTGCTTGCATCCACTCTCGCTAAAATTGTCGGGGTTCCTTTCGTGGTTGCCGATGCCACCACACTCACTCAAGCGGGATACGTCGGCGATGATGTTGAACATATTCTTGTGCGCCTGTTGGAAGTGGCTGAAGGCAACGTAGGCCGTGCTGAATGGGGGATTGTCTATCTGGATGAAGTCGATAAATTGGCTCGCAGCCCGGAAATGGCCACCAACACCCGAGATATTTCAGGCGAAGGCGTGCAACAGGCGTTGTTGCGATTGGTGGAAGGCGCCCAAATAAAAATTTCATTGAAAGGGAAACGTCGGGACAATAATTCAGACGAAGTCATCATCGACACCCGCAACATCTTATTCATCGCCGGTGGCGCTTTCCCCGGCTTGGAAAAGCATGTGGCAAAACGACTAACCCCAGCCAAGACTGGAATCGGTTTTCATGCCAGCCCAGTGGACGTGGAAGCAAAACCAGACTTGGAAGCCTTGCTCAGTGAAACACAACCCAGCGACTTGCGTCAATTCGGTCTGATACCGGAATTCATTGGTCGATTCCCAATACTCGCGCCGTTGGAACCGCTGGACGAGAATGCCCTAATCAGCATCCTCACAGAACCTAAAAACGCGCTCATCCGACAATACCAAAAGCTGTTTGCCTACGAAAGTGTCAGTTTGAAATTCACCGAAGAAGCCCTCAAACGCATTGCCCAAAAAGCCATTGAGCGCGACACCGGGGCGCGTGGCTTGCGCAGCATTTTGGAGCAAGTGTTACGCAAACCCATGTTTGAAATCCCCTCCCTATCCGACATCGCACACTGCATCGTTGATGAGGAGGTTATTGAAGGGAAGGCTGATGTCAAAATTAGTTCAGTCGATCTGGCTACCATTGGGGAAGCCTCGGACTCTAGCGACGAAGAAGGTTTGCAAAGGCTGGCTTCAGGTGGTTAAGCGATAGCGAGAATCCACCCAATGGATCCATCCATCCTCATAATGGCAAGCAAAAGAATCGTTGTGGTGAATTGTCGCATACCCGACAATCATCCAAAACTGTCGCTTTTCAATACCTACCATAACATATATCTGTCTGTTATTTATGAATATTTATCAATGGCATGTAATCTGTTAGTCATATCCATAAGCTAAACCATCAACCCAACAGAGAGGAATAATCATGCTGCTTAATCGGTACGACGAAAACGCATTGCTGACCAATGTCAATATCAAAGAAAAGACAACCACACCAAACTTAGATGCCTATCGCGGTGACTTGGTATTGGAGGAAGGCGAAATAGCGGATTCTCTAGGTAGACGCAAACCCCCGCTATCTGTCATCAAGCAGGTGGCTCTGCTGGCAGGCACAGACAAAATAACCTTCATCTCGGGCTTTTTGGAAAAACTTGAGTCTTTGCCGTTGTTTTATGAAAAATATGCAGCGGATATCGCAGATGATTTGGCTGCCGTGTTTTATGTGGAAAACATATCAAAACCTATTCAAACTAAATTTCATGGCATTCACCACGTTTTAATGCCAATGATCGAAGGCGACGGTACCGTATGGAACGAGTTAAACGAAGAATTGGCGTTAGAAAAAACCGATTTCAAAGGCCAAAGCGCGGGCGATAAAGTGATAACCGTCTATCAGGCCGTGATGACGGATTACCACCCGAAATACCCAGAAGTCTCTTTTGAAGACGCACTTGGACTCGTGGTGGAAGTGAAAAAGGAATTGCGCGGAGCAGTTTAAATTCAACAGGCCGGTTTGGACAATGCCAAGCCGGTCGTTTCCAAACCTCATTCAATGTCTTTGCCCTACATCAGGGTACTTGTCCCGCTTAATCACTCATTTTACGGACAGACGCGAAAATTGCTAATTTTCGCGCGTCCCAAGAGCGTCAAAGCTTGCTTTGACGCTCCAACCTAGGCCACTGCGTAACATCAGTTAATCAGCTATTTGATGGCATTATTCCCGGTTATATTTATCAAATCCTATCCCGCCAAACCACAGCCACACATTCATACCTTATTTCAATCACTCCGTCAGCCTGAGTTGCTTTGTCTGCGACTCTGAATCTATGAATTGCGATTATTCGACATCGAATAACATCAAGCCAATTTTTTTCTTGACTCTGTATCTTTCTGCGCTATTATAAATCTTTGAAATTGATAAATTGCGAATTTTACACGCGACGGGTGAACCCATAATGACTCTAGTTCGGATTAAACAGAACTTCCAGATCACATTGCCTGCGGAGGTGCGCAAACATCTCAATATTGCGCAGGGAGACTTCTTGGAGGCGAGCATCCGCGACAACGAGATCGTCCTCACGCCCAAAGCACTTGTAGATAGGGCATTGGAACTGGCAGATCATGAGAATACAGATGCAAAAGTCGTAAATGCATGACTTTATTCTAAACTATTCGATGTCGAATATTGAAAATCACTCATTCCCCTGTCAATGAGATAACTAAAAACTATATATATCAAAGCCATACCAAGGAAATATGAGCAAAGTTGTAGCATTGGCAAACCAAAAAGGGGGGGTTGGAAAAACCACTTCAACGATAAATCTTGCCTATGCGCTCGCGCAAAAGGGCAAGCGCGCACTTGCTGTGGATTGTGATCCACAAGGTAGCCTCACCATTTACTTTGGCTTCAGCCCAGACGAACTTGAAGACTCGAATTCCACAATGTACGCCGCGCTGATCGGCGACAAGCCGATGGAATCTCTGATACTCGGGGAAAACCCTGCACTCATACCAGCCAGCATATCTCTTGCCAATGCGGAGCCAGAGTTGCTGGTGAAAATAATGCTAAGTTCGCAAAAAGTTTTACGCGATAAGCTAAAAGGGATCCGCGACCATTATGATTATATCCTTATAGACTGCCCACCTTCCCTAGGGCTTCTGACCATCAATGCGCTGGTTGCCGCCGACTTGGTTCTCGTCCCGGTTAAGACAGATAACCTTTCTTTTCATGGTGTTGCCAGACTATTCCAGACCATTGAGCAAATCCAGGCTGATCTTAACCCAACACTTAGGGTACTGGGCATCCTTCCGACCCAGTACAATCCGCGTAATCTACACGACAATCAAATCTTGAATGGTGTGAAAAGCGCGCTTTCAGGACAGTCAGTGACTATTTTCGATCCTGTCAACCGAAGCACTGTGTTTGATAAGGCAACCTCACTCGGCATCCCTACCGTCGCCATCACACCTGGCAGCGCAAGCGTCCTTTCGTACCATCAGGTAGCGGAAGCACTTATTAACGTACCCTAATCATCGACATTGATGGAACAGAAACCTCAACTCGCGGCAAACCTGTTCGGGAACGTCTCACCGAACACGCCTAAGATCAAGGATATCGACATTTTCAATATCCTCCCAAACCCCGCCCAACCAAGGAAGACCTTTGACGAGCAAAGTCTTCGTGAATTAGCCGAATCAATCGAACAGCACGGTTTATTGCAGCCCGTCACAGTAAAACGAAAAGAAGACGATCAAGACCGCTACATACTCGTCGCGGGGGAACGGCGCTTTCGCGCTCACCAACTTCTCGGTAGAACTAAGATATTGGGAATCGTCCTGACTAGCGGCAATATTGACGAACTAGCAATTATTGAGAATCTTCAACGCGAAGACCTTAACCCTATTGAGGAAGCGGAGGCACTGGCGAAGCTAATGGATCGCTACCAGTATACCCAAGAGGCGCTTGGGAAAGTGGTCGGAAAGGCGCAGGCGACCATTAGCAATATCCTGAACTTGAACAAACTGCCCGACCAGATCAAAAGGGAATATTCGACGTCGAATAGCAAAGTATCAAAATCACTGTTGATGGAAATCGCCCGGCACGAAAACCATAGCGAACAGCTAAGACTGTGGGATTCCGTTAAATTTGGCAATGCGACCGTGCGCGCAGCCCGGCAGGCGAAAAAGGAAAAAACTCAAGTCCGAGAACCACCCCACTTAGTCAAACAGACGCTGTCAGCAGGGAAATTGTTCTCTTATCGGCTCAACTTGCTTCAAAGGGCGGATATATTTGCCAACACCACAGACGCTAGCGAGATTATCTCCCTTCACGACAAGATCAATCAGCAAATTGGAAATTTGTATCCGCCCGAGGAACGCTTGTGGCAAGTTGCCGTTGAATTAAAGTCACTGCTCGAAAATATTCAATATAAGCTTGAATGGCCCGGCACTATGGCTAATGATTTTTCCACGCTTCGGGACAGACTAATTGAGTTAACGGCGGATGAGGTAAAATCAGATGGCAGAGAATAGCCCTGCCATCAAAGACGAAACGGCTATCGATCAAGTCCGAGCAATTATTCGGCCTGAACTGAATATTGAAAAGCATGCAGACTTTATCTTCGCCCCATCACATTCCAAACGAATCAGAGAACCCAGAAAAAAAATGTGGGCAACTGAAATTGATGGGGGTCGTAAAGCAGCCTCTTACTTACTCATCGAACCCATTTATGGGGGAAAGACACCGACGACTAAGACTAGGAAAGTATACTTAGTATTAGTGAAACTTTGGGAGGCACGCACTAGGGACGACGATGTCGTGGTATTCTCTGTTCGCGAAATCGCAGACGAATTGGGCATCAAATGGGCGGGTAAAAAGACGGCAGAAGATATCTACCGTGAGATTCAAACCCTTCGAGCGACTATGTTTACTTGGAGGTATTCCTTCATTAACGCCGAAGGTAAAAAAGTCGACTTGCTCGACCATGTAAACATCCTAGACCGTTTTTCCTATGTTGCTTTGGAAGACCGCGATAAAATAAGCGACCGTTTCCAGTCGATGCACGCAATTCGTTTTAGCGAAGTCATCCTCAGCAACCTAAAAGCCAACCGCACTAAACCCACCAATATTGAAGTTATTCTAGCTATCAAAGGGGAACTGGCAGCCGTGCTCTACGCCCGGCTAGACATCATTCTCGCAGACAAAACTCATTACGAGAGAACGAGCAAAGGGCTTTTCGAAGACATTCAGATAGACAAAGAGCTTGAATACCGTTATCCTGCGGGGCGCAAACGCATACTCGACCGGGCCGTTCGCGAAATCAACGGCAAAGCAATATCCACTGGGATGCTTGATCTTAGAGTGGAAAAGACTGTGGACGGCAGCGATTGGAAGCTTGTCGCGAGGAAATTGCAGGCTCTTTCAAAATCGAATGCTCAGAAGCATTTCCCTAAACTCAAACGCTCCCCACCCGCTAACTCCAAAGAGATAGTTTCCCTGATTGGGAAGGATATAGGTAATGTTGTGGGGTGGTATCCTGAAAAGCAGCGTCTCTACGAATTGTTTGCAATTCACTATCCAGCAAACTTAATTTACCAAGCTATTGCGGAATTTAAAGCCGACGTCAAATCCCCGATACACTCCGCTAAAATTTTTACAGCAATTATGCATCGGTTAGCCCACCAGCATCGGTTTGAATGGATCAAACCCTGCCCTACTGACTGCAAATTTAGACCAGCAAACATATCATAGGCAACTTCCTTCTCAGGGAGGTTTCAGACAAGTCATTGATTCACCGTACAAGCAAGTCTATATTTTATTTGTAGGCGGATGGAACAATTCTATTTGGCTAAATATTTCAAAAACAAATTTTTTAAGTAAAATAAAATTCAATCAAATCCATTTCTAGCTTGTTTATATTTATTTATTCACTGTTCCTCAATCCTGCTACATGCTCAACCATTTAATTTAACATTGAGCCGTATTAGGTCTGAGAACTAATTTGACCATTCAAAACCGATTGGTTCGGATAAGTAGTTGTGGTTGGTTCGTGATATATGATCAACCTTTCTAATTAGCCAATAAAAATAACACTTGACTGCTATATTCTTGCATCTTACAAAGCTATGTTTCATCCTGCTTCGATCTTGGGAGGTTTCTGACAAGTCTATAATAGTGAGAGGAATAAATTCTACTGGGAGGATTTAGACAAGTAGCTGTGGATAACCTAACTATGTAGCGGGAGGTTTCAGCCAAGCCACTGGGAGGTTTCACACATGCCACTGGGAGGTTTCACACATGCCACTGGGAGGTATCCAACAACCACTCAATGCGGGAAGGCTTAAGGGGCAAGGGTTTCAAGACTTATCCACAACTTGAGTACTATCTTTAAGTACCAACATTAAGTACATGTTTTAAGTACCGTTCATGGACGATAGCTTACGCTAGAAGAATAAAAAAATGCCGAAAGAGGCTTCAAACAATGAAATCTGTTAAGATTCAAAGAATATCCTTTAGCGACTAATCCTTTTTGATTAGACAACAACAGAGAAAAAAAATGAGTGGGATAAATTCTCCAATAAACAGGCAAATTTGGCTTCGTTTTGTTGATGTGGTAAAAGCATTTGGCACATCAAACGTTGGTGGTAAAGCAATTTGGCTTTGCTTTGCATTGTTAGCATTGCTTCTAGCAGTGAATGGCTTCAATGTCTTAAATAGTTATGTTGGCCGCGATTTCATGAGCGCCATTGCTGAGCGCGACCAAAACGCTTTTATGTGGAAAGCAATCTTATATATAGGTGTTTTTGCAGCCTCCACCATAGTGGTCGTACTTCACCGCTATGCTGAGGACACACTGGGCATTTTATTCCGAGAGTGGTTAACCAAACATTTGACTAATGCCTACCTAGATAGCCGCACATACTACCGTCTAAAAGTTGATGGGGTCGTCGAAAACCCTGACGAACGTATTGCTGATGACGTCCGAACCTATACGGTTACTACGCTTTCCATAGCACTGATGCTCCTAAATGCAAGCGTCACCGTCATTGCATTTTCCAGTGTATTGTGGACGATAAGCCCTGCGTTATTTTTCATTGCCATCACTTACGCACTTTTGGGTTCTATTTTTGCAATTAAACTGGGCCACCCCTTAATTGGATTGAATTCCATGCAACTGGACAAAGAAGCCGATTTTCGGGCTACCCTGATTCATGTTAGGGCAAATGCCGAATCCATCGCTTTATCACGAAGGGAAGGAAGATTAAAAGTCCGACTGCTCCAAAGAATCGACAGACTGACGAGCAACATGCGCCAAATTTTCATTGTGAATCGTAACCTGAATTTTTTCTCCACAGGCTATTTCAACTTGATCCAAGTGATTCCCATTTTGGTAGTTGCCCCCCTGTATTTTCGTTCTGAGGTTGAATTTGGAGTCATCACCCAATCGGCAATGGCTTTTGCCCAGTTGGTTGGCGCATTTTCGCTTATTGTTAGCCAGTTCCAGCCTATTTCCTCGTTCACGGCCGTCTTGTCAAGGTTGAACCATCTTTGGGAAGCCATAGACCACCCGCAAAGCGTGAACGACTCTACAATCGAGACGGTTGAGACGAATGACAAACAAATCAAGTACGAGAACTTGACGCTACGTTCTTCTGAAAATGGGCGTTTGTTGTTAAACGACTTATCGCTGGTAATTCCACATGGAACCCGACTTCTAATCACAGGACCAAACGAAGACGCTAAATTGGCATTGTTCAGGGCAACAGCCAGTATCTTTGGTCGTGGAGAAGGGAAAATAATCAGGCCAAGCCTTGATAGTATTCGATTTTTGCCACAGAGAGCCTACCTGTATCCGGGTACTTTGCGCGAATTGCTGATGCGTAGCGGAGAAGAGCACACCGTTTCCGATGAGCGTATGGTCAATACGATGAGGGAATTAGGATTAGGTTCGGTTCTGTCAAGAGTGGGTGACTTGGATGTGGAACAAGATTGGGAAAGCATACTTTCACTCGGTGAAGAACAGATTTTGGCATTTACGCGACTCGTGCTTGCAGCCCCACAATTTGCCTTCCTAGACCGAGTTTACACTGCCATGACCCCTGATCAAGCATCACAATTACTTCTGATGCTAAGTATGCACTCGATTACCTACATTGCATTGGATGAAGCGACTAATATGCCGCAACTTTACGACATGATTCTTGAAATCAAAGTGGATGGCAGTTGGATACTGAATAAAAATTAATGTGGTCATCCAGATGATTCGCCGTTAGATTCTAAGTTTTCAGCGCTTGTCGGCAAGGCGACAAGCGCTGCTGCTTGCTGTTGTTTACCCGACAGGTAAAGATCAAAATTTGTCTTTCATTTTCATGGACATGAAATATGGCACGGGGGATGCTAGAAAGGATTATACTTATTCAAACCCCGAATTGCGGAGCCGACGATGGAACTACCTGTTTTGAATACCCCTCAACCCGCTGCTAATGGCGGGTGCAGCGCTTCATCCTGTGGATCGACCGACGATCAGGTTAATCAACTACCGGATCACATCCGTGAAAAGGTTCAGAATCACCCTTGCTACTCGGAAGATGCGCACCATTACTTTGCCCGAATGCATGTGGCGGTGGCCCCGGCTTGCAATATCCAATGTCATTACTGTAACCGCAAATACGACTGTGCCAACGAATCTCGCCCGGGCGTGGTTTCTGAATTGCTTACCCCGACCCAAGCAGTGAAAAAAACCATGGCGGTGGCGGCGAAAATCCCACAGATGACGGTGTTGGGCATTGCAGGGCCTGGCGATCCGCTGGCAAACCCAGAACGCACATTCGAGACTTTCAGGCAATTGAGCAAAGACGCACCTGATATCAAACTGTGTGTATCCACAAATGGTTTGGCCCTGCCGGAATCGGTTGATGAATTGGCCAAGCACAACATCGACCATGTCACTATTACCATCAATACGGTGGACGCGGAAATTGGTGCCAAAATTTATCCTTGGATATTCTGGAAAAATCGCCGCATCAAAGGCAAAAAGGGCGCACAAATACTGATCGACCAACAGCAAAAGGGGTTGGAGATGCTGGTGGAGCGTGGCATCCTAGTCAAGGTCAATTCAGTGATGATCCCCGGCATCAACGATCAGCATCTGGCAGAAGTCAGCCGTATTGTCAAAGCCAAAGGAGCCTTTTTGCATAATGTGATGCCGCTTATAGCCGAAGCGGAACACGGGACGTTTTATGGGGTTATGGGCCAACGGGGTCCGACACCGGATGAATTGATGGACTTGCAGGAAGCTTGCTCGGGCGACATGAACATGATGCGCCATTGCCGTCAATGCCGTGCCGACGCGGTGGGCCTGTTGGGTGAGGATCGTGGGTCGGAATTCACATTGGACAAAATTGACGCTATGGAGATAGATTACCAGTCTGCAATGGAAGTGCGCAAAGTGGTGCATGAAGGCATATTGGCCGAAATGGAGGAAAAGCGCGTAGCTCAAGCTGCCAAGGCCAAACCGCACATTCCCGCTGGTAGCCGGCCTGTTTTGATGGCGGTGGCGACTTCCGGGCAGAACATCATCAACCAACACTTTGGACATGCCAAGGAATTCCAGATTTACCAAGCTTCACCGGATGGTGTGAAATTTATGTCCCATCGCAAAACCGACCAGTATTGTTCGGGCGATTCCACCTGTGGCAAAGCCGAATCCGCGTTGGCCCAGACGATCCGTTCGCTGGAAGGTTGTGAGGCAGTCCTCTGTTCGAAGATTGGCTATGAGCCTTGGGAATTGCTGGAAGAAGCTGGCATCGTCCCTAATGGTGAGCATGCCATGGAAACCATCGAAGAAGCGGTGATGGCGGTTTATCTGGAGATGTATCAGACGGGGCAGCTTGCGGAAAAGTCCGCCCATTCCAGCCGTGCAGTGGGCTAAACTCGGCCAACTTGCAATGAGGATGTAATCCACTATCCGTCTCTAATCCGTTCAAATGGAGTGTAATGTAATATTTGCACTCCATTTTCCAATTCGTATGCCGACCCTAAATGTGTCAGCATTTTCGTGCGTAAATCACTTTTGTATCTTCCTGCGGTAGGCAAGGGTGTGTTTGTCAACCCCCTCATGGTAACTGCAAGATCGTTCGCGTAAACCCCATCAATTCAGCAAATCAACTTGTACTTGGATCGGTTCGATTCATTGCCGTGGGATTTTTCAATAAAATACATTGTCCATCAATCATGTCAGACGATCAATGTCCGCTGAAGAACCGGACTTGGTCTTCTGCACAGTACCTCGTCATAAGAATGCGAAATAGGCGATAGTTGTCGGGAAGTCTCTGAATAGAAGAAAATAAGATAAAATGGCGATGATAATGTTCGATGATTGCCTGCATTTTTACAGTGTTATTAGCTTCGCATGAACGTACCCTTAGATTTTTCAGAACAGCGTAAACAAAATTTCCGGGCGCTGCTTGGTTTTCTGCTTGATCAATTTAATTTGACCACTGACGATACAGCATGGCGCCGGGTTGGTCTGGAAATTGATGGCGATAGGGTGGACTGGCCCGGCTTGGGCGAGGCGTTTGGGTTGCGCACGACCCAAGTCAGTTTGTCGGCGGTCGAGGCTACACAGACTTGCGGTTCGCAAGTGGCGCTGTTGGGTGCTTTAGGCCATGAACAAGGCTGGTTCGCGATGTACGGGTTCCACGCCGGCAAGGTGCGCGTCGCCATCGCAGAAGGCGGAACGGTCAAGCTGCGGCTGTTAGGCATCGCCGGGATTGCCGCGCTGTGCGATGTGCCGGAAGGCCAGCCAGTGGATTGGTTGTCGGTGCAACCCGAAGCACTGCTTGCCGGGGCGGTCAGTCCCAATCATCACCACCACATCACTCCGTTGCGCCGATTGATTGAATTGATGCGCCCGGAGCTTGCTGATTTGTGGCGAGTGCTTGGGCTTGCGGCCGGTTCCAGCCTGTTGGCCTTGGCTCCCCCTATCGCCGTTCAGGCGCTAGTGAACTCGGTGGCAATGGGTGGCATGGGCCAGCCGCTCGTAGTGTTGTCGGTGATCCTATTTCTTTTTTTGTTGTTTTCCGGCGCGGTGTATGTACTGGAGTCGTATTTGGTGGAACTGGTGCAGCGGCGCGTCTTTGTGCGCCTCGCGGCGGATTTGGCCCACCGACTGCCGAAAGTTCGCAACGAAGTCTTCGACAACCGCAACGGTGCGGAATTGGTGAACCGCTTCTTCGATGTACTGACCGTGCAAAAAGCCGGTTCCTCGCTGCTACTCGACGGGGTGAGCCTGGCGATGCAAGCCATCGTCGGGCTGGCACTGCTAGCGTTCTACCATCCCTTCCTGCTGGCCTTTGACGCCCTGTTGTTGCTATCCATTGGCTTCATCTTATTGGCACTGGGCCGGGGCGGTGTGGACACCGCGATTGAAGAATCAAAATCCAAATACGCACTGGCGGCGTGGTTGGAAACCATCGCCCGCAATTTGCTGACCTTCAAATCGTCCGGCGGACCTGGCTGGGCGACTGACCGCGCCGACGCGCTGGCCCATGCCTATCTGGGGGCCAAATGTACCCATTATCGCGTGTTGCTGAGGCAAACCATCGGTTCCTTGGCATTGTATGCAATCGCCAGCACTGCTTTGCTGGCGATTGGCGGCTATTTGGTGATCGACGGTCAGTTGACATTGGGCCAATTGGTCGCTGCCGAGTTGATTGTCTCGTCGGTGCTTGCCTCGCTGATTAAATTTGGCAAACAGTTGGAGGGCTTTTACGATTTGATGGCCGGCGTGGACAAGATCGGTCATTTGCTGGATTTGCCTCTGGAGCGAGGGACAGGATCGACACCACAGGCAGAGGGTGCGGCGGCACTGTCAGTGCGAGGCTTGAGCTTTGGCTACGGGGCAAAGCGACCCGCATTGCTGGGCTTGGATTTCAACGCCCGCCCCGGCGAGCGGATAGCGGTGTTCGGTGGTCACGGCAGCGGTAAGAGCAGTTTGGCGCAATTGCTGAGCGGCTTGCGCCAACCGGATGCCGGTCAGATTGAGTTGGACGGATTGGATCTGGGTGAATGGCGCTTGGACGCATTGCGCACACGGGTAGCCTTAGTTAGCCGCTTGGAAATCGTCGAAGACAGCCTGTTCGAGAATGTGCGGGTCGGCCGGCCCGGCATCGGTTTGAACGAAGTTCGGCAAGCCTTGGACGCGGTTGGCCTGCTTGATGAGTTGGCGCTGTCACCGGAATCTATTATTAATATCGATCTCGGTCCCAACGGCGCACCGTTATCCCATGCCCAGGCGATCAGGCTGCAATTGGCGCGGGCAATGGCTGGCCGGCCCGGTTTGCTGGTATTGGACGGCATATTGGACGAAATGGATGACACTGTGCGTGAACGTGTGGTGTCTGGGCTGCGCGCCCGTAACGCACCGTGGACACTATTGGTGTTGACCCGCTCGCCGCAGGTTGCCGCATGGTGCGGGCGTATCGTCAAATTGCCGGGGTGTGGTTCAAGCAATGAGTGAAGCATCCCGCTTGTCCGCCCTCAGCGCCGCGCAGACGCCGCGCTCAGTTAGCGTCATGGCGCGAGTTTGCGTCTGGCTGTTCTTGCTGACCCCGCCGGCCCTGCTGCTGTCGCCTTGGCAGCAAAATATTTCCGGTGCGGGCAGGGTGTCGGCGTTCGTGCCGGCCGAGCGCCAACAAACAGTCGATGCCACGGTGTCCGGGCGGATTACCCGTTGGCTCGCAAAAGAGGGCGCGAAGGTGAAGGCCGGGGATGTGCTGGTGGAAATCGCCGATGTCGATCCTGAATTGTTGCAACGCCTGCGCCAGCAACGTGAGGCCAGTGCCGCTAAGCTGGCATCGAAGGGCGAGGAGCTACGCGCCTACCGTCGGCAAATAGACGATCTAACCGCCACCCGCAACTTGCAAGTCGCTGCCGCTGAATATCGGTTGGATGGTGCCCGCCAGCGGGTGCGTTCGGCCAGTGAGGCATGGGCCTCGGCACAAGCGACTTTAGAGACAGCCACGCTGCAAACCGAACGCTTAAGGCGGTTGCTAGGCGATGGACTGGTGTCCAGGCGCGATTACGAAATCGGCGAACGCGACAACACTATCGCCCAGCGTAGCGTGGCCGGTGCCAAAGCGGCCATGGACGCGGCTCTATCCGAGCAGCGGGCCGTCGATGCGGAAATCGGACGCATCCGCGCCGATGCCCAGTCGCGCATCGACTCGGCGGCGGCGACGGCCAATAAAACCCAAGGCGAGTTGGAAGACAGCCGCACTAGCCTGTTGAAAAGCGAAATAGATGTGTCGCGCCAGCAATCCCAAGCGGTGACGGCTCCACGGGACGGCACCGTGCTGCGGCTGTTGGCAAACCCGCAAGGCGACATCGTGCGCCAAGGTGAAGGTTTATTGATACTGGTTCCGGATGTCGATGTCCGCGCCGTGGAATTATGGGTGGACGGTAACGATGCCGCCTTGATCGCACCGGGCCGTCCTGCGCGGTTACAATTTGAAGGCTGGCCAGCCCTGCAATTCGTCGGCTGGCCGGAGGTCGCTGTCGGCACCTTTGGCGGACGGGTCGTGTTTATCGATGCCAGCGACGACGGCAAGGGTAAATTCCGCGTCATGATCGTGCCAGACGAGTCTGATCGACCCTGGCCGTCGGCGCGATTCCTGCGCCAAGGCGTGCGCGTGAGAGGCTGGGTGTTGCTAAACCGAGTCACCATGGCTTACGAACTATGGCGGCAATTGAATGCCTTCCCGCCCTTGTTGACGCCGGAAAGCCCGACTGTGGATTTGGCGCGGCAGAAACTTAAATGAATAAACCCATCCAATCCATCCGTCTAATCTTGCTACTGACCCTGTCCGGTGCATTAAGTGCCTGTGCCTATTATTTCGACACAGCCCCAAAAAGATCGGTGGCCCGTCGTGTCGAGGCGCGCCTAGTGACCGATGAAGGCTTGAGATTGGAGGTACTGACGAAAAGCCCGCCGGAGAGTGCCGAACAGGCGCTGCCTAAATTTAACCAACGTCGCCCCCCAGCAGAACGGGGACTGCCGCCGGAAAAGCCTGACGGAACCACCACTCCCAAACCTGCGCCGGAAGCCAGCAAGCCGTTGTCCATTGCCGAGGCGCGGGCTTTGGCGCTGGAAAACAACTTGGATTTACAAATCGCCCGCATTGATCCAAAAATTGCCGCCACCCAAGTCAGCGAGGAAGAGGCAAAGTTCGACGACCTGATTTTTGCCAAAGCCAAATACGCCAATAAAAACACCCCGGCTTATAATCTTGATGTGGTGACTTTCACCCCGGTCGATCCGAAATCGTCATTAAAAAATCAAGCGGCTAAACTGACTGCGATCCCACAGGAAACCGAGACACTTGAGTTGGAGGCGGGTGTGGTGATTCCGTTGCGCACCGGTGGCAAGGTCACGCTCAGTGTGCCATTCGACGAGAAAAGACAATTCAAGGGGGTGCAGTCCGACCAGTATTTAAGCGCTTTGCGCTTCTCCATCAGCCAGCCTTTATTGCGCGATGCCGGCATTGACAATAATGTCGCCGGTATCCGCATTGCCCGCTACGAACAGGAAGCGGTGAACCTGAAAACCCGCTTGCAGTCGATTCGCGTATTGGCGGCTATAGACAGGGCTTATTGGGGCTTGTACGTGGCTTGGGGCGAGTTGGATGTTCGTCGGCAACAATATGAAAATGCAGCGGATAATTTGGCTATGGTGAAAAAGCGGGTTGCGGAAGGTCTGACGGCGGCGGTGGAAACCAACCGTGCGGAAATCGGTGTCGCCGAGCGTATGGAGGGGTTGATCGTCGCCGAAACCTCCCTTAAGCTTCGCCAACGCCAATTGAAACTGCTGCTTAACGACGCAAAATTGGATATAGCCTCGCCAACGGTGCTGGTTCCGCAAACCCAGCCAACCATGACCAGTTTCGAGTTCGATCGCGAACAACTTGTCCGCCAGGCTTTGGATGGGCGGCTCGAACTGCTGGAATTGGAATTGAAACTGGCTGCCGATTTGACCAAGGTCGAATATCTGCGCAATCAGACTCTGCCTTTATTTATGCTTGACTACAGCTATTCCTCGCTGGGTCGCGATACGACTTCATTCGGCGGTGCATTCAATCAGACCTTGGACGGAGATTTTTCCGATTGGTCGATAGGAATGCGCATGGAATACCAACTCAGCAACGAATTACGCCGTTCACGTCTGGAACGTGCGGTGCAAGAGAGGATGCAAAGGTTATCAACTAAGCAATTGCGCGAACTCACCGTGCGCAGGGAAATCTATGACGCATTGGATCAACTTAGCCAGAATTGGCAGCGCATTCTCGCTGCAAGGCAAAACGTAGTGCTTGCCGGATTAAATTACGATGCAGAATTAAAACAGTTCAGCGAAGGGCTACGAACCATGACTGAAGTGTTGGAGACGCTGACGCGCTTGGGCGAGGCACAATTGCGAGAGGTTCGTGCAATAGGCGATTACCAAATCGCGCTCGTCGATCTTGCTTTTGCGACGGGTACAGTTCTTGGACATAGTCGCGTAAATTTAGGCAAGTCATCTGACGTAAACCTTAAATCCACATTGCCAGATTAGTAGCGGTAACGCGCACTTTATCCTACATTTGAGATCAACAAATCTCAACCATCAATCACTCCCATATGGGAGGTATTAAACAAGTCAAGGCACATTCAATTTACTCGGCATAGCCATGGGTTACATCGGCGGGTTATATTAATAGGACTTACGCAACAGCTTGAAGCTCCCGCAGAACCCCTGCGGTTCACGCTTTCAGGTCATGCGAAAGACATGGGTATTGACGGGTTTTTAAGTTCCTCCTTCATATACTCTGACAATAGGCTGTTTTTGAGGGCGTAGATATTGGTTTTCAACTTTCTGGCGAGTTTTGTCAGGCAGTGCCATGCCAGTATCGCGCAGCCGATGTGGTTCTTCTGGGCGCGGGC
>CAIWDB010000225.1 GCA_903911305.1 uncultured Methylococcaceae bacterium | reverse complement strand
TGGGCGTGAAGCCTGAAGCGGTGAAAACCATATTCAAGGGCTTGGATTTACCCGACGCACTGTATAACCACCGTTACCTCACCGCACCTGCCGTCGAAATGACGCAATCTGCCAAAGAAGTGGCACACATCCTGACTCAAGAAGGCATAATGAAGCATCCAATCAATTTGGATCATTTAATCTTACCGGATTACTTGCCAAGAGAGGATGAATGAACACCCTACTGCGTTTGTTACTCGTTTTTGCCTTGGCTTTTGGCGGACTGCCAGCGCATGCCGGGCAAGCCCAAACATTGAGCATTGGCATTTTAGCCATACACCCCATTCCGTTTGAAAACGCCCGCTGGCAAGCTTTGGCCGATTATCTGCAAAAGAGCCTTGGGAATGTCCGAGTTACCATAACTAGCTACGATTTCGACGGATTGGAAAAAGCCATACAAAGCCGAAAAGTGGATGTTGTCATCACCAATGCGTCGGATTATTTGGTGTATGCCCATCGCATAGGGCTATCCGCGCCCTTGGCCAGTGTGGTGGAACAAGAAAACAATCAACCTTTATACGGTTATGGTGGCACGATACTAGTCAACGCCTCACGTAATGATCTTCAATCCTTGCGCGATCTCAAGGGCAAACGCATTGCCGCAGTTTCCACTCGCTCGTTGGGCGGCTATCAGACCCAAGCTTACGAACTTGCCAAAGTCAACATACATTTGCCAGTCGATGTCAAACTGGTTCTGACTGGCCTACCGCAAGAAAATGCTTTGCAAGCCTTGTTGAATGGTCGAGCCGATGCGGCGTTTGTGAATAGTGGCCTGTTTGAAGAATGGCTGCGCGAGGGCAAGATTACCCCTAATGCCCTACGTGTGTTAAGCCCAAGAGATTTGCCTGGCTATCCCTATGCGGTTACCACCCCGCTTTATCCAGAGCATCCGGTGGCTGCCATGCCGCAGCTTGAAGAGCAATTGGCAAAACGGGTGACTGCCGCGCTATTGCAGATGCCAAATGATGGTGAAACGGCAAAAAGCATTGGCATTTACGGCTTCACCTTGCCCTACGATTATGAGCCAGTGCGTGAACTGTCACGCACTTTACATTTTCCGCCTTACGATACGGAACCGCCTATCACATGGAGCCAACTATGGCGCAATTATCGCGTCACTCTTATTTCCCTCGCCGTCAGTACGGTTGCAATACTGATATTATTTTTGCTTCTGGTGGCCTACGCCGCTCGCTTAAGAATGGCACGCTGGGAGAGAGAACAAAATGCAGTCGGCTTGGAGCAGGAGCGCAAACGTCTGCGCGCTTTATTGCGTACCATGCCCGACATGGTATGGTTGAAAGATGCAGATGGGGTGTACCTGTTTTGTAACCCGGCGTTCGAACCCCTGTGCGGCACCACCGAAGAAAACATCATCGGCAAGACGGATTACGACTTTGTGGACAAGGATCTGGGGGACTTCTTCCGTAATCGTGACCTCATTGCCGCGCAAGCCGACAAATCCACCACTAACGAAGAATGGCTGTCCTATCATGACGGGAGTTATCGGGGCCTTTACCAAACCACCAAGACACCGATATGGGATGCCGACCATCATTTGATCGGAGTATTGGGCGTGGCCCACGACATCACCCAACTGCGTGAGGTGCAAGTCGCCCTAGGTGAACGGATCAAGGAACAGCAGTGCCTTCATGCGGTATTTCGCATCACGGAGGATTTGGACAAACCACTGCCTGAAATATTGCAAGCGGTGGTGGAACGCCTTCCGCCAGGTTGGTTCCATCCTGAAGTCACCGCCGCTTGCATCGAGTGGGAAGGCCGACACTACCGAACTGCCAATTTCAAGAAACCGATAGACCAACAAACTTCGCCCATTCAGATTGCCGGTGAAATCCGTGGCAGCGTCACCGTGGCTTACTTGGAATCGTATTCCGAGCAACAGGAAGGCTCGTTCCTCAAAGAAGAGCGCATCCAACTGGATGCCATTGCCGAACGGTTGGCCAGCAGCATCCAGCGCCGGGAACTAGAAGAGTCCGCCCGAAAGCGGGAAGATATTTTTGCCACCATCGTATCCCAAGCAACCGATGCCATCGTTTTGGTGGATGCTTCAAGCCTTAAATTTATCGAATTCAACGATGCCGCTTGCGAAGGTCTCGGCTTCACTCGGGAAGAATTTGCAGGCTTGACTCTGCCCGATATCCAAGGGGAAGTTGATGCAGCCGGGATGGCGAGAAAGGTCAAAGAAATTCTTCCAGCCGGATCGGCACAGATTGACACGCTGCGTCGCCACAAAAATGGAACGTTGCTCAACGTCCATGTCAGCCTGAAAGTCATTCGCATCCAAGGTCGAGACTACTTGTCGATTATCTGGGTGGACATCACCGAACACAAAAGGGCTGAACAGGCACTGACAAACAGGGAACAGCAACTGCGTTCGCTGGGGGATAACCTGCCGAATGGCTATGTTTATCAATATGAGGTAACTGCCGACGGTCAGCCGAAGTTTAATTATATCAGTGCAGGTGTGGCAAAGATTCACGGACTGACGCCGACTCAATTGATGGTGGGCCCCAGTGCGCTCTTTGCCCAAATTATGCCTGAATCCATGCAAAGATATCGCGAGGACGAGGCTAGGAGTGCCAAGGAGCTTAGCGTCTATTCCGATGTGTTGCGGTACCAAACGCCCGGTGGTCAACCGCGCTTTATACAAGTGCAGTCACGCCCGCACAAGCAACCCGATGGCGGTATAGTATGGGACGGCATCTCCATAGACGTCACCGAACAACGTTTGGCAGAAGCAAAAGTCAAGGAAAGCGAAGAGCATTACCGCTTGGCCATTCAAACCTCAACGGACGGATACTGGATGGTTGACACGCAGGGGCAGTTATTGGAAGTCAACGATGCCTACGTCAATCTCTCCGGTTACGCACGAGAAGAACTTTTGGGCTGTAGGATTTTCGAGCTTGACGTGGATCATCACCCCGAAAAAATGATGGCTCAAATCGAATATATTATCCGTTCTGGACATGCCCAATTTGAGAGTCGGCATAGGGCAAAAGACGGGAAAATATGGCCAGTGGAAGTCAACGTAATGTATTCCACATTGTCGGGCGGACGATTTTTTTCCTTCCTCAAGGATCTTACCGCGCGTAAGGAAGCCGAGCGTGAATTGGAGCAGTATAGACAACACCTTGAAGAACTCGTCAAACAACGGACCAACCAACTCGCAGTGGCGCTAGAACAAATAAAAATCAATGAGGAACGCTTCGAATTCGCGCTGGATGCCACCAATGATGGTATTTGGGACTGGAATGTCAAAACCAACACCAGCTATTGTAGCCCGACCTATTTCAAAATGTTGGGTTACGAGCCGGACGAATTAAGTAATGATGCCCGTGGCCTGTGGATTGACTTATTGCACCCAGAAGACAGGGATCGCGTTGTTGAAACAACTAAACATCGTTTGGAAAACGAGGGAGGCTATGAGATTGAATTCCGCATGAAAACCAAGGACGGCAGCTACAAATGGATATTGAGCCGTGGCAAACTCGTTGCCGTGGACGAACAGGGGTATCCATTACGCGCAGTAGGCACACATACCGACATTACTGAACGCAAACGCTATGAAGCCGAATTGAAATCCGCGCGGTTTGCCGCCGAAGCCGCCAATCTGGCCAAAAGCACCTTCCTCGCCAACATGAGCCACGAAATTCGCACACCAATGAACGCCATCTTGGGCCTGACACATTTATTGGAACGCGACATTACCACACCCATACAGGTGCAAAGGTTAGGCAAGGTGGCTAACGCCGCCAAACATTTGCTCGGCATCATCAACGACATACTCGACTTGTCCAAAATCGAAGCAGACCGCTTGATGCTTGAAGAATCGCCACTCAATGTGGTTGCAATTCTCGACCATGCGTTCAGCATCATGGTCGAACGAGCCGAATCAAAAGGGCTGCGAATAGTAAACGAGTTCGACCAACAGTTGATTGTTTTGCCATTGTTGGGCGATCCATTACGCATTACCCAGATACTCATCAACTTCCTAGGCAACGCAATTAAGTTCACCGAACGCGGCAGCATCACTCTTCGCGCTTCGTTAGTGGCTGAAATGGACGAAGTTGTCATGTTGCGCTTTGAAGTGCAGGATACTGGGATTGGCATCAGCAAAAAACAGCAAGAACGGGTGTTTGAGGTGTTTGAACAGGCACAAAGTTCGACCACGCGCAAGTATGGTGGCACCGGCCTTGGGCTGTCCATTTCCAAACGGCTGGCAGTGCTGATGGGGGGGGATGCCGGTGTTGACAGCTTGCCCGGCAAAGGCAGCACATTCTGGTTCACCGCAAAGTTAACACGTGGCAGTGCCATGCCGTCTGAACACATCGTTATGGAGAATGTCCTTATTCGCAAAGGCGCACGAATATTATTGGTTGAAGATAACGAAATCAATCAAGAGGTGGCGTTGGAATTGCTTATAAGTTCCGGTCTAACCGTGGATGTCGCCAATCATGGTGGCGAAGCACTGGAAAAACTCCAAGACAATGCCTATGATCTGATTTTGATGGACATACAGATGCCAGTCATGGACGGACTGGAAGCCACTCGCAGAATCAGGGCTATGGAATCAGGCAAGTTCATCCCCATTATAGCCATGACAGCCAATGCTTTCATCGAAGACCGCAAACTTTGCATGGAAGTCGGCATGAACGGGCACGTCACCAAGCCGGTCGAAGCCAAACTTCTATTCTCAGCATTGGCACGCTGGCTACCAGCCCATGATTTCGACGCGATTGGCCCTGCGTTGATAATGGAACATGACGTAAATCTACCGGCCAAGCTCATGCCACTCGCCCAAACCGCCGCCAGTCATATTGACTTTAATGCCGGCTTGCATTACCTCGGAGGGAAAGTGCCAGCTTATAAGCGCATGTTAGACAACTTTGCCAACCAGTACGGCGACTATGCTTTTAAGCTACAAGCCGCGATCGACGCCGACGACAGGGCAACAGCGGAACGCATTGCCCATTCCCTAAAGGGCATGTCCGCGACACTGGGCGCCAATGGTTTACGCGAGATCGCAAGCTATCTGGAACGGGACATCCAGGAAGGTGCGAACAATGATGTACTATCGGAAAATATCGCCATTTTGACTGAAATGCTGTCCGAAGTATGTGCGGAAATTCGAGACCTTAAACTGGGCGAAGAGAGTCTGAAGCATACGGAATCAAACCCTGCCCATACCATGGATCTGCTCGCAACGCTAGAAAAACAGTTGGGAGAGGATGACATGCTGGCTACCAGGACATGGGGGGAACTAAAGCCCGAATTGGCCCAAGCACTCGACAACATAGCTCTCACGCGCTTGGAGAGGTCAATTGAAGAATTTAACTATCCTAATGCATTAGTCGAATTGCGGGTAATTCTGGAAACTCAGCCAAGTTTGAAATTCGATTCAGGAGCGCAAGGCTTGCATTGATTTTGAAGGGCTTGCGCCCTTATTGTCAAGACAAGCTCCGCACCCCAATTTGGATCAACTCATTGGAATTAAGCGTTCAATTGCGCTTTAAACGGAGCAGCCAACTTGAACCGCACCGCCTTGGATGCGGCAATCGTGATCGGCTCGCCAGATTGCGGGTTGCGCCCAGTCCGCTCGGCGCTTTCCTTCAATTCAAATATTCCAAATCCCGTTATGGGGACTGTATTGCCCTCAGCCAATTCATTGCGGATTGTTTCCCATAGCGCGTCAGAAATGGCTTCCACGTCGGCTTTGGTGATGTCAGGGCGTTTTTCCGCAATCTGTGATTTGACTGCGTCGATCAGGTCTTGCTTGTTCAGGCGTTTGCTCATGTATTGTTCTCCTTAGAAGGTGTGCCCACCACGCCGTTATCGGCGAACGGGTGATTAATTATAAATGCAAAGTCTTCAAATCATAAACTGCTTATTGATGTTTCGTGACCAAAATAGGATTAAAAGGGTCTCAACGTGTAGGGAGTCGGGTCGGTGACCGCTTCGCCGGGTTTTCGGTTGGCAATCTGCACAAACTGTTCAGCCCAACGATCCATGATGCCCTTGGCCGGGCCATACCAAGTCAGGCGGGTCAAATCGAGCGGGCCGGCGTCTTGCATGTCGCGGTCAGCAAAGGTGGCAACCACCTCGGAAGTGTCAAGGTCGCGCAATCTGCCCTCGAAAGCAGCCCGACGCTGGTTGACGGCCCCTGCTGCCGTGCCACCGCCTGGCACCATCCACCCAAGTGCATGCAGCACTGGCTCGGATGGATCTATCTCGATGAGGGCGAGTTCCAAGCGCAGAGCCTTTTGTTTATGCTGCGCTGGATTATCAATGACTTTAAAGCGATGCTTGGGGTCTTTTTTAAAGTCCTTTACCACTTGGTCGTGGAAATATTTAGCCAGATCGGCTATTTCCTTTTTTATATCAGCTATCAAGTTGGCACCGCTCAGCTTGTGCATCCAATCCATTTCCAACATGTATTGGGTATTCACTGGCGCGACCACCAATTCTTTATAACCACTCTTGTCAAACCCGGGTTTAATCCAAACCTTCTGGAACGGTAAATCAGCCCGTTGGGTTTGCTGCTTTGGATTTTCGATAAAGCCGGCATCGGGCGCGGGCTTGACGACCTCGGCTTTTGCTTCATTAGTCGTTGAGCGGATAGTTGAACAACCGGTAACGACCAGTGCCAAGGCCACAAAAAGGGTAGTGCGGAGATTTTGGTTAACTTGCATGATGTATTTTTGTCAATTCGAAAGGGAGAATAGATTACCACGCTTGCCCGTGATTGTTTTGAGGCCAGACAACCTCAAGACAAATTGCACGATAGACGAAACCCTTAAAGGTTGGTTGCGCCGGACACGCGAAAAGCCAGCGACTATTCTTCCTCGGGCGGCGATACGGCTTTTTGAGTTTCGCTTTGATAAGCCCGAAGCGCCTCATGCAGTGTCGGGAAAAACAAATGTTCGTATTCCTCCGTGCGATAGAGTCCGCTCTTGCGCAGCCACTCGCGGTACTCTGTCTGGCGTCCTGCCAAAATCAGCAGTATTCCTTTGGTATCCAACTCGGCTTTGAGATCGCGCAGGGCATATAAGCCTGTTACATCCATTTCGCTGATTGGGATGGCATCAATCACGAACCATTTGAGAGCGGATTCACTGGATTTGGCTTGATGTAATACCCGCTGCTTGAAGTAGGCAGCGTTAAAGAACGTGATAGGGCTATTGAAGCGGTAAAGGATTAAGCCCGGAAATGTCTGCGCGCTAGGATGCCGGCCAATTGAATGCAGGCCATGCATACCCTCGACCTTGCCTAATATTTCGTCCGCAGGGCGGGCAACAAATTTGATGAAACGCGCCAAGGCCAATATGACCGCCACGAGGATGGCATCAATCGCGCCAAAAGCCACGACACCTAAGGTCGTGATGATCGACAATACGACTTCTGTCTTGTCGATGTGCCAAATCGAGCGTAGCGTTTTCACGTCGATCAGCGAAAACGAAGCGAATACCAGCACCGCACCCAAGGCACTGATAGGGGCATATTGCAAGGGATGGGTGAAAAACAGTAGCACGGCGGCGATAGCCAACGCCGCCACTAAGCCTGTCACTTGAGTACGGTTTCCCGTTGCATTTGCCATCGCCGTGCGCGAGTCGGCGCCCGTCACTGCAAACCCTTGGGATAAGGCAGACGCGATATTCGCCGCACCGAATGCAAGGAATTCGCGATCCACATCAATATCATAGTGGTTCTTGGATGCAAAACTGCGTGCCGTCAACATCCCGCTGGAGAATAGCACCAAAGACAAACCGGCGGCGTGAAGGGTCAATGGGGGCAAATATTCCAACGGAAATTCAGGCAAGCGCAGCGGTGGCAAACCGGCAGGCACAGTTCCCAGTATCTCAACGCCTTTCGCACTTAAGCCCAGCACTGCAACCACTATGCTGGCGAGGATCATGCCTATTAACGCTTCTGGCAAGCGCGGCAAAAGCCGCCTCGTCAAGATCAATATGGCAAATGTCCCCACACCCACAGCAAATGTCCACGGTTGGGTATCGGGTAACTTATGGGCAATTTCGATCAATTGCTGAATGATGCCTTTGGATTGAATATTAAATCCACACAGCTTGCCGACCTGCCCCAGAAAAATGCTGATGGCTATGCCATTTAAGTACCCCACTAAAATAGGCTTGGATAAAAAATCGGCCAATGCGCCAAGCCGAAAAAAACTCGCCAGTATGCAGAACACACCGCTAAGAAACGCCAATGTGACAGAAAGCGACCAATAATGCGCGTAATTGCCCGCCGCAAGCGGGGCGACAGTGGCAGCAATCATGGCACAAGTTGCCGCGTCCGCGCTCACCATCAGTTGCCGGGACGTGCCAAACACCGCATAAGCCACCATCGGCAATATGCAGGAATACAGACCCACCACCGGCTCAAAGCCGGCCAATTGGGCGTAGGCAATAGCCACTGGCAAGGCCACGGCGGCGACCGAAAGCCCGGCCACGAGGTCATAGCGAAAATCCTCGCTCCATCGGTAGTTAACCAACGCCGGCAGGCCGGGGGCTATGCGATAGAGCAGGGGTTCAGAATGATTTTGATCGTCCATTTATTTTCTCCGCCCATTGTTCGGGCCATTATTCTTCTTTACGGTAGTGTCTTGCCAGTTTCGGCAAGTTTACTGAGGCTAGATTGCTAGGATTCATCGTATCATGCTTATTCTTAATTTAATCCAAAAGACTTAAATCAATAATGTGCCTCCATGCTTGCCATACGTTTGCCGCCCCAATACAGTACCCTCAGAATATTAACGAGATGCCAAACCGCCATGTCTGAACCCACCATCACCTGTCCCAATTGCCAAACTGAAATCCGCCTGACCGAATCCCTAGCCGCACCGCTGATCGCCGCCACTCGCAAACAATACGAACAGCAACTTTCCCAGAAAGACGCAGACATCGCCAAGCGCGAACAAGGCATTGTTGAACAAGAAAAGCAGATGGAAGAGTCCCGTCGCAATCTGCAAACCCAAGTGGCCGAGCAAGTCTTCGCCCAATTGCAAACTGAACGCGCCAAGCTGATTGAAGCTGAATCCCAAAAAGCCAAACTCGCCACCGCCGCAGAATTGCAAATCAAAACCCGCGAACTGGCCGATTTGCAAGAAGTCCTCAAATCCCGCGACGAAAAACTCGCCGAAGCCCAAAACGCCCAAGCCGAATTGCTCAAGAAGCAGCGCGAATTGGACGATGCCAAGCGGGAACTGGAACTAACCGTGGAAAAGCGGGTTCAGGAAAGCCTAGCAGACGTGCGCAACAGCGCCCGCAAAGAAGCCGAGGAAGGCTTGAAGCTTAAAGTCATGGAAAAAGACCAAACCATCGCCTCCATGCAGCAAAAAATCGAAGAACTCAAACAAAAGGCCGAACAAGGCTCCCAGCAATTGCAGGGCGAAGTGCAGGAATTGGAATTGGAAAACCTGTTGCGAATCAAATTCCCTTTCGATCAAATCGAACCTGTCCCCAAGGGCGAGTTTGGCGGCGATGCGCTGCAACGGGTGTTCAGCCCCAGCGGACTAGCCAGCGGAACCATCCTGTGGGAAACCAAGCGCACCAAAAATTGGAGCGATACTTGGCTGACTAAACTGCGGGAAGATCAACGCACTGCCAAAGCCGAATTCTCCGTCCTCGTCAGTCAAACCCTGCCCAAACATATCGAAACCTTTGATGTGATTGACGGGGTTTGGGTCACCAGTCCCCGTGCCGCCCTGCCCGTCGCCACTGTCTTGCGCCATACCTTATTGCAAATCCATATCGCCCGACAATCCGCCGAAGGCCAGCACACCAAAACCGAATTGGTTTACCAATACCTCACCGGACCACGTTTCCGCCATCGGGTGGAAGCCATCGTCGAAGCCTTCACCACGATGCAGGAAGACCTAGACAAAGAACGCAAAGCCATCATGAAGCAATGGGCCAAACGCGAAGCGCAAATCGAGCGGGT
>CAIWDB010000224.1 GCA_903911305.1 uncultured Methylococcaceae bacterium | reverse complement strand
TTTTAGCCCAAGCTTCCAAGACGTTGTGGGTGTGGGCTATGGGCATGGCGGCTTGATACAGCAGCCTGCCCCATTCAATCAGGTTGGCTTTGACTTGGTTGGCGCGGTCCTTGAAATAATCGCTAGGCCAGATGGCATATTTCTCCAGATACCAACGCAGTTCCTCCGCTTCTATCGGACCTATCGGGGCGATGAACCGCCAGCGTTGTTGGCTGTGTACATGAGGCTGTAGCGGATTGGCGGGTTCGTAGACCAAACGGGCCTTGCCGGAGGCGCGGCGCAAGCCTTCCTCGGCATAGATTTTCAGGTCAGTCAGTTCAAGCACCAGTTCTTCCAGCGGTTCGGCCTTGGGTTGCGGCGTGGGTGGTAGATCGCTAGGAAGCCGTTTGCCCAAGGCGACGAGGATGGCATCCAAGGCCGCTTCGATGCCTCCCGCTTCGCTGCTGATCGGGATATAGATGGGTTCTTCGTTGAAATAATCTTCCATCACCCCAAGCTTGGTGTTGTCCAGCGACAGAGGGATGACCGGATAGTGATCTTTGCCTCGCCGTTCCAGTTCCAGCATGGCGTGGCGCAGTTCCTTGCCCACCCATTTGGATTGGAAGGCCGCAGGGCTGACTAGCACGGCATAGGCCGAGGCTGCGTTGATGGCTTTCTTGATATCCGTCTCAAGCGGGTCGCCGCCGCGTAGTTGGCGGGAGTCTATCCACACGTCTTGAGCTAAATTGGCTAGTGCCTGTTGGAGTTCGCGGACGAGATTATCGTCCTGCGAACTGTGGGAAATGAAGAGCTTGCCCATATCGATTCCTTAAATTCCGTTCTTGTTGGGTTATTGGCTGGCAGATTGCCACTGGGCCTTGGGCTTGTCAACAAAGCTCAGCAATGCTCTTCCCGGAATCCGCAATATGAACTGCTGTGTCCACCCAACGCAAGCAGTCAAGGCGGCTTTTCTCTGGTATGATTTGCCCATGTAAAATCAGTGGAGTGACAGTATGGCCCTTACAGAAACGCCAGCGTGTGATTTTGGTTGCAAGGCCCCCGGTTTTTCCCTTCCCGGAACCGATGGAAAGATTTGGACTTTGCAGGAATGCCTAGGCGAGAATGGACTGCTGGTTATGTTCATTTGCAACCACTGTCCCTATGTGAAAGCGGTGCAAGCTAGGTTGGTTCGCGACGCAAGGGAGTTGCAAGCGCTAGGCATCAACACCGTCGCCATCCAACCCAACGATCCCACCGATTACCCTGAAGATTCCCTCGACAATATGAAAATGATTGCCGAGCGTTTTGCTTTCCCGTTCCCCTACCTTTACGATGAAAGCCAAGCCGTCGCTAAAGCCTATGGGGCGGTATGCACACCTGATTTCTTCGGCTACAACCGTCATCTCGAATTACAATACCGGGGACGGTTGGATGAAAGCCGAAAGGAAACTGCTCCGCCCAATGTCCGCCGCGATTTGTTTGAAGCCATGAAGCAGGTGGCGCTCACAGGCAAAGGACCGGAGGCGCAAAAACCAAGCATGGGTTGTTCTATTAAATGGCGCGACCAATAATTTTTATCCATATTGATACTATTAGGAGACTTTTATGACTTTCCTTCATTTAAAAGATTTAGACATCAAAGGCAAGCGGGTTTTAATTCGCTCCGACCTCAACGTACCCGTCAAGGACGGTAAAGTAACTTCTGACGCCCGCATTGCCGCGTCCATGAAAACTATCAATCATTGCATCGCCGCCGGGGCAAAAGTCATGGTCACCTCGCATTTGGGGCGTCCTACAGAAGGCGAATGGTTGGAGGAGGTTTCCCTTAAGCCAGTCGCAGACAATATTGCAGGGCGCATTGGCAAGCCGGTTCGCCTGATCAAGGATTGGGTTGACGGTGGCTTCGAAGTAGCCGAAGGTGAATTGGTGGTGCTGGAAAACTGCCGCGTCAATAAAGGCGAAAAGAAAAATGTCGAAGAAACTGCCAAGAAATACGCCGCTTTGTGCGACGTGTTCGTGATGGATGCCTTTGGCACGGCCCATCGGGCGCAAGCCTCCACTCATGGTGTCGCGCAATATGCCCCAGTTGCCTGTGCGGGTTATTTGGTGGCCGAAGAACTGACGGCATTGGGCAAGGCACTGGCAAATCCGGCCCGCCCATTAGTCGCCATTGTTGGCGGATCGAAAGTATCCACCAAGCTGACTGTGCTGGAATCATTGTCTGAAAAATGCGAGCAATTGGTGGTGGGTGGCGGCATTGCCAACACATTCCTTAAAGCCGTTGGCAACAATATCGGCAAATCCTTGTCCGAAGACGATTTGGTTCCTGACGCCTTAAAGTTAATCGAAAAAATGAAAGCCCGTGGAGCTAACGTCCCGATTGCAGTGGATGTGGTGGTAGGCAAGAATTTCGATGCCAACGAACCGGCGGTGCTGAAATCCGCTTCCGAAGTGGCTGACGATGAAATGATCTTGGATATCGGCCCGAAATCCGCCCAAGAATTGGTTGACATCATCATGAACGCAGGCACGGTGGTTTGGAATGGCCCAGTGGGGGTGTTTGAATTCGACCAGTTCGGCGAAGGCACCAAAGCAATTGCCAACGCGATTGCCACCACAAAAGCCTTCACCTTGGCCGGCGGTGGCGACACCATTGCGGCAATCCAGAAATACGGCATTTATGACAAAGTATCTTACATCTCCACCGCCGGCGGCGCATTCCTTGAGTTTTTGGAAGGCAAGGTGTTGCCAGCCGTGGCGATGCTGGAAGAGCGGGCAAAAGGCTAAAACCTGTTTGCGCCTTTCCACAATTTGCGTCATAGATATTATATCTAAGTAACTGATGTAACTAAACGGACACAACAATAGGTAAGTAACAAACCCACGGCTTTACCCGGATATTGTGAAGCGATATCCGGGTGACTTCGATTTTATAGCCCGTTTTATGTCTCGCTTCATTACGGGCTATATTCTTTATAATTCCCAAAGTTAGTTCCATTCGCCTCTTCTCCATTACAATATGAGAAACTGGAGAAACCGCCATGAGCATCCCGCAAAAAATTAGAGTGTTTAGCACCGCCCGTGATTCTGGTCACAGACTC
>CAIWDB010000223.1 GCA_903911305.1 uncultured Methylococcaceae bacterium | reverse complement strand
ATGAATATATGCAACATGTAGGAGCGGGCCACGCCCGCGATAAATAGCCTATTTTTGAAGACTTGGCCCAAACAATCGCGGGCATGGCCCGCTCCTACGGATCAAATAAAGTAATCAATTGATATTGAAAACGCTGTATGTTTGTTCGCAAGCGATTTCAAGCATCCACAGGCACAAAGCTGCCTAAGTCATTAGCAGCGAGAAAGAATAATTTTTTCGGGAATTCAAAGGACGTAAGGTTTATACTTATGCAATTCGTTAAGGAAGTAGCCCCAACCTTAACCAACGGATTATACCTTGTCAAACGTGGAGCTTAAGTCGTCAATTTGGATAGCATGAAAGAATTGGCCCATAAATGGCAGCAGTCCCATATGCACGAGCCTTTGCAGCCCGTCGGGCAGGATGTTATTAAGCAAAAGCCATTTAAGCTACACAGTCGGTATCAACCGGCGGGTGACCAACCTGAAGCCATAGCAAAGCTGGTCGAGGGCTTGCGTGACGGCGAATTGCACCAGACTCTGTTGGGAGTGACCGGTTCGGGCAAGACTTTCACCATTGCCAATGTGATCAGCCAAATCCAGCGGCCCACCCTGATCATGGCCCACAATAAAACCCTAGCTGCCCAATTGTACGGAGAAATGAAGGACTTCTTCCCCGAAAACGCGGCGGAATATTTTGTCAGTTATTACGACTACTATCAGCCTGAAGCGTATGTGCCTTCGTCTGACACCTATATCCAAAAAGACGCTTCCCTGAACGAACACATTGAACAAATGCGCCTCTCCGCCACCAAAGCGTTGATTGAGCGCCGCGATGTGGTGATTGTGGCGACCGTGTCGGCCATTTATGGCTTGGGGGAGCCAGCTTCTTATTTTGAGATGGTACTGCATCTGGTGCGAGGCGATCTTATGGATCAGCGCAAGCTATTGCGCCGTCTGGCGGAATTGCAATACACCCGCAACGACACCGAACTTCGCAGATCCACTTACCGTGTGCGGGGCGAAGTGATCGACATTTTCCCGGCTGAATCGGAAAATGAAGCCTTGCGTGTTGAATTGTTCGATGATGAAATAGAACGGCTATCCCTGTTCGACCCCTTGACTGGCGAAATCTTGGCGAGAATCGCTCGTTATACGGTCTATCCAAAGAGCCACTATGTCACCCCTAGGGAAAAAATACTGGCGGCAGTTGAGGAAATTAAGTTGGAATTAAAGGAGCGTTTAAATATGCTGCGTAATGCCAACAAACTGGTGGAGGCACAGCGTTTGGAGCAGCGCACACTGTTCGACCTGGAGATTATTTTAGAAGTGGGTTATTGCTCGGGCATCGAAAATTATTCACGTCATTTATCCGGGCAACAGCCGGGTGAACCGCCGCCGACCTTGTTCGACTACTTGCCGCCAGATTCTTTGATTGTGATTGATGAAAGCCATCAAACCATCCCACAAATCGGCGGGATGTATCGGGGGGACCGCTCGCGCAAGGAAACTTTGGTAGAATATGGCTTTCGTTTGCCCTCTGCGTTGGACAACCGCCCCTTGCGCTTTGAGGAGTTTGAGTTACGCGCCCCTCAGCGTATCTATATCTCGGCCACCCCCGGGACTTACGAACTAGAACATTCCGGCGCTGTGGTTGAGCAGGTTGTACGGCCCACTGGATTGGTTGACCCGGAACTGGAAATTCGCCCCGCCGCCACTCAAGTAGACGATTTATTATCCGAAATTAGATTACGCACGAAAAATCAGGAGCGGGTCTTGGTGACGACCTTAACCAAGCGGATGGCGGAAGACCTGACCGAATACCTGATGGATCATGAAATTGCCGTCCGTTACCTCCATTCCGATGTGGATACCGTCGAACGGGTGGAAATCATACGCGATCTACGTTTGGGCAAGTTTGATGTACTAGTAGGCATTAACTTATTGCGTGAAGGTCTGGACATACCTGAAGTATCGTTGGTGGCAATTCTCGACGCGGATAAAGAAGGCTTTTTGCGTTCTGTGGTTTCTTTGATTCAAACCATAGGCAGGGCTGCCCGCAACGTACACGGGAAGGCCATTCTTTACGCTGACAAAATTACCCGGTCGATTGAAAAGGCCGTTGAGGAAACCGACCGAAGACGTGCCAAGCAGATCGCCCACAACACTAAAATGGGTATCACCCCGGCTAACGCAACTCGAAATGTCACAGACATTTTAGAGGTGCCCATACCCGGCCAAGGTGGCAGTCACAGCTATAAGCCAAAACTGAAGGCAGCAGAGAAGTCGGCTGATTATCAAGTACTTAAACCAAATGAAGCGGCAAAAATGATTAAACAATTGGAAGAAAAAATGTACGCTTTGGCTCGTGAATTGGAATTTGAGGAAGCTGCAAAAATAAGGGATGAGATAAAGATTATTCAAGCAAGGGCATTTGTGGATTAAACTACTGACTATTACAGTTCCTTAGTCTACTTTTATTAGGATGAACCATGGTAACCAACATCACTGACCACGCGGAGGCCGAAGCAATTTTAATGCATTGCGAGTGTGGCAAAAAAAATGCCTACTTGTGGGACGACAGAAATTTGCTTGACATGTATGTGCAAATTAAATGCCAGTGAAAATATTTAGAGTCCCAAGAAGCCTTTTGAATACAATTTATGTATACGATTGATATATACTGAAATGAATCTTCAAAACCTTGTTGGATTATTCAGTGAAAATAAAGAATGGGTTGGAAGGAAAACCATGTGCGTTAGCCAGCTTGCTTCACAACCATTTTCAAAAAGATTTGAGTGAGCCATGTTGCCAGAAAAACCACGAATAGTCGACTATGTGGAAAAGGTCAGATTGCGTGCTTGTGATCTCAGGCCAGGTATGTATATCTGCGAACTGGATAGGCCTTGGTTGGAGACTCCATTTCTGCTACAGGGCTTTGAAGTGGAAAATGACTCCGACATTGAAGCGGTCATGCAACACTGCGAGTATGTTTATATCGACTTGATGCGCACTAAAGTGGTCAAGGTCACTATAGACGAATTGCCGGGATCGTTCACCAAAGACAAGAAAAAGGCTTTTGCTGAAAAGGACATGGAAGCTGCCGATTCGACTCGCAAACAAACGTCCAAACTCATCAAGTCGTTTATAGATGAAATCCGCTTCGGCCAAAGCTTGGATATCCAATTGGCCAAAAACGCGGTTTCGGATTGCGTAGCCAACCTTACCAACAATCCTGAAGCCATGATGTTCCTGACCCGGATGCGCAACAAGGACGAGCAGCTAAACCAGCATGCTTTTAACGTGTGCGTCTACTCCATCGTGCTGGGCCGGCTACTTGGCTATGATGCCGTACAATTGGAGCAACTCGGTACCTGCGGCCTTTTACACGACATGGGCAAGGTGACGATTCCTGAGAGCATCCTCAACAAAGCAGGCCCACTGAACGAAGAGGAAACCGCCATTATCCAGAGCCATTGCAAGGCAGGGCGGGATATACTCATGGGTGGACGCAATATATTTAGCGGTACGGTGGATGTCGCCTATGGACATCATGAGAATATTGACGGAACTGGTTACCCTCGAAGTTTACAAGGGCATCAATTAAACCTAAACTGCAAAATCGTGGCAGTTGTTGATAAATATGACGCAATCACCAGTCCGAAACCCTACCGTCCTGCCGGGGACCATCTCAGTGCGGTGGCTATCCTGAATCAATTGGCAAGAGATAACAAAATCGATAGCAGTTTGACTTTGGCTTTCGTCTCTTATCTTGGAATTTACCCGCCGGGAAGCATAGTCGAATTGAGTTCCGGGGAGGTTTCCATCGTACTTGAATCCAATCCCAGGCAACGCTTGCGTCCACAAGTTCTCGTCGTTCGAGATGCCGATAAATCTCCCGTACAAAAGTTTGTGGATATGGCTGAGAAAACGGTTGACGACAGGGGCCGTCCCTACCGTATTGTCACCGTTCGCCGTCCGGGGGATTTTGGCATCGACTTGAGCCTGTACTACGATGTCATCATGCAAGCATTTAATAATTGACTTGATAATTCGGTAATTTTTGAGCATTTGGGTTGAGGTTGTCGGCTACAATAGTCGGTTTTATCCAACCGAATCCATCATGTCTTCTGTAGAATTGTTGTCCCCCGCCGGTACCCTAAAAAACATGCGCTACGCCTTTGCCTATGGGGCGGATGCCGTGTATGCCGGTCAACCCCGCTATAGCTTGCGGGTGCGCAATAATGATTTTTTGGAAATGAATCTAAGCCTTGGGATAGCCGAAGCGCATGGATTGGGCAAAAAGTTTTATCTCGCCGTCAATGTCCTGCCTCATAACAGCAAAATCAAGACGTTCATCAAGGATATCGGTGCCATCGTCGCGATGGGCCCGGATGCGCTGATCATGGCCGATCCTGGACTGATTATGTTGGCACGGGAAAACTGGCCGGACGTGCCGATACATTTGTCCGTACAAGCCAACACCATGAACTATGCCTCGGTCAAATTCTGGCAATCGGTGGGCATCAGCCGGATTATCTTATCGAGGGAATTGTCACTGGATGAAATTGCCGAGATTCGCCAGCAATGCCCGGATATGGAATTGGAAACCTTCGTCCACGGTGCCTTATGCATTGCCTATTCCGGGCGTTGCCTGCTATCCGGCTATTTCAATCACCGCGATCCTAACCAAGGCACCTGCACCAATTCCTGCCGTTGGAAATACTCCACGAACCCGGCGCAAGAAAATGCCGAAGGGGACATTGTGGCGGGTACGCTTGACATTTCCTTGTCCGAACTGAGTAAAGCCGATTGTGGTGGGGCGGACCGCCATCCATTGGCCGATCAAGTCTATTTGCTGGAAGAAGAAAACCGCCCCGGCGAATTCATGCCGGTAATGGAGGATGAACACGGCACTTACATTATGAACTCGAAAGATTTGCGAGCCGTTGAGCATGTGCGCCGATTAATTGATATGGGTGTGAACAGTTTGAAAATCGAAGGCCGCACCAAATCCCATTATTATGTCGCCCGCACGGCGCAAGTGTATCGGCAAGCCATTGACGATGCTTTGGCTGGCAGGGAATTCAACCCGCAATTACTTGGGGTATTGGAAAACCTTGCCCAACGCGGATACACCGACGGTTTTTATCAGCGCCATCACACCCATGAGCAACAAAACTATCTGCGCGGGTATTCAAAGAGCCATCAACAGCAATTTGTGGGTGAAATAACCGGGTATGAACCCGAAACCGGCTTGGCCGAAATTCTTGTCAAAAACAGGTTTGCCGTGGGTGACCGTTTGGAATTGATATTGCCCGAAGGCAACCGAGACATAGTCCTAGAAAGTATGATGGACCGGGAAGGAATACCAATGTCCACAGCACCGGGTGGCGGTTGGGAAGTGAAGATACCTTTGCCATTAATCAAGGGGAAAGGCTTGTTGGCAAAATACATTGATAAATAAGATAAGCAGGACGGATTAATTCGGTGGATAGCTGATAGTAAATCAGCCGCAACCACCGAAACTCTCCTTTGATCGTCCAAATTGCAAATCCTTCATCTAGCCCGAAAACTGTCAACGCTTAGCCAATAGCCCCAATTTCTGCCCAAGTTTTACCTTATCACCCGCTTTCAATGAATTTTCCCAGCCCACCGCTTGATCGCCAAATAATACAATAATGGTGGAACCCATGTTAAACCGACCCATTTCTTCACCTTTCCCTAAATGAGGCGCTTCCCCGCTATACGTCCAAGACCTGACATCGCCACTAGTCGGAGGGGTCACTTCGCCATGCCAAATAGTTTCGATACTGGCGACAAAAATCGCACCCACAAGAACCAACGCCATTGGGCCGGCTTCAGTGTCGAAAATTGCTGCGACTCTCTCGTTGCGGGCAAAAAGATTGGGGACGGAATTGACCGTGGCCGCATTCACGCTAAACAATCTGCCCGGTACATGCACCATTTCACGGAGTGTCCCGGACAGCGGCATATGAAGGCGATGGTAGTCACGGGGAGACAAATAAATAGTCACGAATTTGCCATTTTCAAATGGCTTCGCGAGGTCGTCGTCACCGCCAAGCAATTCAGTCGTATTGAAAAATTTGCCTTTGGCCTGAAACAGTCGGCCATCCGTGATGTCGCCGATCTGGCTGATCGCCCCGTCGGCAGGGCAAACCAAGGCATCTTCGTCTGGAGAAAGTGGACGCGCCCCTTGCTTCAACGCCCGGGTGAAAAAAGCATTGAAACTCGGATAGGCATTTGGGTCAGGTTCCGCAGCCTCATTCAAATCGACACCATATATTTGAACAATGGTGTTAATGAAGGCATTTTTCCAAGCCCGGTTTTCACAGCGGGCAAGTTTGTGCATGACACCAGACAGGGCATGATGGGGAAGAATGTACTGGGGCAGGGAAAAAAGGGTTTCAGTCAGAGTTTTTAACATCGGAAATAAAGGCCCAGTCGGCGTTATGATTTATTAAATGTCTATCAGAATTGGAGGCAATAAGATCGCATTCATTTAAAGTTTTTTTATCGCAAAACTCAAGCCTTCACCAGTCTCTTCCCCCAAGCAAATTACCGAATGCCAAACACAAGTATCCAAGGATTGCTGCGGCATCAGCAGCACGTCCCCCGGCTCCAATACAAAAGCATAATCACGCTCGATCAAATGCTGGAAAAACTCGGGGGACTGGTCAATCAATTCCTCGGCCACTTCATGGTCGCGTTCTTCAAGATAGGAAGACAAAGCCTGACGGTCAATCGCAAGTTCCCGTAATCGCGGCCATTTGTCTGTGGGGGCAAGCCGTAAGAATTCGTCAATTTCATCCAACAGTTGGGGTTTGGACAAAGCCAACCAGAAAGTCGAACCGTTCATCTGGGCAAATACAACACCTTCATGCCCACGTTCGACATCATGATGCATCTGCGCTCCACCATTCGGCGCATTGAAATAGACGATGCGTTCCATAAAACCTACCCGCTCACAATTCAGCATCGTCTGGAGCAAGCAGTTTAACGCGGGGTGGGAGGTGACAGCCGCTGATTCGGGGAATATGGCATCGGTCAGCTTAGCCGCCAAGTCTTGCCGTATAGGGTCGGCAGCCACGTCTTCATAGCCTTCGTAGCCGAATGAAAAGCGAAATCGCAGGCTACCATCCTCCTCGTCGAAAGAGAGCCAAGAAGACTTGCACCAGAGATTGTCGGCAACCATTTCGTCACCTTCCCAAGAATCAAAAATCACTTTTTCGATGGCTTGATCGTCGTTATCCTCATAGCTGGCCCCTGATAATTCGAAAGCAGGCTGCAATCGACTATCATAAACTTCAGTTTCCAGCACCTCGGAAAGATCGGCGCCTTGTCGGATTTGCTCCATCAAAAGGCTGGCTTGGGCTAGGTCCGACTGGTAAAACGAAAGGGTATCGGACAAAATGGAGGGTAACAAAATAGGCGTATTGTTTTGCCATGCTGTATTCACCTCCAATGCACTGGGCATTGATGGTCTGGCATTGACCTTGATCCATCCGAATTCAAAGCCACGACGCAATAGCGGGAATCCTTCATTTGATGCAGATTCTAGGGAATAAGAAATTTTCATTAAATCAACACTCTCCAACTTAAAATAAAATTAATCGTACTATGAAAACTTATGCTCAAACAAAAATATAATTTGGCGGAAGCGCCACATCACCCAAATACCCCACCTAGCCACGTGGGACTTTCTTGCCTGATGGCCCTAACTGCATTATTGGCAGTATCAGTGTTTAACGTTCAAACCACCTATGCAGCATTGAGTCCAACAGATTTGCTGCCTACCAATAAAGAAAGCAAGAAACCGGAGGCATTGCCAACGCCAACTCCGAAAGAAATACGCGAAGAACTTAAGCGTAGGCTTGATGAAGTTCAAATTTCCCGTGACCGATTGGATGGCGGCAATTATGACACAAAAGCGCCGGAAGGAATCAAACCGGACGAGGTGACCGAAAAGCGAAGATTGATGGAGTCTCTGATCTTTTTTTACCAAGAAGGAATAAATAGCTTAGACACCATGGAAATTGAACGGGAAAAGCTCAAGTCCATAGACGCTCAAACGCTAGAATGGAAGGGTTTCCCTAGCCCTCCACCCTATTCGATATTGATGTTATATGGTTTGGAGGAAGAGGCAGATGCCTTGCGTGGCAAGCAGGCGGTTTTGGAATCCTCGCTCGCGAGTTGGCAAGGCGATTCGGCCAATCTCCAAGCGGAAGTGTCACGGTCGAATGCCGCCCTACGTTTGGCCACCGAGACCGTGGAACGCACCAAAAGCCCCGATGATACTGCCAAGGCTGTCTGGCGACGTGATTTTGCCGAGTGGCACGTTCGCAATGCTGAGCGCGAAGTTTGGTTTAAAGACATCCAAACAAGGCTAGTCAACGCTAAACTTGCAACGGTCAAAGCTGAAATCGCTTTGCTTGAAAAACAGATCAAACTGGCTGAATCTCTGGCTGTAATCAGTGAAGCTGACATGGAAAAAGTCAAGGAAGGGCTCAAAGCCAGTACGCGAAACCTAGCGGCGGAACAACAAAAGTCCGCCGCCGATAATACCCGGTGGAACAAGGAACGGGACGCTGTTATCCGGGAACTGGAAGTTGCCAAGGCTGAAGCCAGCAAGACTGATTTAGCCTCATCCGATAATTCACGCATGGAAATCCTAGATGCTCGTTTGCGAGCGGCCACTGCATGGGTCGCTGCAACAAACCAACAAACTGAAACTTTGGGCAGCTTAATTGTATTTAATACCCATATTGAAGAGTTTTGGACTTACCAACACACATTGCTTACCAACCCAGATGCCAAGCTTCGGCAAAATGCCTATGAACAATTAGAACGAGACTATGAGCGTTTGCAGTATTGGGGTTCCTTCACTCAAGATGCCCTCAGATTGGCAGTCAGCGAGGAATACAACCAGCAGACCAAATTGGATGCCACTGGCAACGACTCCCCCCTGCGCCGTTATGAGGCTCAAATATTGGAGGCTTATCGTCTTAAGCGGCAAAATGCGGAGCGCATCCGTTTGATCGCGGATCGGAACGAACACATTTTGGAACGATGGCTGAAAGATTACAATTCAGTCAAAGCGGATAGGCCAATCGCGGACAGGTTCCATGAACGACTTCAAGACTCCGTTAACTACCTCACGCAACTGTACAAATTCGAATTGTTCACGGTGGAGGACGAGGTCGATTTTGAGGGCAAGAAAGTCAACATCACCCGGGGCGTGACTGTTGGCAAATTCTTCACTGCGTTTGTGATATTCATCGTGGGTTTCTGGCTAGCAAAGTGGCTTTCTTGGCGATTCCAGCGAATGCTGGTCAAACGTTTCGGCATAGATGAAGTCCAATCAAACGTACTTAGACGATGGGTATTAATAAGTTTGTCTTTGATCTTGTCAGCCATGGTTCTTACCTTCACCAAAATACCATTGACCGCTTTTGCATTTTTAGGCGGGGCTTTGGCAATCGGGGTCGGTTTCGGAACTCAAACGATGTTAAAAAACTTGATCAGTGGCGTGATGATACTCATCGAACAAAAGATTCAAGTTGGCGATATAGTCGAGGTCGATAATATTGTCGGCACAATTACCGAGATTGACATTCGCTCCTCCACCGTACATGGATTCGACGGGGTGGAAACGATGATCCCAAACTCAATTTTTCTCGAAAACAAAGTCACCAACTGGACTTATACCAACCCCAACATTCGGCGTTCAGTTCGTGTGGGAGTCGCCTACGGGACACACGTGCGTGAAGTCAACCGTCTATTGCTTGATTGTGCCGACCGTCATGGACAGGTGTTGGAAGAACCCAAACCGTTTGTATGGCTGGAGGATTTTGGCGACAATTCATTGGTGTTTGGCTTGTATTTCTGGTTGAGGATGGGCCCGTCGGTCAGTTCGGCACAGGTAATGAGCGATTTGCGCTGTATGATTGTTGACGCACTAGGCAAAGCCCATATTGCCATTCCTTTCCCGCAAAGAAATGTCCATTTTGATACCGACCATCCACTCCCTGTGTCCGTTGTGACGGATACCCATGCCAATCAAGAGACCCAACAGAAACCCTCAAGCAAAAAATAAGCGTAGTATCCATCACTATATTTATAAATTAGTTATTCGCCTTATACTAGGTCGAAACAATATTACGACCAAGAATACCTTTGCTTAATATCGCAGTTAAAAATTTGGTAGGCAAATGATGTGTGTCTTATCGTTTACTTAGGCAATGACCATTTTGATAATATTCTGGATTACCCACTTCAAGCCCAAATGCAGAAACCTTGCTTTTCTCTTGTAAAGGAGGTGCTGGTTTTGCATAATGTGTCTGTGCCAAACGGATTGGCATAGCTGCCATAACAATGCCATGGAATTGGTGGACGTTGGGGAGAAAGCCATTTGGGGTTTAGGCGGTAACCGAGAAAATTTGAAAGTTGAATTTAAAGTCTTGGCCAAAATGCTAATTGGATGGCACGTACAACATGGCAAACCGTTATTTCACCCTAATGAAGGGCATCCTGACGCTTATGGGAATATAATAGTAGATAATATACTTCAGTGGGTAGATTTGCATTAATGTTACTATTTTTGTTTAATAATTTTTCCTTTGTTACCTTGTGAGTTAGCCATGACAGAATATAAATCTATTATTACTAATCACAAAATTGAGAAGGTCAAACTCCATGTCAATGACCTTCAGACGGGAATGTATATCTGCGATCTTGATCGTCCTTGGCGGGAAACTCCATTTCCAGTATTGGGGTTTGAAATTGACAATAATCAAACTATTCAGGAGGTCATGCAATATTGCCAATACGTTGAGATAGATGTTGATCGCAGCCGGGTGGAAGATGTCGTTATAAACCAATTGCCGCCGGGATCTATCTTCAATGTAAATGGATCTAGCTTTCAGCTTGACGAAATAGAAACCGCAGAATCTTTGCGGAAGCAAACGACCAATCTAGTCAACACTTTTTGGGACGAAATCCGCTATGGAATAAGTCCAGATATATACCTAGCCAAAAGCGCTGCCCAAGAGTGCGTCGCCAGCATGCTTCGCAACCCCGAGATGATGATTTTCCTCGTACAGCTACAAAGCAAAGACGGACACAGGGGGCAAGAAGCCTTCAATTCATGCATTTACTCCCTATTGATTGGGCATCTACTGAATCTTACTCACAAACAACTGCAAAATTTGGCAACTAGCGCCCTGCTCCACGATATGGGAAAAGTATTGATCCCAGAGGACATATTAAACAAAACAGGAAAACTCACCGATGAGGAACATTCGATCATACGAACACATAGCCAAGCGGGACGTGAAATTATATTATCTAGCGGTTCATTATCCCTTGGTACTGCGGATGTTGCTTATGCACACCATGAAAATCTGGACGGCACTGGATATCCTCGGGGTTTGCAAGGGGACCAACTCAGCATGTTTTCTAAAATAGTCGGTGTGGTTGATAAATATGACGCAATTACTAGCACCATGCCCTATCGACCCGCACGCGACCACTTCAGAGCCGTTTACATACTAAAATATCTCGCAAGGGATAAAAAAATAGATGAACGACTATGTACAATGTTAACCACTTACCTTGGGGTATACCCACCCGGTTCCATCGTCGAACTGACATCCAAGGAAGTGGCAATAGTCCTAAACTCCGATCCTTCTCGACGCCACCAACCGCAAATCCTAGTCGTGCGTGACAAGCATAAGGAACCCTGCCAACGTTTCGTTGATTTGACTGAGAAATCGGTAGATGAAAACGGTGACACCTACCGTATTGCCTACATGCATCGAACAGGCGACTTTGGCATATACCCAAACCAATATTTTACATTAATCCTACAATCCATCGGTTGAATGAGCCAGTCGTCTGGCCAAATATCAATGTACATTTTTTAAATTGGCATTGGCGGAAGGGTCGCCCGCATCAAGAAACGGCCCAGTGTCCCGAGGAGGTGAAGAATCTGATTTTTGGGTTATTTTGCCGGGCGTGGCATCAATGAAAGGGCCGGTATCACGAGGGACACTTGCCGTTGCCCCTGTTAATAATGGCGGATACTCAATCATCCCATGGGTGTTCAATGGCTCGTCAGCCGTGCTTTTCGACTCAGGAAAAGGCGATGTTTGACTTACCCGGCCTTGCAAGTTGGGCAGTTTTTGGGCTTGTGTTTGCAATCTGTCCGGCACATTCGGCGTGGCTAACGGGTTGCCCGACTGCCATCGGCCCAACAAAAACGAAGCCATCATCAACATGCCGACAATGCCATATCGAATCATCATGGCGACATCTCCCCATTCAATTTGACATGATATCCATGCGGATAACCGTGCAATAGCCATTGTGCTTTTTGGAATCGTCAACCGCTATGAAAATAGGTGACTTGGTCGCCAAGGCCAATTGAGCCTGGTCCAGCATTAACTGGGCAAGCTCTTTGGACGCATAGGTTCCGTCGCAACTAAATGCCACCCAATTATATGGGCAGTCGGGGGTAGGACTGGCAGTATTGACCGGTACGGACAAGCCTGCCATGCAACCCCCGTAAGACAGGCCACTGCCACCAGGATTACTTTCTGAGGTCACCAAAATTTCCACGACTCTTGGGACCATCACCCCGCCTACGACTGCGTGGGCCGTTGTCGGTAACGCCAACGCGGTACTCAGAATAAAGGCGGAAGTCAAAACGGATTTGTGTATGTTCTTCATGCTCATGTCTCCT
>CAIWDB010000222.1 GCA_903911305.1 uncultured Methylococcaceae bacterium | reverse complement strand
GATTGAAGAAGTATTCGCGTTGCAATTTGGGAGAGATTGATATGCCAACCATTAGTATGTTTTATGGAATTATTGTCTCGATGTTTTTCGAGATCAATGACAAACACCATTTGCCACATGTTCACGTCCGTTATCAAGGCATGAAGGCATCACTTGCGATACAAGATGGGGAATTGCTCGCCGGGGAAATACCGATTCGACAACTCCGCATGGTGCAGGTGTGGATTGACCTTCACCGAGATGAACTACTGGCCGATTGGGAATTGGCGATGGCAGGTGAAACACCTTTCCGCATTGATCCGCTCAAATGAGGTTGCAATCATGGGAATATTACTCGACGTGATCCAAGTCCAAGCACAGACGGACTATAAATTAGTCATGGAGTTTGAGAATGGTGAACTGCGCTGTTTCGATATGTCACCTTATATGGATCAAAAACCATGGGTCAAATTAAAAAACTCCCCGTTGTTTTATCGGGCCAGCGTGGACTATGGCACGGTGGTTTGGCCAGGAGAAATCGACATCGACCCGGAAACGCTCTACGAATTGTCCGAATTGATAGAACCATCTTCTGCTGATGCGTTCAGGCAAAACTTAAATTTTCAAAGTGCGGGAACATACAGCGGGTTAACCCGATGAGCATGTATTGGGATGTCATTATTAGAAAGACATTTCAACTCTTTTCTGGACTTTGCCCACTTGTTACCAGAGAATTTGCAAACAAACGTTTAGAGGTTGCTGTTAAATGAAAACTGCTATTTCCATTCCCGATCCAGTTTTTAAGTCCGCAGAAGTTCTAGCTTCGCGTTTGGGCCTTTCTCGAAGTGAGTTATATGCCAGAGCATTGGAAAGCTATGTAAATTTCAATGATCCCAAATTGGTTACTGCACGTTTGAATGGACTTTATGCAAGCGAAAAAGCGGAAGTTCCCTCTGATGTTATGACTGCTCAGATGAATTTAATTGATGACGAGGGTTGGTAGTGCGTCGAGGTGAGATATGGTGGGCTTCTTTAGCAGAACCTCAAGGCTCTGGGCCGGGCTTTCGCCGCCCCGTGGTTGTCATAATTGCATCGTCTGTGTAATTCAATAATCAACATTGTTAAAAGGTCAAAATATGCAAGCTATCGAATTAGAAACCCCTATTGAACAAGACGGCGTAATAACCTTGCCTGAAACCTATAAGCATTGGTTTAACAAAACGGCTAGGATTATTTTGCTGGAAACTTCCCCATGCTCTCAAAATTTGCCTAAGGCTTATGACATCTATGAGAAACTAGATTTAGGTGAAGGAGGTTATTCTGCTGTCTCTTCGGCTGATGTGAAACTTGGGATTAGAGAAGTCTTACAGAAAAAGGTGGACAAATGATCCTAATGGATACCGGCCCATTGGTGGCTTTGTTCGATCCTAAGGATAGTTACCATTGGTTATGAATTTATTAACTTTGAACTGGTAGAATAGTATGGGCATGTATTATGATGCAATACACCCACATATTAAGGAATTTTTCGAGTGAGTTATTTCTAAAATCTGCTTGATTAGAAACTAAACACTAAAATGCCAACCGATAAACGCTCCGGCCACCTTCGCCTTAAACAATCCCTAGTTTTGCGCGATGCATTGGCGGCGGAATTGGGCTTGGATTTGCCCAAAGCCATGTCACAACTTTACAACGTCGAGGACAATATCGGCGCGACACGGGCATTGGACGAAGGCCGTTATGCTCAGGCATTGGCTTCTTTGTACAAAGGCGACCCTGACCGGCTGGCCGGTTTGGATGAAGCGGTGCGGCAGGCTTGCGGCAAAGCCAAGTTTTCCCCGCGCTATGCCCAATATCTCGCCTTGTTGATGTTTGCCCATTGGCACGAGGCGCAACGAGAAGACAGCATGGCCTTTCTGAACCGGTTGAACGACTGGCTGGAGGCGCACAAGCCCAAGCCAGAAAGTTTGGAACCCTTCACCGGGGAGGATTTGCAATTCGCAGCGTTTTGGATGGCGACCGCCGCCGGCAAAACCCATGTGTTACAAGCGTGTTTGGCTTTGCTGGATAATGACGATTGGGACCGCGTGTTCATCATCACCCCGTCCGAATCCTTGACCCGGCAACATGCCGAGAAATTGCGCGAGTTGGGCCAGTGGGAGGTGTTTGCCTATCCCTTCGATGGCGAGATGACGGCATTGAAACACTTGGAACCCGATGCGGTCATCATCATCGACATCAACAAACTAGGCGACACCAAAAAAGGCGATGGCTTGACGGTGGCCACTTCGGCTTTCCAAGAGGGGCGCAATCTGGTGTT
>CAIWDB010000221.1 GCA_903911305.1 uncultured Methylococcaceae bacterium | reverse complement strand
GAAACACCCGCAGAGGCGGTCAGTTGGGTCGATTCACGAATGCGCCTTTTGATTTGTTTGGCGATGAGCGTGGCGGAACCTTGCAGGATCGGGCTGTCGGTGACATCCAGATAGGCTTCGTCAAGCGAGACGGCTTCGACCAGATCGGTGAATTCATGGAAGATGGAACGTATTTGCGCCGAAACCGCCCGATATGCCTCAAACCGGGGTCGCAAGAAAACCGCCTCGGGGCAAAGCCGGTAAGCATGGCTGGCCGGCATCGCCGAGCGTATGCCAAACACCCGCGCTTCATAGCTGCACGTTGCCACTACCCCACGCGAGTTCGGTTCGCCGCCCACCACGACAGGCTTGCCACGCAGTTCGGGAAAATCGCGCTGCTCCACCGCCGCATAAAAAGCATCCATGTCGATGTGGATGATCTTGTGTGGCGGGTTGGGTGGCAGTGATTCACCTAAGATCATCGCAAAAGCTTGGTCAGTTAATGATCATTGATGAAACTCAATATCGCAGCAATGCCAAACAGACATGCAATCGCTGTAAAAGTATCCATAAGCACTCCTTCCAGATGTAGACGACACGAAAACCGTGATCTAGAAACTGGCTATTAGTTGGGTAAATATTGAAGCGCTTATGTTACAACGAAATCGACTCAACGCCTTCCACGTTCCATTTAATAACCGATTTGCAGAAAATATGATAATGTTTGTCCATGTTTAACTCGGATTAGGTTGTGAACCCTATGAGTTTTGCCGATTTGGGGGGCTGTGCTGTTCAGGCAGGCGTTGTTTTCATCCGGCGGTGTGGAAAACCCGTCGAATTTGAATGCGTGGAATGCGGTTTGCCGCTGTGCGGGGAACACGGCAGACAGCCGAATGCAGAGCTTGAAACGCCTAGTGCCCGTGCAGAGGACACTCCATTTGTCTCAATGGGGGAAGGCCCGCCCGTGGTGTATTGCCCGACGTGCCTTAGTCGATTGGAGGGGACTGAGCTATCTGATTCCAACACGACTGGCAATTGGAACAGTCTTTTTTTGAGTGGCAGTTACCATGATTGGTACAACTCGCCATTTACCGAGGAGGACTACGCGGCATTTGATGCAGTGTCAGAGTTCGACAAGGACGGAGGAACGGGACACGGCTATGACAGTTGAATTTTTAATCTATGCCGTGGGTGGCGGTCACGGTCACGCCCGCCGGGGTTTGTTACTGCAACAGCATTTGGCGCAGCGAGGCATCGGCAGCGTGATATTGCTTCGTCCGGGATCGGATCGTCATTTTCCCGTGTCCTACGGGCCGCGCCAGTATGCGCTGGGCATAGACGATCCTAAGCTAGTTTCTTTGCTGGATAAGCCTCCTCCGCGATTGATTGTTGACACTTTCCCACAAGGTTGGCAAGGGGAAATGAGCAATCGTCTTCTTGCCCATTTTGAAAGCACTTATTGGATGGCACGATACGCCAAAACAGTGGACATGCATCAGCCCGCGTTTGGACGTACATTGTTACCCTACCCAAAGGGCAGGGAAGAATGGGGCAGCCATTCTGCGACGGCCATCCACACTGGCTATATTGTCGATGCGTCCCATTGGCGTATTGGCACAGCAAAGCGCCTACTAGCCGTTTTTGATCCTGAAGGCCGATGTGGAGGGCGTTTGATTTCAGCATTTTCACGCGCTGCCAGCAAGACCGGGCTGAACTTGGCTTATCATCGCTTAATTGACCGCCCTATGGAAGCAGCCAAGCTTCTGGTGGTGGGCGCGGGTTACAACACTTTTTACGAGTTGCTTGGACTGGCTATGGATATACGCTTCCTGCCAGTGATGAAGCGGCATGACGACCAATTTCGACGGGCAAACCTGTTTGGTTTAGGCTTGACCCATCTTGACCAACTTCTGCCTTGGCTGGATGCCGTTTCGCCAAGCCGGATTGATTATGCCGAGCCGGATTGGTCTGCCGTGGCAAGCGCTTTGGAGGTATGAGTTTATGCTGTTCAATTATCAAGGCAAACCGGCTCGTCTATTAAGGCTGTTCAAATCTTACCGGGGCATGGCTCAGCGATTGCACGATCATTGTGTTCAGTATCGTCGGCGGTTGATTGGGCTGACGATAGCCTATCTGCTTGGCGTAGGCTTGTGCTTATTTTCATGGACTGACGATTCCGTCATTTGGTTTTGGCTGTTTGCCGCCGCTGGATTGTCCTTTCTGATGCTGGGGTGGGGGTTTTGCAGCCTGTTTCGACGTTTTCCCTCCAATCGTAAAACCATCGGCGCGCGTGTTGGCTTCAGTTTGTTACTGCTGCTGGCATCGTTCATTGTCATTAACGTAATCGACTCGCTCTTGCAGGATGTTGCCGTCTGGCCGACAACGCTTGCCGGTTTCAAAGACATCCTGCCACAATGGGCATTGGCAAGTTTGGGGGTTTGGGTGGCAAGCCGTTGGATCACTTGGTCGCGGTTACGTGATGAGACTATCCAAGAATACGAATTGGAATTTTTGGACAATCTATTGAATCCCTTGCTCAAAGATTTGCCGCCGGATGCCATTTGTACGCTTTCGTGCAATCCGTTTACCCCGATGTGGTCGGAAAACTTTTCCTATCAAGACATTGGACCCAAGCGTCTGAACATTTGCGACGATGTGTTGCTGGATTTTCAGGCCAAATTGACTGAGGAAACCACCCTGTCTTTACAAACCCTACATAGACGGGTGGACAAATACAAAATCCGCAAGATGAAATACAAAGGGACCAAACACCGGCTGGCGGTGGTGTGCCGGTTTAGGCATCCCGCCCTTAAGGGCTTGGGTGAGGCGCAATTGAAAAAATTCAGTGAGCTTTGCAAAAGTATGGAGGGCAAATCAGGTCAATACGCCACCATTGTGCGCCGGGTACTGACCGATGGAAAAGTGGCGGTGGTGACTAAGGGCCGGATTGCCGTCAACCGGGATTTGGCGGCAGACGATTTACCGCAAGTTCAGCAGGTGTTGAAACCTATACGTTTGCTGTCGGCCTTTGTTGCCAGTCTCCAAACGGCCTAACGACTGCCTTGATGCCATAGCAATACCCGCAAAGGGATTTCAACCGGCATTGACAGTAAAGCGGCTTCTTTCAAACTGTCCACCCCTTGAATGCTGGCCGTCTTGTCACCCGCCTCGGTTTTTAGCACATAAGCGCCATTTTTGAATTTGCCCTTGTACAGCCTCTGCGAACCGTCGGCATAGACATTAAAGCTGTCAGCTTTGACTTTGACTCGGTTGATGACCGCTCCTTGGTCGTCGTACAGTTTGCAGGTGTCTTCCCCTTCCTCGGTTTCGCATTTCAGGCGATAGCGATAGGTGCCGGAGGCATCATAAATTTTGCTTTGGCCGTCGTCTTTGGTCTTGAGTCTGTATATCAATTGGCCGGCTTGGGTTTGCACACGCGGTTCGTCGGCATCGGCAATCAGTACCATCGCCGGGGCGCCAGGGGTGCTTATCAATACCTTCTCGCTCGTTTTTTGCAGATTGAAATCGGGCAAACCGGATACCGTGATGCTTTTGGATACGGCTTGTGTTTCAGTCAGGTTTTGCATTGCCGTGACTGGCGGAGTTGCAGTAGGTGGCATTGGCTCAATGCCAGCCTCGGCAGTGGATTGGGCGATGTCGGGGCTTTTATTGGATAGGTTCCAAAAATACATTGCGAATGCCAAGCCGGACAGCAACAGCCACAATACGAAAAGTTTCGTTGGCAGGCCCAAATATTGGCGCATGGGCTTGGGTAAATGGCGGGTTGGGTTAATGTGACTGGGTTGTTTGCTTGACATGGGTCTTCCTCGGATTGGATTTGCCGTTGCGATGCCACTATGATACGCCTATGAAAATCACTTATGCCAGTTTTGACGAAGTGCCATCGTTTAAAGCCGCATCCACTCATATACTGGCAAATTGCCGATTGGCAATGCGTCGCCACACCCTATCCCTGTTGAGTTTGGGCGATGTGGTCTTGCCCTCTGTCGCAGGGTTTTGCCATGCACCGCTGGCCATTCGGGAGAGAAACTACCTGCGCCGGGGCGAGGCTTTCCGCGAGTATGTCCATCAGCATCTGCGAGCATCCCGCCCCGATGTGTTTCATTTCCGCACCCCGTGGGAGGGGCTACTGGCGGGTCGGCTTAAACTCCCGAATGTCTACGAAGTCAACGGCCTACCTTCCATCGAACTGCCTTATCATTATCGTGGGTCCAGTCCCCGCCTGTTGGCGGTGATGCAATCATGGGAGCAAGCCTGCTTGGAGCAAGCCAATGCCATCGTTTGTCCATCCGAACGAATCCGCCAATGCCTACTCAATCGCTATGATATCCCTGACCCATCCCGTATCAGCGTCATTCCTAATGGATATGACCCAGTGTCATGGCATCCTCGACCCATTCAAACCTTACCATTGAAGGCGGTTTATATTGGCACACTTAGCGCTTGGCAAGGCATTTTGTGGGCCATTAAAGGGTTTGTGCCTTTGCGTGGACAAGTGACTTTGGATATTTATGGCACGGCAACCCGCAAACTGGCGAAGTATGCCGAGAAACGCATTATTCGGCATGGGCTGGAAGGTCATGTCCGCCTACTCAGCCCCTTGCACCGGGTTGATTTGAATCAGCGGCTCCGACATTATCATATTGGTTTGGCCCCGCTGATGAAAACCGAGCGCAATGCCGACCAAGGCTGTTGCCCGGTGAAAATCATGGATTACCTCAATCACGGGCTTGTCACGGTGGCATCGGATTTGGCAGTCGTGCGAGCCATGGTGACAGACGGCGATAACGGCATACTTTACCAGCCCAATTGTCTCCACGCTTTTATCGCCGCCATGCAAGGCTTGGCAGACGGTGGGACAGAGGCAATCTCAACCCTAAGCGGACAAGCGCGGGCATCATTGTCGAGATTTCCGACATGGGATCAATGCAGCGAGAGGATGTTGACCGTTTACGGGCAGATTTCCAGCAATGCCTGAAGGTAGCGCTGCCGTTCCAATTCAAGGCTGAAACCGTTGCGGACGGTGGAAGAAGCCTGTTGTCGGATGGATTCATGATCGACTGTCAGACAGTTGGCGGCTCGTTCAAGGGCAAGTTCCAAGCTTTCAGAGGAGCCGGGATCAAACAAGAAGCCGTTTGTGCCGTCTTGCACCACGTCCAATGCCCCGCCCACCGATGAGCAGACGCATAGCTTGCCTAGTGACATGGCTTCCAGCATCACGTTCGACATGCCTTCATGTCTGGACGGGATGCAGACTATATCCACTTCCCGGTACTGAGTTATCAAGTCATCGCACCCTTGGACATAAGCGACATGCTCAACATGCGCCTGCGGATGCAAGCCAAAGAAACCATGCAGCAGTTTGCGGCTGTCCTCGCGCAGTTCACCGACAATACGCAGACTAAAGCGATTGAAGTCGATTGCCGCCAACAAAGTATCCAAACCCTTCTTTTGTTTGATGTCACCAAACAGACCAATTGACGGGCGCGGTTTCGGCTGGTAGCCTTCCTGAAATTTGAACGCATCGACATTGGCCCCATTGGGAATATACCGGGTTGGGGTATGGCAGAATGCCTTGACCTTGGATTGAATTTCACTACTGACACAGAACACGGTGTGCGCATGGCTTAAGGCATAGTGGGTAAAAAAGGCTGATTCCCCAAAAACCTCCAAATCAATGTCGTTGCCACGGGCAAACAATAATGGCGAAGCCCCTTTTCGTTGGGCTGCCAAGGTAGTGGCATAGGCTAAGGCATTGCAATAGAAAGCCATATATTTTGGATTTGCCATGGATTTCCCCAGCTTCTCAATCACATCGGCAATACATTGCAGAAATAGGCTGGTATCGGCAGACTTGCCTATTTCCACCACACGGATTCCGCCTAATTCACTGGCACGATAACTCAATGCGGGTACTAATTCGGACGGGGTTACGACAGTGACTGAGTATGATGTGGCGAAATGGCTGGCTATGCGTCTGGCACTGACCGCCAAACCACCGGGCATGTTTTCGCAAAAGGCGGGGGTGACAAATATGAGGTCAGGTCGGGATGGCATTTATGGTTTGTTGTCCGGCAAGTCTTAAGCGTGCCTAGGCATTATATCCAAAGCCCTCCTGATCGGGAGATTCTTTGCTTCCATGCACTGGGGCGATGTGCTGTCCAGCGACATCGCCCCGCCGTTATTTACCTCTTTGCTCGTTTGGCTATCCTATTTCTGATAAGTATAGTCACCCTTCAGTATTTGCGATATGACAGGAGGTTGGTCAGGTTTGATAAAGTTGAGCGCGATCACTTCCATGTGTAAAGGATAGCTTGCTGTCGCAGGGATGGACGCATCACATTGGGTTTGAAGGGTGAACCCGCCCGGATAGGACGCATCGCACAGAGGAATCGGCAGAATGCTACCGTCAGCATTTTTTAAGGTTAACCCATAACGCAGTTGGACTTTTGGATCGAGCACACTGGCTTTCGTCCAATTGACGTGTAGGGTCTTGCCATCCGATGAATTGGCGGTAACGACAGCGCCTTTCGGCCAAAAGGGCTGTTCCGGGTCGGGTCCTATTGCCGGCGGTGTGCCGGCATTGATAAACACCCTAGGCATATCTTTCGGATCAAGCCCCATATACACCGTATCGCGTGATAAGGGGTCACCAGACCATGTGGCCGCTAAATTGACATTACCGCAACCGGAGTTGGGTGGATCGGCAAAGAAAGAGGATGAGTTTTGCTGGCAATATTGCAAGTCTGCCGCACTCAAATCGCTGGTGATGAGTGGATCGCCACTAAAATTCTTACCGATAGGCAAACCCCACAAAGTGCCGTTGACTTTAGAGCCTGTGTAATTGTCCGTGGGGATGGGGGAAGGTTGCACCGGACCCATATTGAGTGCCAATGTGTAAATTTGCAAGGTATCTTGGAATACCATTTTGCACTGTAGATATTGATTGTTGACAAAAGCAAACGGGATAGTTTGATTACCCGGCCCATTGATCGCTATTGTGATTGGGTTGAGGGGGTCGGGACACCCTAATGTAAGGCTCTTCCAGTTATTTTGGCTGGTTATGTCAGCTTTATTTTGGATGATTAAAGCATAAAAATCAGCCGCACCGCCCGCCCAACTGTCTGGTACGGCATCAAAATTCAGTGTGACAAGGGCATTCGGATCTACTTTGCCCACGTTCAACGGGATGGACGGGAAAATGCTTGGAACGGTATTGGTTCCCCAAATGCGATCAATCAGGTTTTGGTAATTATGGGTTGGATGGGTTTTGCCTATTTGGTCATTAGCTTCTTGTTGAGCTTTGATTTGCAACTCAGCCAGCGTAGTTAGCGGGTTAGTCAATTTCCAGTCATTCCCACTAGTCGGATCGGCATGGCCTAACACCGATACACTATTGCCCTGTCTGATGATGAAAGGGTAGTTTTTGTAGTTAGCGGCAATGGTTTGTAGTTGAGGTTGTATGGCTTGCAGATTAACCCCTTCTTGCACCCAAACCAAACTGAACGGATCTCTGTTATAACCCCATGATATACGGTATTGTTGATACGGGTCATAGGGTCTTTTATTAGTCAGCGCGGTGGTTCCCCCGGCATCAATAATAAATCCATTCGACGCATCGCGAAAATTGCCGTATTTGTCATCAATTGAAAAAGAATAGGCGACGGCACCAACCCCATCCGTGTTACTGTGGATCAGTCGGGTATAGGGGTCCACGCTAAATTGGCTATTGTAAGGCGCAGAAAAAGTCAAAAATGGATCAAATTGATATTGATGGCTGCCATCCTTGGGGTCGTAAGCCACACTGCGCAACAAAGCCTGTACCCGGCCAGGTAACTCGCCACCTAAAACTTCAGAGTTGTAACCTACGATATGCTGCAAAACACAGGCATGTGTGATATTCGGGTCAGCCTGTATTATCTTGGGATCATAGGTGCTGAGTCCGCAATCCTTGTAGTATTTGTCCTTATTACTATTAAAGTTTGCATAAAATGCATCCCAAAGAGATTGAGCATTGTCACGAAACTTTTGACAGAAATTAAGCCTTTCATTGGTAGAGGTTTGGCTGGTAAAGGCATCAGGCCAAATCAGCTTTCCAATACTCGGTGGCGCACAAGGGTCATTGGGTTCACCGTTAATCCAGTCATGATTGAGGTTAACCCAATACATAAAACGATCGACATATTGTTGGACGATTGGATTATTAGGGGGATGCTGAGTAAGGTCGGAACCCATCCCGCTAATCATATAGCTTGTTTTATCATCGCCATAAAGTGGGGAGGGCGGTATTGGACGAGACAGGGTATTGACTAGAATGTTATAGCCGCCAGGTACATGCGCCAAAATATCAGTCCCTGCAAGCCCACCCAGTTCCGATGGCATTTGGCTACCATTTTGGTCACCATGGAAAGCATTGGTAGCCCAATTTGCGGCTTGAAAAGAGCCAAAAATCGGCCACTGTCCCAGTTTGACGGATTTATTGTAGGCTTGGGTAAATGTGTCGATCCTATCCTTGAAATTATTTTTTCCCGAAATTGGCATGGCGCTGCCCATGTAGCCGGTTGCACCGTGATTGCTGACCGAGGCAGCCACTGGCAAATACAACTCATCGACGGATGATACATCTATGTCGGCCATCGCTACGCCGCTATCCGGGTCATTTTGCCCATTGGCATTATCAGAATCGAACGTGTATTCGGCTAATTGAGCCGGCGTATCCAATGCGTAAGAAGCACCGGATGTCCCGGTATAACAGTCACCGAGGTTGCTTGGGTCAGGTTTGTAGTTGGGGATATAGTCACCCGAATAGCAGGTTGGATTAGGCACTTTTGGGTTCACATCACGTGTGGTTGCCTGATTGGCAATGGCGGGGTTTAAGTCCACCATATGTTTTTCAAACCAAGTGACATCGACAGGGAAAATATAGATACGGCCGGATCGATACCAGCATCGAAGAATTGGCTGCCCCTTCTCGGCATTATTGGATGTGTTGGGAATCAATACCGTCAGCTTTTCATTCTTATTCAATCCTTTATGACCAACACCATTGACTATTATCCTTTTATCGCCATTGCTTTCTGATCCTTCGCAGGTATCGGCCGGCACTTGGATGACTGGATATATCGGAAAATCAAAGTCATTATAAAAAGTGATATAGCGTTGATAGTCTTCGGCAAAAGCCATACTAGACCCAATCAAACAAGAAAAGGCAAAAATCAGATGCCAAAGTTTTTTTAAAGGCTTCATTCGAGGGACTCCTATTTAGACATGGATGGCATGGAAATAGTCAAATAAACACTTAGTGAAAAAATATTTCAGGTATTTTTGTAGAAAAAAATCTAAATGTAAAGTATTTATTATTATTATTGAAATACCCACGAATAACGATAATATCAAAACCGGATCGTTGCCAATCGATATTGCTAAAAAGGGGTTTGATCATGTATTTTAATAATTGCCTAAAACTCCTCCTGATTAGCAAGATTCTTCAGCTAGAGGCAAGAACCTCGTCATACCGGCATGGATGCCGGTATCCAGGCCATGGACGCTAGCTTGACGGTTGTACAAGTGCTTCATTTGGGCAATGTAGTACGGCATAGTTTGCCTTCCCTGGACGCTGGATTTCGGCATCCATGCCGAAATGACGGCTTTTTAAGTCTTAGCTGAAACAACTTGCTAATCAGGAAACTCCTTGTTTTGTTGATGTTGGCTAGGCTCAAAGAAACTGATGTCACAATTTGACATCAACGCCGGACATATCGCTTATAAATAAGGGAGCCTCGAAAAACTGGTTACGTTCATGGTTCGACAGGCTCACCACGAACGTAACCTACT
>CAIWDB010000220.1 GCA_903911305.1 uncultured Methylococcaceae bacterium | reverse complement strand
GCTTCGATGATGAATTGGCGGTACTGTCCGGCAACACGGCGACATCACTGCTGGCTGAGAGGCTGGTCGAAACGTATGGGGACGATCCACACGCATGGCTACCCGTTTTTCAACAAGCGCGAAAATCTTAAATAACTACAGAGAATAAATACCAATGAAAACCAACACAAACCCTACCGCCAAAACCTTAGTGATTCTGGCTACTGCCGCATTGATTACCGCTTGCGCCAGTACGACAAAAATAGATTCAACCCCTGCGGGGGCGACTTTGTACATTAATGGGGAAAAGGCAGGGACAACGCCTTATACCTACACGGATACCAAGATTGTCGGTAGTGCCGTTCAACTTAAACTCAAAAAGGAAGGATTTGAAGAATTCCAAACCACGTTGACGCGAAACGAAGAGGCGGATGTTGGGGCTATCGTGGGTGGCGTTTTTACCTTGGTTCCGCTGTTGTGGAGCATGAAGTACAAACCGACCCATACCTATGAAATGGTGGCATTGACGCATCAGCCAGAAGCCGCCCATCCCCCTGAATACATCCAATACGTTACCCCGCCTAAAAAAGCCGGTAAGAAAAAAAGGTAAAACGCCATGAACAAGGCCATTCGATTTTTGATACTCAGCCTAAGTTTGATCGGCACAGGCGGCAACGCCTATGCCGGCCTTCCGGTGTTTGATGGCTCGGCATTGTCAAATAGCGTTAGCAGTTGGGCGGCACAAGCCGCGAACATGGCTAAACAGTTGACGGAATTGCAAAAGCAATATCAAACGATGCAACAGCAATATCAACAATTGCAGCAGACATACCATAGTATGTCTGGCATTCGCAATATGGGCGATATTGCCAATAATCCGGCGTTGAGAAAGTATCTGCCTCCCGACTATCAGCAAGTTTTGAAACTTGGTACGGGTGTCACTAATGGCAATTATGGCACTTTGGATGGTGCGGTCAACGGCATGAAGCAAGCCTCAAAGATTTTGGATATTACCGAGACTCGCATTGACCCCAACAGTGCAACAGGCAAAGCGTACCAGGACGCACAGAATCAAGCGGCGGTTAATCGAGTGTTGGCTGAGGAAAGCTTTAGGCAATCGGGTTCAAGGATTGACGACCTTCAACAATTGCTTAACAAGGTCAACAATGCCCCGGATGACAAGGACATTCAAGACTTGCAAGCCAGAATACAGGCCGAACAAGTCATGTTGCAAAACGAGCAAATCAGGCTGGCTTCATTGGCTCAACTGGCTCAGTCTCAAAGGGATATAGCTACACAACAGGCAAGAGAAATAAGAATACAGTCAACAAAAGGTGAAGTACCAAGATTTTGATTGTTATTCACGAAACATAGAACCTTCATAAATTAGGATAACACCGTGAGAAAAATATACATAATATTACCGTTCATACTTGGAATACTATCAGCTTGTTCTAATAGTGTTCCAGATGTTCCAGATGTTGCTGACCCGCACAATATTGTAATGGATGGAAAAAAAATGATTCAAAAGGATTTTCTTGAAAAATATTGTATTGAAAAACCAACACATCCAACGTGTTTGAAAGTCAAACATGCAATGTCTCAGGATGCCACTAAAGGCGAAGTTCCTCGTTTTTGATATATTGGAGATACATAAGTGGCCACTAGCACACACTTCTATGAAGATACCTTTACCAACGTAAATGATGCATTGAATACCTATGTGAGTGATGTGGCCTCAAATATTATAGGTGCAATCACTCCAACTGCGACAACTCTACTGCTTATTTATGTCATGCTCTGGGGATGGGTAGTGATGAGAGGCATGATTACGGAACCCGTCACTGACGGCATCAATCGTATTGTTAGGCTATCTTTGATTGTTGGCGTAGCGTTGAATGTTGGTCGATACAACCAATACATAAGCGATTTTCTTTGGAATACACCTGATGCTATGGCTGGATATATCGCATCGGGATTTTCCGATGGAACAACAAATATGCAATATTTAGATAACCTTTGGTCAAAAATATATGACATTGGAGACGCATTTTGGCAAAAGGCTAATGCTGCCGATTCTATAATTCCTGATATGGGCATGATTGTTATTGCTCTTCTAATTTGGGTTGCTGGTGGGGCTTCAACAGCATATGCAGCATTTTTACTCGTATTAAGCAAAATTGCACTAGCGATTATTCTTGGTATAGGGCCAATCTTTGTTATGCTGATTATGTTTGAGCCAACTAAACGATTCTTTGATGTATGGATGGGGCAAGCCCTTAACTATGTTTTCCTTGTTATATTGACGGCTGCATCAATAAAATTGATGTTAGTTATTCTTCAAAAATACCTTGTTGCATTTTCTGATTCAGGTGTTCTTGCTGACCCCGCAATATCTCAAGCATTCCCGGCCATTATTCTTTCTGTGATTAGTTTTCTGGTTATGATGCAATTGCCCTCTATTGCCTCGGCTCTAGGTGGTGGCACTGCCATTGGGACATTGGGCGCGGTGGGGTGGACATACGGCAAGGCAAAAGGCGGCATGACGGCGATGAGACCTACGGAACTTCGCCGTAGTTATAACAAGGCTGCGGCTGACGTAAGGCTTGCGGCAGGGGCGGCTAGGGCGACGGCGGGACTCCCTGCGTCCGTCTATCGCAAGATCACGGGTAGCACGGTAAACCGCATTGCGAAATGAAACCGCATCCAATGCACTCGGGTAAAGCATTCAACGAAGCGTAGATTTTCGCGTGAGCGAAAATTCGCGCTTTTTTTGCGCCCAAAATTCGGGTTTTGTTAAAAAAAACGAATAAAACACACACAAAAAGTAAATTCAAGACAGGCAACAGTGAAGGAAAAAGGCCATGACCATGCGAAAACTGTTTTTAATCTTCATCATGACGCAATCCGTTGTTGGATGCGCCATGCCCCCTAAACCTAGGGAATGTGTGGGTGAGTTCAGGCCGGTGAATGTTCCTGCCAAAATTGATTCTCAAGGGGAAAATAATGGATAGCAAGGTCGATAAGGAACAGTTCCAACAGTATTTATTGGAGGCCCGTACTTGGGAGACCGATAAAGTCCAGGCACTGACCCGTTCAAAAAGGACGGCGTGGATTGTGGCCTCTGCGTCGGGTGTGCTGGCGTTTTTGTCGGTACTGGCGGTCATGGCTTTGACCCCCCTTAAATCGGTCGAGCCTTATGTCATCCGGGTTGACAACTCAACGGGCGTTGTCGATGTCGTTCAATCCATCAAAGACGGAAAAACCAACTACGAAGAGTCGATCAACAAATTTTTCGTCCAATGGTATGTGCGTTATCGGGAAGGCTACAGTAAAGACCTTGCCGAAGAGTATTACTACAATGTTGGCTTGATGTCCGTTGGGGCAGAACAGCAACGCTATTTGGACTATTTCAACCCTAAAAACTCACAATCGCCACTGAACATTTATGGCGATTACGCAAGGCTTAAGATTCGTGTCAAAAGCACATCCTTCATTAAGCCCGATGTTGCCTTGGTTCGTTACATTAGGGAAGTTGAACGGGGCAATGACAAGCCCCAATCCACGCATTGGGCCGCGACCGTCACCTTCAAATATGCGACCTCGCCCATGAGTGAAAAAGACAGGGGAATCAATCCGCTTGGATTTCAGGTCATCGAATATCGAAACGACCCTGACGCGGTGATTCAGGATGCCACTTCGCCAAGATCGGCGGTTCAGCCACTTCCCACACCGTACAACGGTGTTTCGGTATTTCCCAATCCAGTGCCGTCAGCGTCACTCACACAACCAAACACGCAATAGGGCAGGGCAGGGTAATGAAAAGAATACTGTGTTTTGTGCTTCCCCTCATGCTTCAAGCATCGGGTGTGTTGGCTGAAATCACCCCGCGCCAGGGCGACTATGACCCACGGGTTAGGGTTGTCGAATACAATCCCGCCAACGTCGTCAAGCTCCATACCTTCTATGGCGTATCAACCCATGTCCAATTTGGGGAAGGCGAGACGATAAAGGATGTTGCAGCGGGTGACGATCAGGCGTGGACGATTGCGCCTAGGGGCCAGCACCTGTTTATCAAGCCAAAAGCCCAGAAAGCCGATACCAACCTGACGATTGTCACGGACAAGCGCGTTTACGAGTTCATCATCTACGTCGAACCTCGCTCCATTGAAGACCAAACTGCTTGGAAGAATCCCAAGCTGATTTATGCATTGACCTTCCAGTATCCCGAAGAGGAAGCCGAAAGGCGGCTCAAAAAGTCACACGATCAAATCGTTAAAGAAAAACTCGCTAACGGTTCTGACAATACGGCTGATTCGCCAACAACCTCAACCGTGGACAATAGGCCCAACGACAATCTTGATTACTGGGTGGCTGGCTCTGAGGAAATCAGCCCAACCTCGGCCCGTGACGATGGCCGGTTCACCTATCTGACGTTTACCAACAACCGCGACATGCCGGCCATTTACACCGTCGATGCTGAGGGCAACGAGGCTTTGGTCAACACGAATGTCGAGGGTAACACGATCATTATCCATCGCGTGGTTCCCAAGTTGACGTTGAGAAAAGGAATTGCCGTGGCTTGCTTGGCGAACAAGAGCTTTAAATTTGATGGGGGCCGGGACAACACCACGGGCACGGTTGCGCCCGACGTGAAACGAGTCATCAGAGGACAAGCGCAATGAGTAACGACCCTAATCAAATCAATCCCACGGATAATCACAACCCTGAACCATTGCATGATGACCATGGCTTGCCTTCCGTCAACCGTAGGCGCGGGGGTAACAGGCTCGTCACCGTATTGGGAACCCTATTTCTAGCGCTGGCTGGCATTGGCTCGATTGTGGCGGTCAACTCTGGCGACAAAACCAAGCCGGTTAAGAAAAACCCAGTGGCTGACCGGGTGGAAAGCAATTTGCCCAAACTGGTCATTCCGCCTCCACCGGCTCCGCCGCCCCAAACTGCTGCGGCTCCTGCGGCTGCTCAACCGACAAGCCAACCGGCACCATCGACTGGCCCACAACCTCCGCCCATTCCGTTAAAACAGGCTCCTGCCCAACCCCAAAAGCCGCCAGCGAATGCCAATGCCAAACCGCCGATGACTTGGCAGGAACGCAAAATGACCGGGATTATTCTGGTCGATGACAAGGGCGGTTCCAATGCCACATCACCGGCTAAGGTTGATGGCGTTCAAGAGCATGAGCGGACAGGGGAACGGGGCGAACTGGCAACCAAGCTTGAAGCCACGGTGACTAAGGCCGCGTCGGCCAGCTTGCTCCCGAACCGGAATTTCATCATTGCCAAGGGGACTACGCTGGACTGTGCCTTGGAGACGGCCCTCAACACCACAGTACCGGGCCTTACCCGCTGCCGTTTGACCAGCGATGTCTATTCGGACGATGGCAAGGTTGTCCTGCTTGATCGCGGTTCTCAAATGGTGGGCGAATACGCGGGAGGAATCAAACAAGGGCAAGCCCGGATTTTCGTCTTGTGGACTCGCGCAAAAACACCCAACGGCGTGGTGGTCAACCTGAATTCGCCCGGTACTGACGCGCTAGGCCGTGGCGGTCTTGAGGGATGGGTGGACAATCATTTTATTGAACGCTTCGGCGCGGCCATCATGATAACCCTGCTGCAAGATGCCGTTGCCGTCATCATTGCCAATCAACAGAATAAAAATACCGGCAATGGCAGCAACAGTACGATCATGTACGGGCAAAACTCGTTGCGGGGCAATGAAAAGTTCATCGAGAAAACGCTGGATGCCCAACTCAACATACCGCCTACGCTGTACAAAAACCAAGGCGACCATATTCAAATCATGGTGGCCCGTGATTTGGATTTTTCCAGTGTGTATGCCTTGCAGGTGGAAGAATGAATCAGCATTCCAACGTAAGCACCTTGCACAAGCAGGACGGGCAATCGCATGACATGCTCACCGAATACCTTATCCCGCTACGTGACTTCCTTGATGACGAATCACTGACGGAAGTTTGTGTAAACCGTCCCCGCGAGGTTTGGACGGAGGGTAGGGCAGGGTGGGTGCATCATACGGTTGAAGCCATGACCTTCTCCCATTGTCGGCAATTGGCCGTTTTGATCGCGGCCTACAATAACAAGTCGATCAGCCATGAAAAGCCGGTGTTGTCCGCCGCGCTTCCCGACCGCGAGCGGGTCCAGGTGCTGATGCCGCCAGCCTGTGAATCCAACACCATATCCATCACGATCCGCAAACCCAGCCTGATTGACAAAACCCTTGCCGAATTGAACGCAGAAGGGGCTTTTGACGAATCGCAAGAAATTATTGAAGGGCTTCATCCCGTCGAGCATGAGCTATTGAAGCTAAAGCAGGAAAAGCGCTACATGGAATTCCTCGATTTGGCGGTGAGGTCGCACAAAAACCTGTTGATTGTCGGCAAGACCGGCTCGGGCAAAACCACCATCACCAAGAGCTTGACGCGAAGCATCCCCGCCACGGAACGCTTGATAACCATTGAGGACGTGCATGAGATTTTTTTGAACCAACAT
>CAIWDB010000219.1 GCA_903911305.1 uncultured Methylococcaceae bacterium | reverse complement strand
GGTTGAAAATGCCTTGGAGTGTGTTGGCGTGGCAATTGGGGGGTGCGGCGGCAATGAAGCTGATGAAGGAGTCAGGCGAAGAGCGCCCCCAACCACCCGCCACCAATGTCTTGGAAGAAGTCCTGCAACTGGCAAGGCAAGACGTACCGGCGATATTAATTCTATTTGACGAAGTGTTAATGTTCGTCCGCACCATGGTCGATCAGGATAAGGCATGGGAGGGGCGAATGTCTGTATTTTTGCACCACCTGACCCAAGCTGTATCAAAAGTTCCTCAATGTTGCCTAGTGGCTTCGCTGCTGGCATCCGACACCAAGAAGATGGATGAACTGGGCCGCAAGATCAGCAGGGAGTTGTATGACGAATTCAAGCGGGTGGCCGATGAAGGCATCCAACCGGTGGAACAGCATGATGTGCCGGAAATTCTGCGGCGACGGTTGTTTGAATTGGAAAGCTATACGGATCGCACGAAATGGCCGGAGCAGGTCTACGCCACATTGAATGGCATCAAGGCGGTGGACAGTCAAACCGCCAAAAATCCCTCCCCGGAGGAAAAACGCTTCATGGATTCCTATCCCTTCCATCCTGATTTGGTGAATGTGCTCTATGGAAAATGGACTGGGCTGGAAGGTTTCCAGCAAACGCGTGGCATTCTAAAAACCTTGGCATCGGCATTGCGCGATGCCGAGAAATGGCAAGACACGGCCCCCGTTATCGGGACACAAGTCTTCTTGAGCGCCGCCAACGAGGACGGTCTGAGCGTGGGGACCCGTGAACTGACGACGATTGCCCAATTGGAGCAGTACGAAGGCAGGAAACAAAATTGGACGGCCATTCTGGATGCCGAACTCAAACATGCGAGGCAGGCGCAAGAAGACTTGGGCGGACTGAAGCACCGGGAAATCGAACAGGCCGTCATTGCCACCTTCCTGCATTCGCAACCCATTGGGCAACGGGCGGCAACCCGTGAATTGCTGATGTTGCTGGGCGGCGGTGCGCCAGACAAGATCGAGTTGGATAAGGGGTTGCTGCGCTGGGCTGATCGGTCCTGGTATCTCGACGACACCTTCACCAATGAACGTGAGGCAGGTCTACCTCGGGTATGGCGTTTAGGCTCGAAGCCCAACCTCAAGCAAATGCATCATGATGCCCGTCAGCATATCAGCCAGACGGTACTGGAGGAAGTGTTGGAAAACCAAGTCGCCAAGGCTGCCAAGCTGTGGGAAGGTGCCAGCGGTTATGGCATTAAATTGCATAAGCTGCCCAATAAACCCTCGGAAATCGAGGATGACGGCGAATTCCATTACGCGATTCTCAAACCGAAAGCGGCATCAGAAGCGGGTAAGCCTAGTGCCGAAGCAAGGCGGTTCTTGGACGAAACGACCGGGCCTGACAAGCCGCGGGCGAATAATCGCAACGCAGTTGTGCTGGCCGTGCCTTCCCTTGAAGCCATGGACATTGCCCGCGAAAAGGTGAGGGACTTCCTGGGTTGGGAAAAAGTCAGGGAAATGCTGAAGGACCGCAACGATATCGACACCGCCCGCACCGCGATGTTGGAAGCCAGTCTGCGTGTCGCCAGTAACGAAATGGTGTCCCAAATCGTGATGGCTTATTGCATTGTCGTGACCGTTGACAAAAAGAACGAGGTGGCAGCCTATCGAATCACCGTCGATAACACGCCCTTATTTTCAAAAATCGCAGCCGACACGCGGGTGCGCATTGAAAGCACGGCGGTCAATGCCGAGGCGCTACTGCCGGGTGGACCCTATGACCTTTGGGAAGAGGGAGAGAAATCCCGCTTCGTCAAAGACTTGGTTGGCTCCTTCGCAGCAACCGCAAAGTTGCCTAAGATGCTTAACCGAAACGCCATATTGGAAACGCTGTTGCTAGGCTGCGAGTCTGGCGACTTCGTGCTGAGGGTAACCCGTTCCGACAAATCGGTGCGGACATTCTGGAAATGCCGCCCCGATGAACACACCCTAGCCGAATCGAGCTTGGAAGTCTTGCTGTCCGATGCCGCCACGCTGGTTGATCTTGATCCTGCACTGCTTGCACCGGGAATATTGCCCGGCTTGTGGGCTGGTGATTTGATTACATTGGCCCGGTTGGAAGCCTATTTTTCCGGGACACACTTTGAACCCGTGGACAAAGGCGGATATTCCGAAAATCTGTTGATTCCGGCTGCATCGCTAGAAACGATTAAATCTGCGGTGACCGAGGCAGTCAAGACCAACCGACTTTGGCTAGTCAATGGCACCATCAGTGTGTTGGGGGAGGAGGTTCCGAGCGGGTTCTTGAACGAACAAGCGGTCATCCTCGCACCGCCTGCCCCAATCCCGGCAATCGAGCTGTTGCCTGCAAAATTGGAACAGGCTTGGAAAGATGGTGAGACCACAGGACACCTTATTCATGCGGCATTATCTGCGTTGAAAGGGGGAGGCAAACCGCTTCCATGGGTCATCGTGAAACGGGCGCTGGAAGAAGCTTTCCAGTTTGGATTATTAGCGAGGACTTTAGATTCGTCTCCTTGGCCATGTGACCTTGGAGGTGCTAATTCCTTGAAAATACGAATCCCTAAAGAGCAACCAGGGATCGAAATTGTCAAACCCCCAAAATACGGCACAAAGATAGCCAGCACTGAATTGGAAACCCATCAAATCCAAGATTTCTCAGAGCACATTGACGAACTGAGAACCTTGACGGCAGGGCAGAAATTGCTTATTCGAGTCAGTATTGAAATCGGCGAAGGGGGAAGCCTCCCAGAAGATGTCGTTGACAAGATCAATACTCTGCTTGATGAAATTAAGCCAGGGTGGAAGGCCCAATGATTGATATTCAAATAGGCTAATAAAAACCGACCTAATCGTAAGCAGTCACGCTCTGCGTTTTGCCATCTGTACAGCACTGCCCAAGGATTTGGCCGCCTGTCTGGTGATTTTTGATCTGCCAATGGAGATTAATCCTCCAAGTGTCGACGACGGCAACCAATACTGGCAGGGAGAACTACCAAGTCTTGATGTCGGAAAGTGTTCGATGGCCGGAAAGATAGAGTCGTTTCCCGCATTTTCGCCCCCAATGCCGCCATTTTTGACATAATTTCCAGTAGGCGCATAATGAGTGTAAGCGCACAATGATAATGTCACCCTTTTAGAAATGTTTCTTTCTAGGGCTTGGGCGCTGCGCTGGCTTGTCCGACAAATACCGGGACAGCTTTTCCGCCAACGCTCGGACAACGCAATTTTCCAGGCATTGGGTAGTCAGCAAGTGCTTGCACGGTGATTCGAGCCACGTTGACCATTGCCTTGAGTTAATCAACGGCCGCTTTGGGGTGAAATAATAACTTATGTTGCAGGAAAACTTGCGCCACCACGGCATAAGCCGTTTCAATGTCCGGCAGCGCTTTTAGTGTTTCTGCAGACAGATTAAGGCTGTTCTGTTACCCATCATCTGTTCATACAGTCGCACGTAGGCTTCCAGGCACTTAAGCTCACTCGAATTGGATGACCTGAAACTAGGTGCGGGTGTATCCAGAATGGCCAGTAAGGGCACGGTCTCACCCTGCTGCCCCAGTTGCCAGCCGGATGGGGAGGTTCTACGGGGTAGCCACCAAGTATCTCCACCACTACCTCGGATGCAGACGATTGCTTGACCGTTTCAAAGGCTCCGTCATCGCCGAGCAATTCCTATATCACGCGCTTAGGCAGAATATGTCACCTGAACACAGCCCGTAATCATGGCGATGGCAACGAACGCCGCTAGCACGCCGAACCATTGATTCAGCCTAAGGCGCTCTTTAAGGATGACCAGCGCAAGCATGACGGTAACGCCAGGATAAAGCGAGGATACCACGGTGGCGATATCCAAACGGCCTGTATGGGTCGCCATCGTAAAAAAAAAGTTGCCCGCCGTGTCCAGCAAGCCTGTCAGTACGATAAGCGGGAGCAACGACCTTGCCGGGGCCAGCCAAAGGCGACGGCTAACGGTGTAAACCGATAGCGCGACGATAGATGCGACACGGGCCGCCAACACCGGCCATAAGATAGTCTCGCCGCTTACCTTGTCTAAGGACACATAAAATGCGGCAAACCCAATGCCGCTCGTTATGGCGAAGCGTAATTCACCCGCCGTGGCCTCAAGTCGTTTCCCGTCACTGGACAAAAACCATACGGCAATCAGTGCAAGGGCAAATCCTGCCAGTTGAATAGGTGTCGGCAATCCATCGGACAAAATGCCAACCAGCACAGGAATGACACTGGCAATGATGGCCGCCAGCGGCGCGACAACACTCATCCGTCCCACGGACAATCCCTGGTAGAGATTGAGTAGGCCAAATACACCAATCACACCGCCTAGGCTACCAAAAAACAAATCTGAGGCTTTAGGCATCACAAATTCAAATGTACCGACCAGAATCAGCAAGGGGGCAAGGCTGATTAGCTGGGCAGCAATGACGACACTGTGCGCATCGTGCCGCCTTGATACCAATCCGCCGCTAAAATCACCGCATCCCCAGGCGAGTGTCGCACCCAACGCAAAAAAAGCGGTTAATAAATCATTATTAAACATGTGGCTTGTCAACATGGCAATCATCGGTTTAGTTGAAAATGTTGTAAACTGTTAAGCGGAAAAATACATGTCTATGCTGGAAACCAAAAATGCCATTCATACCGTTTGACCTTGAAGTCATCCAATCCAAGTGGGAGCAAATTGCCCAGTTCAATCTCGTTGAAAGCGGTGTCCATCCTTTGACGCTGGAGGAATTGCTGGCTAACGGCCCACTGTCCATTGACGAACTATTGGCTACCTCCATCAACTACCCCCATGTCAATGGCATTCCTGCGCTGCGCGAAAATATAGCCCGCCTTTACCCCGTTGCCGCAAATTCAAGCGTCGGCATAGAAAACGTATTGGTGACGGTTGGCGCGTCGGAGGCCAATAATATCGTCATGCAGACCTTGATGGGTCCGGGCGACGAATTACTAACCCAGACGCCAACCTACAAACAACTCTGGGGGTTGGCGCTGAATACCGGCCATACCGTCAAGAGCTTTGGCTTACTGTCCGAAGCCGGTTGGGCAGTGGATATTGACGAACTGAATAAGCGGCTTTCCAGTAAAACCAAAATCATCGCTGTTTGCAATCCTAACAACCCGACCGGCTACATTATGACCGAAGCGGAGATGGATGCGGTTGTGGCTGCGGCGGAACGGGTCGGTGCCTGGATCTTGGCGGATGAAGTGTACCGGGGTGCCGAACGCCTGCGGGAGGATGAAACCGCCTCATTTTTTGGACGCTACGACAAGGTTCTCTGCCTAGGCAGCATGAGCAAAGCCTACGGGCTGCCCGGCCTGCGCATAGGCTGGATTGTGGGTCCGGCTGATACAGTCGAGGAACTTTGGCGGCGTCATGAATACACCACCGTTTCGACTACCATGCTCAGCAACAAGCTGGCAGCCCATGCGCTGTCGGCTGAAGTTCGCCCCCGGCTAATTCAACGCACCCGCGATTATATCCGGCGAGGCTATCCCGTGCTGGAAAGTTGGATGGAAGGGCACACGGGTCAGTTCAGCTACGTGCCTCCCCAAGCATCGGCCGTTGCTTTTATTCGTTACCACATGGCGGTCAATTCAACCGAGCTCATGGAGACACTTTGCAAAGAAGCCAGTGTTTTTGTGGCGGCGGGGGATGCCTTTGGCATGGACTACTACTTGCGCGTTGCGTTCGGTCAAGAAAAAGCTTTACTGGATGAGGCATTCTCTCGAATCAGCAAGACGATTGCAACGGTCGGATCATAGCAAACTGTTTGCCTCCGACTTTGAAAGGCTGCGAATCTGTCAATGTGACAGTCAAATTTTTCATTTCAGGCGATATTGGGCTTATAGGCCAATGCCATCATGTGATTAGCCTCGGTTCTGCTTCGCCAGGGTTGGGCGGGGACGGCGTTTTCGGCAAAGCAACGGGCGGTCTCTTTGGCATTTTGGCCTGGGCCACACTGGAGAATAGCCCTGTGTAGGATAAAAGCACCGAGTAGACCAAACCAAAGTGCAGGAAAATAGTGGTTGAAATATCCAGCAGGTCAACCCCGATAGGGGCGATCAGGTTGTAACTTTGTTTGGCAGCGAAAAGCCTGGCCAGCTCGAAAACGCCGGGTAGTCCGCGCAGGCGCGGGTCTAGCAGCACAATGTGGGCTTGGCTTTCACTTAGATCGGAGGGTTCGCGGACATCCACCGACAGTAAGGCGGTGTTCATCGCCGCCGCGTCCCGCACTCCGGTCCCCACATAGCATACGGTTCTGCCACTCGATTGAAACGCCTCGACGAGTGCGGCTCGCCCCGCACCTTCGGCTTCAACGAAATAACCATCAAGCCCTAGATCATCCGCCAAGCGGCGACCCTGATCCTCGCTGGTTGCCATCACATAGATGCCAAGCGGTGTCGGTAAAGCGTCAGCACTTGGACATGGCATGAGCCCCAGCGCATGAATGAGCCCGGCGGCATGGGGGCGGGCTGATGGATGGTCCAGCACACGAGCATCGAAAATGACCATGTTTGCCAGATTGGCCAGTTCCAGTGCGCGGGGCTCAAGAATGAGGATGCCATGGTTGGCGGCAAAGCCGATGAATTGACGTGCCGTGTAAGGGCTTAAGCGGTTCATCTGTGTGCCGAAACTGGTGGTCAGGAAAGCGGCAGCGCGGTTGACGCCCATCATCGGCATGGACAATGCGAAGGCGGCGACCATCCACGGGGCCATGCGTCCGCCGGTGTCCTCGCCGATCCTGCTCAGCAGGGTTTGTTTAAGCGGGGCTTCCCGCAGTTGTCCATACAAGGTTAAGGCTGTTTCGGGTATCGCCTCGACGCGGAGTGACACCGCCCCGTCCAGTATTTGGCTGCCCGCCGCAACCCGGCCGCCTAG
>CAIWDB010000218.1 GCA_903911305.1 uncultured Methylococcaceae bacterium | reverse complement strand
TTTAAAGTCGCCAAATGACTGACGCCGGGGATATCAGACAGCAACAACAAGGCACTATCCATCTTACTTTGCGTGACCGGTTGCCCTGGCTGTAAAGTAAGCGCACAACCCCACCATCTAAAAATTTCTCAGACATTCAGGTATCCTTAAGCTTTTTTGGAGGATGACCGATGACATTACAAGAGCGTCACATAAAACATATAAAAGCCTGGCAAGCGAGCGGACTGACCCAAATGGTTTATTGCCAGCAACAGGCGCTTAATGCGAAGACCTTTTCGCGTTGGTTTAAAATTCACCAATTATCGAAGCAGCCCGTAAAGCCTTTATTGATACCGATTGAAATCAATCCTGTTGCCACCCCGGTTGTAACAGAATCCCTGTTGCTAAGGTTATCCAAAGGATACTCATTGGAACTGCCGGGCAACATTTCACCTCGCTGGGTAGCTGAGTTCTTACAATGTCTGGGTTAATAACGAATCCAGCAGCTATTTGGTTAGCGGTCGCACCTGTGGACATGCGCCGTGGCATCGACGGGTTGTCAATGGTTGTTCAGCAAGCCTTGGGGCACGCGCCCTGTGCAGGATCGGCGTTTGTCTTTCGTAACCGTTCCGGCAATCGCATCAAGGTGGTGGTCTGGGATGGCACCGGGGTCTGGTTGTGCCAGCGCCGTTTACATAAAGGACACTTCTTATGGCCTAGGGTTACCGATGCGTGTTTTTCGGTGACCTTTGAGCAGTGGCAGTGGTTAATTGCCGGGGTGGATTGGCAACGCTTATCGGCAGTTCCTGATGCTAATTGGCAGGTGTAAAAAAAGCCTGATTTAAGATCGTTTATTTTCATAGAAAGCCAGTATTTATAAGGCTTTCAGGGTATTTTATGGTATAATTTAACCATGAAATCAGCCCTCGAACTCAATCAATTTGACCTCGAATCCGCCACCAAAAAACAGGTGGCGGATTTCGTTCAGGCGTTGCTCGAACAGGTGCAAAAAGATGCGGCACTATTGCAATCCAATCAAGCCGAAATGCAAAGCCTGGACGAAAAAATCCAGGCACTGACCTACGAGCTTGCCTACCTGCGCCGGATTCGTTACGGCGTCAAGAGTGAAACGTTTAGTCAGCTCCAAGTGGATTTGTTTGCCGAGACCTGGAACGAGGATGTGGCGGCTGTTGAGGCAGAGCTTGAACAACTGGCCGGGCAACAGCCGGTAGTGACTGCCGAAAAATCCAAACGAACCCGCGCTGGCCGCCAGCCGTTACCGGCGCATTTGCCACGCATCGACTTCCGTCATGAACCAGACTCTTGCCAGTGCGGCCAATGCGGACGTGATTTAATCAAAATTCGTGAAGATGTGACTGAACAACTGGATGTCGTACCGGCCGTATTTACCGTGCATCGTCACATTCGCCCCCAATACGCCTGCAAAAACTGCGAAACCATCATGGCGGCACCGATTCCTGCGGCGGTCATTAATGGTGGCATGGCGGCGGTGGGTTTGCTGGTCTGGGTGCTCATTAGTAAATACGTTGATCATTTGCCGCTGTACCGCCTTGAACAAATCGCGGCACGGCAGCAGGTCATCCTATCCCGTTCCACGCTGGCCGACTGGGTTGGGCGGTTGGGCGTAGCCCTTCAGCCGCTGGTAGATCGTTTGACTTGGCAGCTCCTGCAAGGCGACACCTTGCATGCCGATGAAACTCCGGTTGCACAACTGGATCCGGGGCGAGGTAAGACCAAAAAGGCTTATCTCTGGGCGTATCGCAGCAATGACCTACAGCCAGGGCCGCGCATTATTGTCTTCGATTACCGTGATGGCCGGGGTGGTGTGCATTGCCGCCAGTTCCTCGGTGCGTGGCGAGGCCATCTGATGGTTGATGACTACAGTGGTTATAAGGCCTCATTTAATGCCAAGAAAACTGAGGAACCGTGTCTTGAATTGGGCTGTTGGGCACACGCACGCCGGAAATTTTTTGACTTGCACAAAGCCAATCAAAGTCCTATGGCGAAAGAAGCCTTGCTACGCATTGGCCAACTGTATGCCGTTGAAGAGGAAGGCAAGGACTTGAGCTGCGCTGCAAGGAAACAGCTACGGGCAGAAAAAAGCCAACCTGTCTTGAACGATTTGCATGACTGGTTGACCAAAATCCGTGCCCGCACTGCCAATGGTGGCGTGTCGGCCAAGGCGATGGACTACACCTTAAGGCGTTGGGCCAGTTTCATTCGCTATGCTAAAACAGGGCATCTGCCAATAGACAATAATGTTGTGGAAAACTGTATCCGGCCGATTGCCCTGGGTAAAAAGAACTGGCTGTTTGCAGGCTCTGAACGGGCAGGACAAAGAGCAGCCGCTATTCAGACCTTGCTGGGCACCGCTAAGCTGAATGGTTTAAATCCGGAAGCGTGGCTAAAAGACACACTGGAAAAATTGCCGACCTGGCCAAATAGCCGTATTGATGAATTACTGCCTTTGACGCCGGCAATGATTGAAAAACTCAAGTGAGATCTGTTCGGGTGGAATGGTAGGGCTGAACGCTTACGTAGATAATAGGGTCATCTGCAAGGCCCATGGAACGTTTAAGACTATTCCTTAAACGACTAATGACGGTCTTAATTTTTATTTTCTCAGCTTCCAAGTCGCTGCTTGAATTTAATTTTCGCAATCCACCCGATAAATCGCCGTCGCTGACCGACGCCGCTAACAGAAGATTCCAACCCTGGGAGTGCTCGCTTAAGCCCAATTGATCCGGAGCAACACTAATTTTTTTCCTTTTATAAACATTTGTGCCATTTCATCGCTCATTAAAATTGAAATTTCGTTACAGCGAAGATTTTTAAATTTTGAAAAAACATCAGTTACACCGCCTGTATTAATTGATGTTGTTTTTG
>CAIWDB010000217.1 GCA_903911305.1 uncultured Methylococcaceae bacterium | reverse complement strand
GCGTTGAACAGCTATATCTCGATCTCTTCGGAAAACACCCGTGCCGGTGTCATCACCTCGTTTCGGTCACGGCTTGAACTCTGGATGAATCCCCTCGTCGATGCGGCGACCAGTGCCAATGACTTTGATCTGCGCGACATCCGCAAGAAACGCATGTCCATTTATCTGGGTGTCACCCCGGACAACTTGGAGCGGCTGGCCCCGTTGATGAATTTGCTGTTCCAGCAGCTTATCGACTTGAACACCCGCGAACTTCCCAACCAGAATAAAAAGCTCAAATATCCGTGCCTTTTACTCATGGACGAATTCACCGCCATTGGCAAGATGGGAATCCTCTCCAAAGGCATCAGCTACATTGCCGGTTACGGGCTGCGCATGATGCCGATCATTCAAAGCCCCTCGCAATTGATGGAAGTCTACGGCAAGGATGCCGCACAGACCTTCACCACCAATCATGCCCTGCAAATTGTCTTTCCGCCAAAAGCCTCGGAAACCCAAACCGCAAAAGACATTTCAGAATGGCTCGGCTACCAGACTGTCAAGGGCGTTTCCGAATCCAAGGGCAAGGAGCTATTTTCCAAACGGCACAACTCGGAAAACATTTCTGACCAACGCCGTGCGCTCATGCTGCCGCAAGAAATCACCGGCCTTGGGCAAGACAAGGAACTGGTCATTTTGGAGAATGTACCGCCCATCTTGGCTAAAAAGATCGTCTACTACAAAAGCGCCGATTATATGGACAGGCTCAAATTGGTTTCAACTTCACTAAGCAGATTGGGGAAAAAGCTGCCCAATCAACTGCAAATGGACCACGCCATCCATCAGGGCGAACTAGCCGCCGAAGTCCCGTTAATCAATTTGGATGAATACCATCAACTCGTTGGCAGTGATAACCAACCCATCACGGTTGCCATGCCTCAACAACCCACAACGGCACAGACAGTCACGATAAAGCGCGATGCAAGACCCGTAGATGTGCCATTGCTGGATACATTTTCCTTCAAAGCGTTTGATGTCGAATACTCAACGATTACAGTCCCTGCCAAGGGAGACATGAATATTGAGGCTTTGAACGCTTACGCAGTCGTCCGGTGTTTGGATGCTGGCGTAGAACAGGCATAGCACTAGAAACTATTAAACCACTCGAAATCAGAACTTATTTATGGAAGCACAAAAACAAAATCTAGGCGGTTTGGATGCAACAAAGAAACCCTCTGTAGAGGCCGCTACCCAAGAACCTACAAATTCAAATTCAAACCTTCCGCGCATGGATGTTTCCGGTTACGGGGCATGGGGCGCAAAGGTTGATGAATCGAGAGACCTGGCTGACAAGCATGGTTTGACCGAAGACATCGCAAAAATGGCAGTGTCAGGCAAAACAGCCATCGAAATTGCCCAAGCAATGAAGGAAAGGCTTGAGGCTGTCAATCCAGCGGTCGAGGGCGAGAACCCCCTTCGTGAGAACAGCAATTTTGTTCGCCGGGTCAGGACAAGCCTAGGCGTTCCTTCTGCCGAAAACGCCCATGATGAAGCGTTATTCAATGAATGGAAGGCCAAAGCAGAATCGCGGCTTTATGGCCCTCCAACGTCCGAAGCCCCCGGTATTGCCCCTGAAAATCCAAATCCATCGACAGATACCGGCAAAGCCACGCCTGAAACCATCGTCATCGATCAGGCGACTAAAGACAGGCTGGCCGGTCTTCGCGCCCGTGACGCTGCCCAAGTTCAAGATGCGCTTGGCCTTAATTCGATTGAGCCGGACATCGAAAGAAAGCGTCAAACACTGGATGATGAAAAGGAAGAAGCCAAACGTGCTGCATGGTTGAAAAAAGCTGACCAGACCCAACAAGAAGCCCCGCTAAAGAAAGCCTCTGATAACAAAGTTGAATCTGACGAAGTGTTCACCGCCACCCAAGAGGCAAAGCCTCTGGTTCCCAAGGAGGTTGAAAGACAATACCTGCGTGTGGGTGACAAATACTACCATCCGAAAAATGCCGATGTGCTGGCCTTCGAGGACAAGGGCAACAAGCTTGAGACCCGCTCCAACAGTGAACAAATCGCCGAATCCATGGTACGCATTGCGGAGGCCCGTGGATGGGATGAAATCAAAGTGTCCGGCTCCGAAACCTTCCGCCGTGAAGTCTGGCTTGAAGCGGCTTCGCGTGGAATGCATGTCAAAGGCTATGAGCCTTCCGAGCAAGATAAAGCTCATTTAGTCAAACGCTCAAATGATCGACAAGCCAATAATGTTGAGAGTGCGGATTCTCCCGCCAAGGTTAAAGATTTTCGCGTAGGCGAAAATGACAACGATAAGACCATACCCAATAAGGGCGGTATTCCAACTGCCCAAACGACCGCTTCAACGCCTGATGCTCCTGCCGCTGCCCAAGCTCCCGCAAAACCGGAACCACAAGCCCAAGCCCCAGAAAAAGCTACTGACGATAAAGCCATAAAAGGCAGGGTCGGTGTACTGGTCGCGCATGGGGCCGACAAGTACCTACATGATGAAAAAAACACCGCGTCTTATTTCGTGACGACCCGCGACGGCAAAGGCGTGGAAAAAACGTCGTGGGGAGTCGATCTGAAACGGGCTATCGAGGAATCAGGCGCGAAAGTGGGTGACAAGATACAAGTTGCCAACGAGGGCAATAAACCGGTCACCATCAACGTGCCAGTGCGCGACGATTCCGGCAAGGTGGTAGGGCAGGAAACCAAGGAAGCGAAGCGCAATACTTGGAATGTTCACATGGCTGAGTCCTTCGCCAAGGAGCCGCCTACCGAAGCGGTCAAGAAATATCCCGAACTCGCGGGGGCTTACGCCACGGTTTCCGCCATTGACAAGAAGGCCGAGGCCGACGGGCTTGATGAAAGGCAACGCGCTGTGGTCAATGCCAAGGTGCGCGAATTGGTCACCAATAGCATCGAGCGCGGCGACATACCGAATACGAAACTCAGGGAAGACCGGGAAATGACCCGGCCCAGAAGCAACGAGCGGGATTATTCGCGATGAGGATAAGCAGGACATCCGCATTGGCGGCGGCAATCCTGTTCATGGTCGGCTGCGCCAGTCATTCCACCAAAGATGTCAGCCAAGACTATACCGCAACAGGGGTTACGAGCGGGGTAAGCGCCACTATCTACGCCAACCATACCGTCATCGAGTTTGACAAGGAACCCTCGCTGGCTTGGCTGGCCCCGCCCATCATCAGCATCACCGATGAGGATAACCGGGCGGTGAGTTACGAAAGGGTAGGGCGGTTTTACCGCTTGAACCGGAGATACGATTATTTTAAGCTACGGGTCAATGGTCGGCTGACGGCTTTTTTCGCGCATAACAACCCAATCCCAACCACGCCCATAAAACAAAATCCAAGCGCGAACCTAGGCCAAACAATCACCCGCGACCCAGTTATTTTCTGACAACGGGCAACCGAAGATTTTGAAAACAAGGTCGCCTTTATTGCTGGCTGATGGGACTGCCGAAGCCTTGAAATGGCTGGCCTTGGCCTTGATGGTTCTGGATCACGTCAACAAATACCTGTACAACGATGCGTTGCCTTGGGTTTTCCAAATCGCCAGACTCTCATTTCCGTTGTTCGGCTTCGTGTTGGCTTACAATCTGGCAAGGCCGGGAATCATTTCAAACGGCGCGGCGGTCAGGGTCATGAAGCGGCTGGCAATCTTCGCGCTGATTGCGGCAATCCCTCATATCGTACTGGATAGCCGGTTTTTCCCGCTGAACATTTTGGCAACGCTGCTGGTGGCAACCGGTACAGTTTGCCTGTTTGAACAAGGCGGGTTAAAACGATGGCATGGTATCCTTGTATTCATGGCGGGTGGCTTTATCGTGGAAGGCAACTGGTTTGCGATTGCCGTCTGCATGACCGCTTACCGCTACTGCCAATTGCCTACGGTGCTGCGATTGTCACAGTTCATAGCCTCCCTTGTCGTGTTGGGCTTGTTCATCAACACCAACCAATGGGCGCTTGCCGCGTTGCCTGTCATCCTGATTGCCCCGCATGTTAGAATCAGCCTAAAACGGCATCGGAATTTTTTTTATGGGTTCTACCCGGTTCATTTGGCGGTTATCCTATTGGCTAGGACAGCGAATGGTATTTACTGACTACGACCCTTTGCCGCCCAGCAGAAAATTTTTTGAATGGCGTTAGGCTGACAAAAGCAGACATAAAAAAACGTTTGAGCATAAGTTACGCAGATCTAATCGTCGAAGTTATCTAGCCCCGGTTATCATGGCATATATGTATGTTATCCAGTCTAGAACTATAAGGAATTAAAGCGGAGATTGACTTAAACAATTGCTATAGTCTATAAGATGTGCAGACCTAGATGTTAATAAGTTATAATAGGACTTACGCAAACACGCTACGTGATGTGCGTCTCATACACAAACATATTTACCTGTAGTGTTTTAAGGTGGCCTTTGCGTAAGCCATATATAAAATAGAATCATCGGAGTTAAAATGAAACCAATATTCAAACTTGAATTTGAGGATAGCCTTGCACCTAGGGTTAAAGTTAATAATGAATATATTGGGATTGTTGTTAAGAACTGGTTTGATTCGGCCATTTTATCGGAGCAGGAAAAGGTCTATAAAGTAGTTTTTCCAAAGGGCTGTAGTAAAAAGTTAATGCTACATCAGTCTGGTGAACTGAGCGGATTTGGAACTACATCTGTAGTCGATAATGGAAAAATACAGGCTACAGCAGGTCTTAAAGAGGTTCTTTATCGAAATGAATATAAGCTTTTGAGCTTTGCCCTATTTGGATTGGTGGAGCAATACCTTGGTCATATATCTAGCTTCACTCAAAAGCTTTATGAGATAAAGCAAATAGAAACTAAAGCTAAATTTGAACGTATTTCATATGTGCTTGAAAGCACATATGAAATACTGCCTGAACTTTTAGTGGACAAATCGCTGAGAGCTACATATCTAAATCAAATAGTAGATAGCAATAGCAACTGCTTTGAAATGTACGTAATTTTCAGGGAAATATTTAAGGCACGATGCGACGATGTTGGAAAAGAGGTAAGAAATGACAATAGTAATTACAAAGACAGCAATCGCTGTAGCCATCTAAAAACACTGCTAAATGATAAAGTATTCGCTGCTTTAGAACGTTTTGCTTATGGAAAGCTATGTGAAATCTTCTTGAGTAATAATTTCACTGCGTCATATTTGAATAGCATCCAAAAGCAATTGCATTCAATGATAGATGAGCTTATCGAAATTCTACGCTCAGCAACCCCTTTTGAAATCCGTTTTAGAAGTGATTGGAAATTGAACATTGATAATGAACAGTTCACAGCATCAGAGAGAGAACATCACCAATCCAGTCTTAATGATTATATATCTAGGTATGAAAGTATTTTCGAATCGTTAAAATCTAGCCTAATGATAAATTTACAAGGTGTTGATATCATTGCTAAGCACTCGCAAACTAGTGATATTTTACTTTATATAAAAGGCGGAGAACTATAT
>CAIWDB010000216.1 GCA_903911305.1 uncultured Methylococcaceae bacterium | reverse complement strand
CCTCCTTGTGCAACTCACCCAATTGCTTTTCGGTCAGGTTCAAATCAATCATTTCTAGGCTCCAATGTGAAAACTTCGAAACACTTTTTACCCTAACATCGGCCTGATGTAAAACCGAAAACCTGACCGTGCGGAGTATAGCACAAGAGAACGCCCCTTATCTGCAATTCACGATATCATTAACCATATCATCCAGCCTAGTTCCCTTCCGCCTTGTACTGGCAGATACGCCTTATCCTCACGGGTCCGGCTTAACCTCTTTCGAGGATGGGATACATTGTCCCGGCAGCTTCACACGAAACCCTTACGGGTAACGCATGTGCCGGTAGGCTACCACCGAAGGAACGGTGGGTTTTCTATTAGATTTCTCTAATTAAACAGTTGATTACGCGACATCGTGTCGCACTTGTGACGTTTGTTTAAACGTACCCCTTTTTGAAGAGGTTGGGTCAAAACAGTCTTCAACAAATTAAATGGCTGGCCCAGGGGGGGACGGTTCTCCAAAATGCATGGAAGCCATTGGAAAAACTGCCAAAACGAAACCCTTGTTGGGTAGCAAGTTTGGCTAGGCTTTTTTTTGAAAACAGGCTGATGTGACCATTGCGCGGCGAGGCATACCACCAAGTAATGCGCCGTCTTGGGGATATATTGCCATCGGATATTAAGGTACTGAACAGTATTATCCCATTCGATGTCGATAATGCAGATAAGTTTTCGGCCAATCCCTGGACATCGGCAACGTGCTCAAAAATTTCATAGGCGGTAATGAGATCAAACTTCCCTAGCCGACTTGGTTCGTCAGGTTCGCCATTGAATGGATCATAGGATGTGGATTGCCAGCCTGATTCACACAGTATTTGGCTCATTAACCCATTTCCACCCCCATAATCCAAATGCCTGATATCTTCAAAACCATTTGAGAACATCTTTATTAGCGAAGCAGCATTACTGCGTGGACGAACTTCAATATAATCTGGATCTACTAAGATGTAATCCTTGTTATATATCTTTTCTTCAAAATCTGACTTGCCCCATTTTGCAAACATCGGTGCGAAACAAAATTGACAAGTATGACACAAAAAATAGTAGACTGGAATTTCTGCCAAAGTGATAAAATAGCCTCTTGACTCTTCGCATGACTTGTTAAAATCGACCACATCAAGTGGAAAGCAAAGGCTATTACAGACCGGGCAATTAATCAGTTCAGACATGGTGATATTTTAGCATTTTTTAGTAGTTTTGTAGGTAGATCATAGTATGATAATGGGTATGAAGTTCACTGGAACATTAACGTGATCTAATAGGCTTTATCGGAAACCGTCTGTCGAAGCATCAGTGGCGTGGGAAAGAATTGAGTTTCCGATAACGTCTAATGGCGATCAGGTTATCTCATGCTCTTAGCATTATTCCAGTCCTATACATTGGCCAAAAGAAAAGACGGACAGTCTAATGGTCACCCCAAGGGTTGGCTTGGTGCGCCATGATCAGCGGATCATCCCTCGCTCTCGGGTGTTGCCCCTGTTAAAGATTTCAGCAACCAAAAACGCGAGAGGTTTGTGTTCCTAAGCCGTGACACTGATCGAATTGCTTTGTGCCACGCCAGACAAGCCTGAGTTTTGCATGTACGACCGCAGCACATTCTGCACAGCCTGCACGCTGGGATCGTTGCTTGTGCCGTCTTGATTCGTGGTATCCGAAGACGGGTGGCTATTGAGATAGGCGCTCGTATTTCGGTAAGCGACAAGCTCTTCTGTCGTCACGATGCCATCCTTGTTGGCATCGGCAGGATCGTAAGTTTGGCTCGAACTGCTCGCCCCCTGTGCCCCGCCGCCTTGCATACCACCCGGCGGAGGGCCTTGCATCCCGGATGGCGGGCCGGTCTTCGCAGCCAACTTCTGCATCCCATCCGTGAATTCCTGCGCCGTGACTTTGCCGTCACCACTGGCATCAAGCACTTTCAACATATCATCCGCGCTAGGCGTTCCGCCGGTAGAAGGACTGCCATTTTGGCTACTGGAGGCTTGATCAATCGCGCTCTGAAAATCGGCTTTGTCTATGTAACCTTTGCCGCCGGTATCCAATTTGCTGAACGCAGCTTCGGCCATTTTGGCAGGATTGGGGCGCGTCCCAACCGACATCGAAAGATGACTCATGGTATTTCTGGAAGATAATCCGCCAAGTGCGCTTGTCATATTGATTCTCCTCAAAATCAGGGCATATCCATTCTGCCCATTTTTGATTTTTAATGTAGCCTTACGTCAGATTATTTTGGTTTGATTGCTGACGATCTTATAGGCATTTAATATATCTGTCTTTTACCTTTCTCGCAAACTCCTCGGTTGTGAATTTGGATTTGATTTTTGGGCTATTCAATCGTATGTTTGGAATGATTTCCTTTGGGAGGGTTTTTCCAAATTTTGATTCCGCAAGGGAAAACACGCTTTGATAGACCTTTGTTTCGACGAAATCGGGTGATTTCTCGTGTTTAAGGTTATCTAGGACTTCTGCTTCATTCATTCCCAGCTTATCAATGATTTTCTTGAGTGCCGAAAAGGTTTGGCTTGGCTTTGGCGAAGCCTCATCTTGATCGTAGCTAAGCAGGTCCCCATCATAATCCAGCTCAATCCCCGTTATCATGCTGAGTGCTTTCTGAAAGGCGGCGTTTCGACTAGCGTAATGCCCTGCATTGAAATCAGCAAACCTATGAACGATGTCATCGTAGTTAATTTTGTATCCGAGTAAATAGGCCATCCCGAAATATATTCCACCCCTTCGTGTAAACAATTCATCACGGAGTGATTTTTTTATTTCATAGGGATATTTGATCTGTTTGGTATGTTTTTTTGCAAATTCATAGCTAACTTGCATGGGGCCTCCCGTCCTCACTGGATTGTACTCGGATAGCAATTGTTTCCCGAACGGCAAACCTGAAATCATGTCATCATAGAGCTTGTTGATATCGTTCTCGGTTTTCAGTTTTAGTATTCTTTGATCGTAGGTCTCTCCGTTTTTGGACTTTAAAGCCAGTCCCATATTCAGGACGGGTGCCGGGATCATGTACTTCTTGCTCTTCTTTTCAAGCTCGTTTTTTACAATCACGGGTAGTCCCTTAATAACAGGCTCTGCGCTATATGATGATTCCTGCTCAATTATCGCCAAGGTTGCGCAGATGTTTTCTTTGGTAATGGGGATTCTTAGATGTGTAAAAGAATGATAAATGTCATTTGCCCATCCTACTTGATCGGATAGGTTTGTTGGCAAGCATTCTTTTATTTTGCCTATGCCAATATTTGGATTGGCAAACTTATCGGGTGTTTCGGCATCACGATTACTGGGCATCTTTTCCGATTTAGTATCGCTTGAATCCGTTATGGCCTTTTTCTTAGAAAGAACATCTTGATTTGCGCATGAAGACAAAACCAACCCAAATAACATTATAAACAATAAGTTAAAATACAGGTTAGCGACAGGTAAACACCAAATCCTGAACAATGGCGGGGTCGACGGCAACATTTCTGGGGTGTGATGAGGTTTGTTAAATCGTTCACCGGGGTGCTGGTTGGCACCTTCTTGGATTTTTAGGCTTTCTGCGTATTCCACAAAAGTTCTATATAGTATATATACTGTTTCTCCAATAGGGCACCTCGAAAAACCGCCTCTTTGGCGAAAATAGGGGTTAGAAAAGGACCCCTAGGCGCGGAATCGGTTTTTTTGTGGTTTTCACCTGTTAATCAACATTGAAGAATTACCAGCTTTCAACGCTTTTCTTTCGTGTGTAAAATTTCATAAATAATTGATAATAAAGTATTTATATATGCGTTGTCTGGAAGTTTACCGTGTTGAACCCAGAAAAACTTCGGTGTTGATTTACAGGCTTGATTCAACAGCGTGACTGCCCAACCCCGCCACAATATGACAGTTGGCGCATCTATCCACAGATTCTGTGGAAAACTCCTTGGACAATCTGGGTAAAGCCACGAGGCATGGGGGTGCGGGGGGTTGGCTAAAAATCAGCCATCACGAACCGAGCAGGCATCAAGCCGCCGTTGCTTGCGCTGGACCTGGAAACCCACCAAGCCAGCGGCGACCAGCATCATGGCCCACTCCTCCGGCTCCGGCACGGGGGACAAGACCTGGATTTCAGTCACGGAGTAATAGCCGTCGCCGCCGGTCGCGGTGAACCGCAGTTCGTCTGCGGTGATCGCCGAGGCCAGCGTGGTGCCTCTGGTCACCAGGCCGTAAGAATTTACCGCAGGGACATCCCACGCGGTCACCCAGTTGCCGCCCTGGCGGTATTCGATGCGGTAAGTGTCGTTGTCGTCGGACTGGACCTTAAACCCTCCGATGGCGTGGCTGGCGGGCAATTTAATGCCGATGGAGTTTTCCAGAGAGTTCCAATACACGCTGCCTGCATTCCATTGTTGCTGCTTGGGGACAAAAATGCCGTCGGTGAGGGTTTGCTTGTCGGCAAGCGGTTTGTCCCCCCAAAAACCCTGATCCCCGCCAAACGTGCCATTGAGCGTCACTGCCGCGCCGAGCGCGACATTCGTGACCGTGGCGTTCGCAGAGCAGGCGAACGCGCCCGCCATGAACAATGCCAAAGCTATCTTTTTCATACGCATGAACCTCTTGCGAATCAATGTGGAGATTGGTTCGGGCGGGTCTTGTCGGGCCACGCCCCCAGACAGGCCATTGACGGCGAGTCGACCCAGATCATAGCGTATAACCATGTTACTTAATATGGTATTATTCACCAAATAAAACAGTGCAAAACCCGTTAAATTACCCCGATTGAGGGTACTGTGCATATTTGTCCAAAAATATACGCTAACAAAAAAAAGGGTGTGGTAAAACCATAAAGGCGTAGTTTCCGTACATGATCTGTTTGCGACAGGGTTTCTCGTACATTTTTAGAAGCTATTTTGAGGCGATTTGGCAGTTGCACATAGCGCGTCGTAAAACATATGTTTTATGTCAGGTTGTGCCGTGCTAATTTTTGGCAAATTTACTTGTAGATCGTCATCCAACCACTCTCTGTGATGCAAAAAAGTAGCACCAAAACCAATGAACTCGTTTGCTAGCGTATATTTTCGGACAAATATGCACAGTACCTTGGATACGGTCAGATGACCCGCAAGCTCGCCGACAGGTATTGTTTCTTCAATGCTTCGTTGATGCGTTTCGCATCGTGTTTTCTTGAATAGCGGGCAATCCAGACCCAAGTAAACAGAAGGATCGCCATGGTTGATAAAAAGTACATTTGTATTCTCCAACGAGGCTTGGCTAAGCTTTGGTTACAAACGGATAAAGGACGGGGCAAAGCCGCTGGTTTCATGCCGACATGATGGATTCAAACAATTAGCAAAGGCAGGCAGCCCTTGGTTGTTGCACTTCTAACTTGAATCTGCGAATCATTTTTCATTACGTTTATCACCGCCGCTTTTTTTAATGTTAGCCGTTACCGTTAAGACTACACGCCAAAAATGAGGGACACCCTACGGAAATCATTAAGATTAAATAAATATTGCGGGGGCTTGATTGCAGTGGGTTTTTTTAGCGAAGGCCAAACAAGGGGGGTTGTCTAGCATTAATTGGCATGCCTTGTCGAACTCGCTTACGGAGATTGCATCTAACGCTTACTATCGTGTTAGCCTATAAACAAAAAGCCTATGAGACTCTTCCGCCTTTGTTCAAACACATTCACCCATT
>CAIWDB010000215.1 GCA_903911305.1 uncultured Methylococcaceae bacterium | reverse complement strand
GCTTGCCTTTGTTGCCTATAGTTCGTGGCGTTTATGGCGGTGGTCACAGGGCAATAACGATCAACCTAGCTGTCACAATTGCGGCGGTTTGGTTGACATGAAAGATGGACGTTACGGGCTTTATTACAGATGCCTTGCTTGCGGCAAAACTCGCAGCATTTGAAAGAGAAAAACCTAATACAAGATCATTTTCGCCTACGCGAAAATAACCCATAGCCAACGGTTACCTGATACACGCTATGGAAACGAAGATTTAGTGTTGTTTGGGAATCCCATAAACCAAACCAGCGGTAAACACCGACGTAAGCAAGGCAGTCAAGGCATGTTCAAACAGCCTTGACCACCTTGCCTTTTTGATTTCCTTCCGAAACGCCAGACGCGCCGATTCCTGCATCGCGGTCCGTTGTTCCTCGACGGTATTGTATCCCCATGACTTGCAATACCTACGACTCGCTTTCTTCTAATCGGCAGACTCTAAACCTTTTTGGCCTTGGCTTTTGCTGTTGCTTTTGGTTTGACCTTGGGCTTGTGCGCCTCCACCACTCTATCCTTGAATAATTTGCTAGGAGTAAATTTGGGAAGGGTCGCCTCTGCTATTTCAATGGGTTCGCCGGTCTGAGGATTGCGCCCTGTCCTTGCGGCCCGGTGCTGCGGCTCAAAGGTTCCAAACCCGACCAATTGCACCTTGTCCCCACCCGCAACAGTGGCCTCGATGGTTTCCAGCAAGGCATCAAGGGTCTTGAGCGCATCGACTTGGGTATAGCCCGTTTTCTCAGAGATGGAGCTTATCAGTTCGGCTTTGTTCATGGTGATGATGCGTGTTGTTATTTTTAGTGATGGAAGTGTTGCTTGGCTTGCCAATCATTATAGCCCTCAGCGAACGAAGGCGGTTGGTGTGGCATGAGTCGGTGAACAGAAAAATCTCCGATACCTTGGTTTATAAATAGGATACTCCCCATATTTAAGACCACGACTTAAGATAGCAGCCACAATATTTAGCGACGCGAAAATACGGCCACTACCTGTAACGACCTGCAATCATAGGATGGCAAACCTGCAATCATCCGCTCAGACCTGCAATCATCCGACACAAACCCGAATTATATGCAAATCAAAAAACGTCCAAAAAGTCAGCAACATGGAGATTAACTGGACGATGATTGATGGATGAGAATCATGGACACCGGAAGCCGCATTGTACCGCTGGGCTGTTCGACTATTTCTAAACTCCAGAAAATGAAGGTTTTCTGGACTTTGGGATGGCTGGCTTCAGTTGCAGATAATTCGGGTTTGTGTCGGATGATTGCAGGTAGGAGCGAACGATTGCAGGTTCAGTTGCAGGTAAACCGGGTTTGAGTGTCCGTCAGTTGCATTTAATTCGGGTCGAAAAATGCGCTGATTGCAGGTTTGCGGGTTTTTGATTGCAGGTCGCTACATCTACCCGCCACCTAAACCTACTTAAGCCGCTGCCATGGACGGCGGCGGCGACACGGTGCGAGCGAGCGGAGCCGAAGCCGCCTCGCGGCGTAGGCTCCGCAAGCGACAGTCAGGCGGGCATGGACGCCCGCCCCGCGCCAAGGACGGCGCGGTTGGGACGAGGCAGGGATAGCTGACTGGATTGGACCCAGCCGCAGTTGCCAAAAAAACCAGCCGAAACCAAAGAAATTACAGATTACGACTGGCAATCAAGAATTTTTTTGATAAACGTAGCTAAACTGTAAGAATGTGGCGAACTGTGAGAAGGCTAGTTTTTATCTGACACAGTGCGGACACACTAGGCTAGACAAAGACGGGGATGGAGACCCGTGTGAGAGTTTGTGCAAGTAAATTGCACAGACGGAAGAAGCTTAATTAAAATTATGCCATTAACCAAAAACTGTAGATAGAAAGTTATGAGCCATGCTAAAGATACAACGGAAACCCATTGGCTTGCTGATGCCGCAAGCATGGATACATCTAGGTTTGATCTAGCAAAATACATTACGATCACATCTCGTATCGAGGAGTTCATAAACCAAAATAAATTTATTGTTGCAGCGCCAAAAGGCTACGGAAAGACGCTTCTACTTAAATATACGCGCCTTAAAAACAGAGAGCGCTATGAAGACGAAGACCACCTCACTATACCAACAAATATAGAAATTGATTCTTTCGATCACCCCTTCGAATACGACGGAAATTTTAGGACTTACTTGGAAAGCCAGGAGACATGGGAAAAGATTTGGCAAATTTCTATAGGCTTATCTCTGATAATTAATTATGCCATAAAGCTCAAAAACACTGAATTACTTACTGATTTCCTAGAAAATTTCCGAAAAAACAATAAGCTCAGTGAACTAGTTGGTGTTACGGAAAAAGTTTCTCAGAAACTCAAAAAAAAACTGCCCATATCAGCACAAGCTAAGATACAAGCAAATCCAACCTCTTTTTTTAAATACCACAGCGTATACAAGCAAGCGGGTAGCTGTGATAATTGTGGAGCCTCAGTCAAAGATCAATATTTCAACTGCAACGATTGCCTCACTCACGATGGTTAGCTAGTTTCTGACTCCACTTGATTT
>CAIWDB010000214.1 GCA_903911305.1 uncultured Methylococcaceae bacterium | reverse complement strand
GTGATGATGTTTGCCACCACGTCGGGTAGCCCCTATTACTTTAACTTTCACCGTAATGAGGGTAGGCAAAGCCATCTGGACCCCAATCACAGGGATTTGGCCAATACCATGGTCATTGGGCAGTCCGGTTCGGGTAAGACCGTGCTGGAAATGGCCTTGCTGGCCATGTCGCAGAAATTCAACCAACCGGCCACGCCGGCCTCTTACGTTGTGTTCGATAAAGACCTTGGCGCGTCCATCGGCGTGAGGGCCATGGGCGGCAAGTATTACACGGTTAAAAACGGGGTGCCTTCCGGCTTTGCCCCGTTCCAAATGGAGAACACCCCGGCGAACCTGTTTTTTCTGGAAGCACTCGTTAAAAAACTGGTGCATCGTGACAGCTTGCCTTTGACCCCGACCCAAGAACGGGAGATCAGTCAGGCCGTGGCCGGTGTCATGGGTGCGCCTAAAGCCAGAAGGCGGTTAGGTTCGATTCTGGAATTCCTCGACTCCACCGACCCAAACGGCTTGCATCCCCGTCTGGCCCGGTGGTGTCGGGGTGGACCCTTGTATTGGCTGTTCGACAATCTGGAGGATACCTTGTCATTGGAGGGCAGTTCGATCTTCGGGTTTGACGTGACCGATTTTATCGACAACGACGAAACCCGGACCCCCACCATCATGTATCTGTTCCACCGGATTGAAAAACTCATTGACGGGCGGCGGCTGATTATTTTCCTAGATGAGTTCTGGAAGTTGCTGCTGGATGAGTATTTCGAGGATTTTGCCCAAAACAAGCTCAAGACGATTCGTAAGCAAAATGGCCTGTTGGTGATGTTTACCCAATCGCCTCACGATACGCTCATGTCAAAAATTAGCCATTCGCTCATCGAGCAAACGGCAACCAAGATATTCCTGCCTAATCCCGCTGCGGACTACACCGATTATGTCAACGGCTTCAAACTCACTGCGCGGGAGTTTGAAATAGTCAAATCGCTGGAAGAGAAATCCCGGCGATTCCTTATCAAGCAAGGCCACAATTCAGTCGTTGCCGAATTGAACTTGAGGGGCTTTGATGATGAATTGGCGGTACTGTCCGGCAACACGGCGACATCACTGCTGGCCGAGAGGCTGGTCGAAACGTATGGGGACGATCCCCAAGCCTGGCTACCCGTTTTTCAACAAGCTCGAAAATCTTAAATAACATCAGAGAATAAATACCCAATGAAAACCAACACAAACCCTGCCGCCAAAACCTTAGTGATTCTGGCTACCGCCGCACTGATTACCGCTTGCGCCAGTACGACAAAAATAGATTCAACCCCTGCGGGGGCGACTTTGTACATTAACGGGGAAAAGGCCGGGACAACGCCTTATACCTACACGGATACCAAGATTGTCGGGAGTGCCGTTCAACTTAAACTCAAAAAGGAAGGATTTGAAGAATTCCAAACCACGTTGACGCGAAACGAAGAGGCGGATGTGGGGGCTATCGTGGGTGGTGTTTTTACCTTGGTTCCGCTGTTGTGGAGCATGAAGTACAAACCGACCCATACCTATGAAATGGTGGCATCGACGCACCAGCCAGAAGCCACTCATCCCCCTGAATACATCCAATACGTTACCCCGCCTAAAAAAGCGGTTAAGAAAAAAAGGTAAATCGCCATGAACAAGAATCAAAAATTCTTGATACTTAGCTTAATTTTGATCGGCATGGTCGGTAACTCTTATGCCGGCCTCCCCGTGTACGACGGCGCAAACTACACATTGCAAATTAGTAGTTGGTTACAGCAAGGAAAGAATATGGTTAGTCAAGTTAACCAACTCAAACAGCAGTATGAAACCATGCAACAGCAATATCAACAATTGCAGCAGACATACCATAGCATGTCTGGCATTCGCAATATGGGCGATATTGTCAATAATCCGGCGTTGAGAAAGTATCTGCCTCCCGACTATCAGCAAGTGTTGAAGCTCGGTACGGGTGTCACGAATGGCAGCTACGGCACGTTGGATGGTGCGGTCAACGGCATGAAGCAAGCCTCCAAGATTTTGGATATTACCGAGACTCGCATTGACCCTAACAGTGCGACGGGCAAAGCGTACCAGGACGCACAGAATCAAGCGGCGGTTAATCGAGTGTTGGCTGAGGAAAGCTTTAGGCAATCTGGGGCTAGGATTGACGACCTTCAACAATTGCTTAACAAGGTCAACAATGCCCCGGATGACAAGGACATTCAAGACTTGCAAGCGCGGATACAAGCGGAACAAACCCTGTTGCAAAACGAGCAAATCAGGCTGGCTTCATTGGCTCAATTGGCTCAGGCGCAACGGGACATAGCCACACAACAAGCTGCCGAAATACGCATCAAACGTACACAGAGCGCCTTGCCAGAGGGTTGGTAAATTGAAAAACGAAAGGCAAAAACCATGAAAACAAAAATCCAGATTATTCTCTCGGTAATTTTATTGGCATCGTGTAATAAACCTGATTCTGTGCCAACTGTTGATGATGTCAATAACATCATGGTTGACGGTAATAAAATGACTCCAAGCCAGTTTATGGAAAAGTATTGTTATGGCAAAACCGATAATGAAACCTGTTTAAAGGTTTCACAGGCCCATAAGAAAAGTTTCCTTAACAATAAATCGCTTCCTAAAGGGTGGTAGTGCTGATGGCTACTGCATTACATTTTTATGAAACGGCATTAAATAGCATTAATGACGCATTGAGTACCTATGTAAGTGATGTGGCAACCAACATCGTTGGTGCTATAACACCAGTAGCCACTACTTTAGTGACGATTTATGTTGTCATGTGGGGAATTGCTACCATGATGGGGAAAATATCAGAACCGGTTATGGACGGAATTGGACGCATTGCACGTTTGTCCGTAATTCTAGGCATAGCGTTAAATATTGGACGATATAACGCTTATCTTTCCGATATGTTATGGAATTCGCCAGATGTTCTTGCCGGATACATTGCATCAGGATTTTCTGACGGTACGACCAATATACAATTCTTGGATAATCTGCTTTCTCAGATATTTGATATGGGGACTGCATTTTGGCAAGCTGGTACGATGGACACTATTCCAGATGTCGGCATGGTCATAATTGCGATTATGATTTATTTGGCTGGATTGATATTAACCGCCTATGCCGCGTTTTTGTTGATCCTGTCAAAAATGGCTCTTGCCATCATTTTAGGTATAGGGCCGTTATTTATCATGATGATAATGTTTGAACCGACAAAGAAACTGTTCGATTCATGGATAGGGCAAGCTCTCAACTTTGTTTTTCTAGTTGTCCTGACATCTGCGGCTATTAAGCTCATTCTAACCATTATTCAAAAATACATGCTGGATGTTAGCGGATTGGTAGCGGCTGATGTTGGCATTATTCAGGCAATGCCGGTGATCGGGCTGTGTGGCATTGGTGTTTTGGTAATGATGCAGTTATCCGCCATTGCCTCGGCTTTAGGTGGCGGTATTGCCATCAGTACATTGGGCGCGGTGGGATGGACATACGGCAAGACAAAAGGCGGTATGACGGCTATGAGACCTACGGAACTTCGCCGTAGTTATAACAAGGCTGCGGCTGACGTAAGGCTTGCGGCAGGGGCGGCTAGGGCGACGGCGGGACTCCCTGCGTCTGTCTATCGCAAGATCACGGGTAGCACGGTAAACCGCATTGCGAAATGAAACCGCATCCAATGCACTCACGTAAAGCGTTCAACCAAGCGTAGATTTTCGCGTGCGCGAAAATTCGCGCTTTTTTTGCGCCCAAATTTCGGGTTTTGTTAAGAAAAACGAACAAAACACACCAAAAAGTACATTCAAGACAGGCAACAGTGAAGGAAAAAGGCTATGACCATGCGAAATCTGTTTTTAATCTTCATCATGACGCAATCCGTTGTTGGATGCGCCATGCCCCCCAAACCTAGGGAATGTGTGGGTGAGTTCAGGCCGGTGAATGTTCCTGCCAAAATTGATTCTCAAGGGGAAAATAATGGATAGCAAGGTCGATAAGGAACTGTTCCAACAGTATTTATTGGAGGCCCGTACTTGGGAGACCGATAAAGTC
>CAIWDB010000213.1 GCA_903911305.1 uncultured Methylococcaceae bacterium | reverse complement strand
GATCCGTAGGAGCGGGCCATGCCCGCGATTGTTTGGGCCAAGTCTTCAAAAATAGGCTATTTATCGCGGGCGTGGCCCGCTCCTACATGTTGCATATATTCATTATTAAGTAACTATTTGGTATTGAAAACGCTGTAAATAAAAACCATCCTATTTGAACGACTTGGAATACGCTTTTGGGAACTCCGAATATTCCGGTTTTGTGAGATAATAGCACCAAGATCCTTATATTTATGAAAAAAATGAATTGTGTTTTAAAAGAGGTTTGGTGTGCATAATAATTCAATACCTTTTAACCGGCCCTATATGACAGGCAAGGAACTTGAATACATTGCACAAGCCCACTTGAATGGCATTTTGGCTGGTGATGGTCCATTTACCAAAAAGTGCCATCGTTGGTTAGAAAAGACGATAGGCACAAAAAAAGCTTTACTAACACATTCTTGTACCGCTGCATTGGAAATGGTCGCAATTCTTGCTCGTATCCAACCTGGTGACGAAATTATCATGCCATCATTTACTTTCGTCTCAACTGCCAATGCATTTGTACTTCGTGGTGGGGTGCCAGTATTTGTTGATATCAGACGAGATACGTTGAATATTGATGAAAATAAGATTGAAGCTGCCATCACGAAAAAAACAAGAGCCATTATAGCAGTTCATTACGCAGGTGTTGGATGTGAAATGAATAGCATTATGGAAATAGCGACTCGGCATAATTTGTTGGTAATCGAAGATGCGGCCCAAGGCATCATGTCAACCTATTATGACCAACCTCTGGGTTCGATCGGTCACTTCGGGACACTTTCATTTCATGAAACAAAAAATATAATGTGCGGTGAAGGTGGTGCTTTGCTCATCAATGACGAGCAGTATATAGAGCGAGCTGACATAATCCGTGAAAAGGGAACAAACAGATGCCAGTTCCATCGCGGGCAAGTTGATAAATATACTTGGCACGATATAGGTTCCTCATTTCTTCCTGGGGAACTTATTGCAGCGTTTTTATGGGCTCAAATGGAAGCAGCCGAGATGATTACACAGATAAGGATTAATCTTTGGAACAATTACCATCAATATTTAGCCCACCTAGATTATAAAGGTCTAGTAAAAAGACCAACTATTCTAAATAATACGCAGCATAATGCACATATTTATTATATTCTTGTTCCCACTATCCAAGATAGGACAGCTATAATCAAATGGCTTTCTGATCGAAATATAAACGCTGTATTTCATTATGTTCCGCTACATAGTTCGCCAGCAGGTACACGATATGGAAGGGCATCCGGTGATTTATCTATTACCGAAAATATCAGTGACCGTTTATTGCGTTTACCGCTTTGGCCTGAACTTAAGCTTAGCCAAATAGAATCGGTTGTTGATGCTGTTGAAAAATATTTCAGTAATTGATTATTTTATTAAATCGATATAAATATTCAAAAATGCTTAAATTAAAACGCTTTAAAGTTTTAGCTTCATTACCAATTAGCATAATGTTAGCAATAGTTGCATCACTTTATGTGGGGTGGCAACTATGGGGACTCCGATTCACCAATCATGATGATATATTTTTTCATCTAGCGGCAATGATATTCTCAAATGATTATTTGGGGTTTGCAAATTCAGTTGCACAGAAACATGGCAGATTGGCTGCTTTTATTAACATGCCAATTGTACTTACCTTAGATGGCCTTGCTAAATCTTATTTTTACGATATTTTAAACATAGGTTCTTTTTTAAGTATATACTTTTGTTTGGCATGGTTATTAAGCAGGGTTGGCCCTCTCTATGCAGCGTTATCATTGATCTCTATCACTTTGCTACTATTCCCGTTACATTATTATTTCACTTTCCCACAAGGCTTTCCTGTTATGGGCGCGTGGGAAGTCTGTTTTATATTTTTGGCTGTAAGTTTTTTATTCGATTATTTAAAGAGTAAATCTGTATACAAATTTATATTATCAAATTTTTTATTTTTCTGTTCATTGTGGGGTGCAGAATATAATATAATACTACATCCAATATTGATACTAACCCCAGTTTTTAAAACTAATTTGAGACAATTGTACAAGTTCGTTGATGCAAAAGAATATTTTTATTTCTTAGCTAAAATTTATTTTCCTTATATAATATCTTTAGTTATCTTTATATTTGCCTATGAAACGTATTCATTTAGTAATTCTAATTTATCTACGGAAAAGGTTGAAAGATTAAAGCCTAGTTTTGACTTTTTAAGTTGGCTCTATACCTTTTTTGTGCTTGAAAAAAAGGCTTTTTTGCCTCTAGGTTTATGGAATGGAATCACTTTAGCAAATTCAGATATAATTGGTATGCCTTCAGTACCATCGATTTTAGATTATAAATCTATAACTGAAAAAGTACCTGAAAAAACCTCTATAATAATTTTGTTTGTATTCTCGTGGTTGATTAGCACCCTAGCTTTACAACTACTAAGGCTTCGTCAAAGCGCCATTGTAACTTATACTTATATCCTTTTAAGTATTTCTACTGTACCCTGTGCAGTTTTATCTGTTTCGACTTTATACCAGAATGGAGTTCGTGGGGGGTGGATTCAAGGACATTTAGTAACTTTCTACGCTCAACTTGGAATAGCTGGACTTTTGGTTGTAGTTTTGTCCTCGCTGTGCAATTTAGCTTCTACACGATTTGTTCGAGTAGTAATTATACAATTAGCCACATCAATACTAGCTGGAATTTCGACGATTACATTCGTTTACAACAATATTAATCGCCAAGTAATGAGTGCAAACTACCAGAAATGGGTTGCAATGGATACGATCACTCAGTATATAAAGGTAAATAAACCTGATATTTCTAATCATATAATATACGCACCTGATTTCTGGAAATACTCCGGAGTAAGTAGTATTCCTAATGAAGACGAATTAAATTCATACTTTAATAAAGATAATTATTGGATTCAATACGCTAAAACAGCTTTAAAAGTTAATCTACCCATAAAAAATCTTGATTTTCAAAAAAACCAGCATGCTCTCTATGCTACATATTCACCCACTTTTTCTGGAGACCCAATTGTAGTCTTGTATGAAGAAAACTCATTGCCTCAAGGTGGAAACCTAATACTTGTAAATAGGCATCCTTTTGAAGGTTCAATGTATTATTATAAGAATAATGGAAGGCTAGTTCATAGTAACTTGATTGGGTGGGAGTGCCAAAGCGTTTGCTCGATGCAATGGAACAATATTGAACCATTTCAAATTTCAAGTATAACTTTTATACCCTCGGAAAAGAAGCGCAATGATATGTTGTCACAATTCTTTTTAGATCGCCATGGTTCATATGGAATGCCATTGCTTTCGTCCAACGATTTAACGGTTATAGATTGGGGTCCGAAAACTGCTAAATTGGGTTTTTTAACCCATATGCAACCCAATGGAGACTTTGGAATTTGGGTAAAATTTCAGTCTACTTTATATAATAGAGAAGATTTGAAGGTTTTTTTGGATGGTGAACCTAGTGTTTCAGTAGGAGGCGATAAAGACTTATTGACCGCATTATTTTCACTGGATCATTTCAACATGGCGGGAAAAAAGGAATTAATAATTAGATCACTTTCAACAGGCGAGGTGCTTTTGGTTGGGATTATTACTGTTGATGACACCAAGTAAGTATCCCTTAACAGACTCGGGGGCTTTATATTTTAAGCCGCTCAAAGCGGCTTAACTGGGTCGCTAACGTAACCCAGTGGTTCTTGAGCCGATTAAAGGTGACTGGCCCAATTCCAAGTTTCGTGTCGCTCGTCCTCTTTTCTCGATTGTGGATGTACTCGCGAATCGTCGCCTCGCTAGATCCCACCGTGGCAACAAAGTACCCCTTCGCCCAAGAAGTGCTTGCCAACGAAATGCCGCTTCCGCAAGCCTTACACAGGTACCAAGCGGATCGCGCTCTTGCCCTTGATGAAGCCGGCCACTTGCGAGACTGCATACTTAGGCGGAATCGTAATCAGCATGAGGACGCGATTGGATATAAGATGCTCATCTTCAATCCGGCACACCTTCTGCGCGGCCAGTTTTCTGAACACCTCACCAAAGTGGCTCGGCAACTGCCTGTACAATAGATTTGCTCCCAATGTAATATAAATTAAATCAGTCAGGTAAATCACTATTTTGCAAAAGTTCTGTGGAAAAAGCATTTGCCAGTATGAGAGAACAAGCCTATCTAATTGATTTTTGTAAACAGTAACAGGGAACAACTCTATTATGCGGCGGTGGCACTTTGGCATAAACACCACGTGATATTTGCACTCCCACTTGGAGTGGCTTAAGCTTTCATTTGTATCCATTGGGATTCTCCAAAATTTTTGTCATGCCCTTGGCGGATCACAACACCGAGCTTCCCGGTGGGATACCTGAAATGTCAAACTTTTACTGTCTCCCCGGAAGATATGGGTGATTTCCCGTTATTGGTTACATTTATGTTAATGGTTAATAGTACTTTTAATGTATTTTATTGGGTTATATTTATAAGGTATTTAGTATGAATTTAGAAAATGATGATAAAACTATCTTTATCTCTCGTAAAATACCTGATGATACTGAAACACATATATGCCCAATATGTGGCACATCAAACCCTCTAAGACAATTAATGCTTAGAGATTATTGTTGCAGTAGCTGCAAGCTTGAACTTGCTCATTTGGATTTTGGACCCAATGACAGCATTCGTGGGGTATTTGGTTGGCTGCTTCCAATAGGTGAGGTTTTTGCGGAGCGATACCAAATCAAAGCGGTACTGGGTAAAGGTGGTTTTGGCGCTACCTATCTTGTCGATGACTTGCGCCTTTCAGGCAAAAGGCGTGCATTGAAAGAAGTTCCCGAGTTATTGTTTGACATGTATGAAAGCACATTATTAAGTCGTTTGGATCATCCATCAATACCAGATATAATTGACCATGTAGTCGCCAACGGTATGCAATATCTTGTATTGAAGTTTGGTGGTAGCCGGACTTTGGGGAATGAACGGAAACTATCTCAAAATCGTCGTATACCTTTGGATAAATTAACGCCTTGGATGTTCCAATTGTGTGAGGTTTTAATATATTTGCATAGTCAAAATCCACCGGTTATTCATAGGGATTTAAAGCCAGATAATATCTTGCTAAATGAAGATGATAGAATCATGCTCATTGATTTCGGCATTGCCAAAGAAATTTCTAATGAACATACACGAACATCTGCAAATGCTGTAAGCGAAAGTTTTAGCTCCCCTGAGCAAATTGCAGGTACGGGAACTGATATGCGTGCCGATATTTACTCCTTGGGCGCAACCTTTTATGCACTTTTGACGGGTATAAATCCGCCAGGGGCATTTGCTAGATTGTCGGGTCAGGAATTGATACCACCGTCACGAATTGTCAACGAAATTAGCCCAGAAGTTGAATCTGCAATAATGCAGGCGCTTATTTTGAAGAAGGAGGATAGGCAACAGTCAGTTAGGGAGTTCGCTCTTGCATTAGGTAGCGGGGATTACATAAAAACTCGTTTGTCTTCTAAAATGCAAGGTGTATTGCCGGAAGTCAATTCACTGCCAGAAATTAAATCTGTAACCGAATCACCCAATGTTGAAGAGAGTGCCGAGACTATGGAAGGAAAATCTGGTAACCTTGGCATGCATTCCGGCAAATTATTAAGCAAACAGGTCGTAACTTTGGCGGGATATGCTATTTTAATTATTTCGATAGCCGGAATTGTTTATTATTTTACAGAAAACTCTGAACCTAAGATTTCAAGCGAAATGACTTCTCCTGCCACTGATTATAGCCCCATCAAGGCCACTAATCAAACAACCGAGATAAAACCTAACCTTCCTCTACCGGTTGAAGCCAAATCTGAAACTGCCCTCTCGCCGCCTGCCCCATCACCAGAACAGCTATTAGATGATCTGATTAAGCAAATAAAGTTAGGGGATGGTAACCCGCAAGCTTTTACCAGCGAGTTGGAACAAAAGATGGATCAGTTTATCCCGCCATTAAAAGAAATTCCGCTTTCACTATCTCAAGATGGTATATATCGAGAAAATGATTCAATAACGTTTTCATTGACATTAGCTTCTAAAGGATACTTACATATCTTCATTTTTGAACCAAATGGCAAAGCGACTTTGATATTTCCTAGCCAATATGCTAAAAATAATCGTGTAGGCCCAGGGATCGTCAATTTGCCAAATGGGAAGCCACCTATCATAGCGGGTCAACCTTTTGGAAAGTCATGGTTTATGGCCTATATTTTACCTGAAGCCAACAATCTCTATCAGGAGTTTAGTAAAGATAAGACACGTGTGAAGAATGGTCTACTTGAGTTGCGAATATGGGAAGTGCTTGGATATTATCAAAAGCAAATTAATAATGGCGACACTAAGGCTACTGGTGCGTTGCTACATATATGCTCAAAAAAAGGTGAATGTCCGTGATGCCTACCATGATGTTTTTAGTCAGAGTCATAATTGTTATTCATAATGTCAATTGGGAAAAGCCATGGCACTAATCCTTGAAGTCATTAACTACCGGGGTGCGCAACCCCTAAACTCACTGACTGCCCGATTTGATGAAAACGGGGGTTCAGTTGGGCGTTCCTATGATAATCATTTGGCGTTACCCGATGAGGAAAAGATTATCTCAAGGCACCATGGCGACATTCACCATGAAAATGGTGTGTTTGTGTATTCAGATGCTAGCACAGGCGGAACTTTACTTTGCAACGAAGGACGCATGCTGGAAAAGGGTGACTCAGTGACATTGGCAGACGGCGATTTACTGAAGATTGGCGAATATGAAATACGGGTCAGTATTGTTGACGAATCTCTGTCTTCCCCTGACTTATTTTCAAACTTGGGCAATTCAGCTTTTAGCAGACTACCAGAGGCTAGCGCTTTCGATATCGACACCCCCCCCTTGTTCAGCGACAGGGCACCCATGCCGGTATTGCCTCAAGAGCCATCTCCATTTCAGTATGGCGAAAGTGCTAGTTTTTTAAATCAGCCGGATGCTTCCCCTTTACATGAAAATTTTTCCCCGCCAAGTTTTCTCCCTAAAAATCAAGATGATTTCTCTTTTGACGATATATTTCGGGAAGGATCGGCTTCAACTCCGAACTCTCCAGCAAAGGAAGATGGCTTAGAGTTTCCTGATGACTGGTTTGGCGATTTGGGATTAGAGCCTGCGAAACCTAGGGTAAGTGTCTCCATTGAACAAAAGCCTTTACAATTTGATACCGGAGCGGATTCGCCCGTTTTCGAACCTAGGGATGATGTTCCTCCGCAACACAAATTAGTTAAAGAGGAGGAAATTTTCCCTGAGCTTCAACCATTAAACATTAGTACTGTCGATAATAAGGGGATTCAGGGTAAGCTAGAGTCAAATCTTTTAACGGAGGGAAAGGCTACAGAAAATCGAAGTGATTTTTTTAGTTCTATAAGCCAATCGGATCAAAGCCCAGGAATTGCTGGTGATTCTGATATTCATCGGGAAAACTTGGCATCAGGGCAAGGCAACCTTGGCAAAGGGAGAGAATTTTCAACATTTTCTGAACCGCCAACCCCGACAGTTATCGACATACCGAAACCCGGCCGTCAGAGTCCATCACCAAAGGTTTCAGCAGTTGGGGTTGACTCTGCGGATGACTCATCTATTATGGCTAATACACCGTCACAGCCAGAAAAGCCATTGCCCGAGGCTGGACGCGGTGCGGATTTGTTCCTAAGTTTTTTGGAAGGGGCAGGGCTTACCGAGTTTCCCAAAATAAGCTTGGAGGAACAAGCGGGCGTCATGAAGTCCCTTGGAGAGGTCTACCGGGAAATGGTCGAAGGCATGATGATGATATTGAGGGCGCGCACTAAAGAAAAAAGCGAGATTCGCGCTGACCGAACCATTATCAACAGGGAAAAAAATAATCCGCTAAAAATCTTGCCATTGGCTGAGGATGCTATGAAAATCATGATAATGCGTAAGCATCCTAGCTATATTGAGTCCACGGTGGCTATTCGTGAAGGATTCACCGATATCATGAAGCATCAAATGGCAATGCGTGCGGGAATTCAGGCTGCCTTGGGGGAAATTCTAAAGCGGTTTGAACCCTCTGGTTTCGAAAGGCGTTTTGATGAAGGAATCGTTTTTCAGAAAAAAGCCAAATGCTGGGATGCATTCAGCAAGGCTTATCCCGGGTTGGCGGCCGAAGCAATGGAAAATTTATTGGGCGACACGTTTGCCAAGGCTTATGAAGAGCAAATGAGGATGTTGCGCGACTCACGCGAAAATAGTTAATTCACTTTTCAAAAGCTGGAGAGCTTATGTCCGAATACAGCAGAGTGGTATGGTCTGAGGGAATGTTTCTCAGGCCGCAGCATTTTCAACAACATGACCGCTACCTTGAGAATTTGGTGAATGGCCGGTGTAAGGGCTTGCGTGGGTATGACTGGGGATTCAGATCACTTAAGCTGGATCATGGTCAATTGGCCATTGGCCGCATAGCCTTGCAGGAGTGCAGCGGCATATTCCCTGATGGCACTCCATTCGACTTGCCAGACCAAGATGATGTCCCTTTGTCCTTGGAGGTGCCTGAAGGCGTTCAGAACTGCTTTGTTTATTTAGCCCTGCCGCAAAGGCGTCCCGATTCGTCTGAAATAGATAGCGAATCATTTGCCGATAGCTTGGCTCGTTTCCGAATGCGTGAACGAGAGGTACGCGACCACAACAGCGGAGCCGATGCCCGGTATCCTGTGCAGATAGGCGGATTGCGTACTCGGCTAATGCTTGAAAGGCAGGAGCGTTCCGGTTATGTTTGTCTCGGTTTGGGGAAGATAGTGGAATTGCGGGCTGACAAGACCGTGCTGTTGGACGAGAAGTTCATTCCTCCCATTTTGCAATGTTCCGCAACCTCCGTGCTAAATGGCTTTCTGCGTGAATTGCATGGATTGTTGCACACGCGGGGAGAAGCCTTAGCCGGAAGAGTCGTTGAGTCGGCTCGTGGCGGTGCGTCGGAAATTGCCGATTTCTTGCTGCTTCAAGCGATCAACCGATACCAACCCATGCTGGAGCATTTAGGTGTGAATGCTGCCTTGCACCCGGAAGAGTTTTTTCGCTTGGGTTTGCAAATAGCGGGAGAATTGGCAACTTTCTACAAGCCAAGCAAACGATCGGCCAACTTTCCAGCTTACAATCATGATGATCTGCAAGTTTGCTTCGAGCCATTGATGGATGAATTGCGGCAATTGCTTGGAATGATTTTAGAGCAGAATGCGATCCAAATTCCTTTGACGCAACCTCGACCGGGGGTGTATGCAGCTAGACGACCGGAAGTGAATTTGCTGGATAGCGCCATTTTCGTACTAGCGGTCAAAGCAAGTGTTTCCCCTGAATTGTTGCGTTCCCATTTTCCACCACAGGTTAAAATTGGGCCTGTTGAGGAGATACAGCAATTAGTCCGCGCGGCATTGCCGGGCATTTCCATTCATTCGCTGCCTGTGGCCCCAAGGCAATTGCCTTACCATGCGGGATTTTCTTATTTCGAATTGAACAAGCAGAGCGAATTGTGGAAGAAGATGTCTAATTCCGGGGGGTTTGCGCTACATATTGGTGGAAGCTTTCCCGACCTTGAACTAGAATTTTGGGCAATCAAGAAAGGATAAATCAGTGAGCCAAGACGATCCATTTAACCCGTTTGGGGATGACGACAGGACCATGATCCGCAGGCCATCGCCGGGGGGGCGTGCGCGACCCAGTCCAGTTGATGAACCTACCAATGCCCCTGCCTACAACGCCCCAAGAGTATCTGCACCACCTCCGTTGCGCCCGCAGGACGTGAATCTCCAGGCGGGGTTGGGATCAATGTATGCGGGCAATCCAATGACCGCAGCGGCCTTGTCTTTGCTATCCTTGTCCTCAAGGTTGCGAAACACAGCTTCCCATCGTGACATTGCAGGGTTGCAGCATCAACTGGTAAGTGAAGTGCGTGGTTTCGAGAATCGCTTGTTACAGCACGGGGAGTCACAAGAGCATACCCGCATGGCGAGTTATATCATGTGTTCCCTATTAGATGAGTCCATACTGAACACGCCATGGGGTGCGCAAAGTATCTGGGGACAGCAGAGTTTGTTGATACTTTTTCACAAAGAAGCTTGGGGCGGGGAAAAGGTATTCCAAATCATTGACCACATCATGCGGAGTCCTGCCCAGAACATCAATCTGATCGAATTATGCTATCTATCCTTGAGCTTGGGGTTTCAAGGTAAGTTCAGTCAATCCAAGACGGGCGGGATCAACGAACTGGAAAAATATAGATTGGAACTTTACCGACACATTCAGAATGTCCGTGGTGATTTTGAACGCACTCTTTCGCCGCGTTGGCAGGGACTTAAAGATGTGCGTAATGCATTGATGAAATTTGTACCGCTATGGGTAGTTGGAGCAGTTGCCGGTGCCATTTTGTTATTGGCATATCTTGTATTTTTGTTTTCGATTAGCGGTTCCTCCGACGAAACCCTCTCTCATCTTGTCGCTTTAGGCAAGGAGAAGATCAAGACTGTACAAGCTTTACCCCAGCCAATCATCAAACCAGCCGTTCCTGGCAGGCGGGAACGATTTACTGTGCTATTAAAAGACGAAATTGGCAAAAACATGGTCGAAGTTGTTGACGACCGCACCTTGCGAATACGCAACTCCTTTCCGGCGGGTAGCGATCAGGTCAAGCCGGAGTTTGGTCCCATGTTAAAGCGAATTGCCACAGAGTTGGCTACCGGGCAAGATAGCGTTTTGGTAACAGGCCATACTGACAACATTCCCATCCGAAGTGTCCGGTTCCCATCCAATTGGGATTTGTCGGTTGCTCGTGCTAGGCATGTGGCGGATATTTTAGTTGAGTCTGGCAGCCTAAATCCTGCCAATATCAAGTCTAAAGGTAAAGCCGATGAAGAAAGCTTGGCACCAAACGATACGCCGGAACACCGCGCCCTCAATCGGCGCGTGGATATTTTGATCCAGTAGGGGAAAAACGTGAAAGGCTTGATCGGATTTATTACAAACATATGGGTGGTCCAATTTTTCGGTCTGCTTGCTTTGGCGCTGTTAATTTGGTTCGTGGGACCCGTAATCGCCATCGCCGGCAAAGCGCCTTTGGAATCGGATATTGCGCGGATAGCCACGATAGGTGCAATTTTCTTAATTTGGCTGATCTTTAGGCTAGTCAAGCATATCCTTGCAGGACGAAAGGAAAGTCAACTAATGAATGAGCTTGCCAGTACGGAATCCGGCAAGTCCTCTGAGCAGCAAGCCTCCGAGGAAGAAGCTGAAACCCTTAAGCATGGATTTGAGGAAGCATTGGGGGTATTGCGCGAATCGAGGGCTCAAGGGAAATCAAACAAACAGAGCCTCTACGAATTGCCTTGGTATGTCATCATCGGCGCTCCGGGTTCAGGTAAGACGACGGCATTGGTGAATTCTGGGCTTAAGTTTCCATTAGCCGAACGCTTGGGGAAAAATTTCGTGAAAGGTGTCAGTGGCACGCGCAATTGCGATTGGTGGTTTACCGATGAAGCCGTGCTATTGGATACCGCTGGGCGATACACCACACAAGACAGTCATCAAGCGGTTGATGCCTCCGCTTGGCAGGCTTTCCTGCAATTGGTCAAAAAATACCGTCCACGCCGCCCGCTAAATGGCGTTTTGATTACGATGAGCCTTGCTGATTTGCTCCAACAAACCGAGGAGGAACGCAACCAGCATGCTGCCGCGGTTCGTCGTCGGATTCAAGAGCTATACGAGTTGTTGGGTGTGCTACTGCCTGTGTATATGTTGTTCACCAAAACTGATTTGGTGGCGGGTTTCACTGATTTCTTTGCAGATTTATCGCAAGAGGATCGGGAGCAGGTCTGGGGGGAAACTTTTCCTGCTGAAGATGCTGAACATCCTCAGAATTGGCTGGAAAAATTCGAGTCTGCGTTTGACGAATTACTTCAGCGCTTGAATGGCCGGACGCTAACCCGTATTCAGGAAGAGCGTGACGTTCAACGCCGCAGTCAAATTCTAGATTTTCCTCAGCAAATGGCTCTGCTGAAACCCGGCATGATCAGTTTTTTGCAAAAGGCATTCTCGCCCAATCGATTTGAGCAGCCATTTTTGATTAGGGGTATCTATTTCACCAGCGGAACACAGGAGGGGACACCCATTGATCGAATCATGGGCATCTTGGCCGGTGCGTTTAAATTGGATCGCCAGTCTAGCCCCATGTACAGTGGGCGAGGCAAGAGCTTTTTCCTCACTCGCTTGTTGAAGAATGTCATTTTTCCCGAGGCCGAACTAGCAGGCACCGACCCCAAAGTTGAGCGACGGCAGAAACTAATGCAAATCGGTGCCTTGGTGGCTGCTTCAATATTGACCCTTGGCGTGATGGGTTTGTGGATCATTAGTTATCAAATGAACAAACAAGCCATTGCCAAAACGGAAGAACAAATTGCATCTTATCAGACAGCCGATGTCACCCCTGCCGATTCGCGTTCAAATTTCAAACAGTTGCTACCCAAGCTAGATGCATTGTTAGCGGTCAAGGGCATTTGGGAAGGAACCGGTCTGATGTCCCACTTTGGCCTTTATCAGGGAGGCAAACTGGAGGCAGGTGCTGACGATGCTTATGAGGAATTGCTGCGTGGGTATTTTCTGCCCTCGATTGTCAGCAGACTTGGGGATCGAATTAGTGTCAAACCGGATGGTTTATTGTTAAAAGCTTATCTCATGCTTGGACAGCCAGAAAAACTGGACCCTAAAGTTGTGGATGCCGTCGTTAGGGCCGATTGGGAAGCGACTTTCAACTCAGAACCGGACACCATAGCCAAACTAAGTTCGCATTTGCATAATCTTCTGCAAATGAAGCTTGATGGCACACAACTGGATCAAAACCTCATTTCTTCGGCTAGGGCTAGGCTTACCCAAGTCGCACCAGAACAAGAGTGCTATGAGAGTTTGAAAGCTGAAATGGGGTCCAATGACCATTCCCGAGATTTCAAACTGTCTGAGGCAATCAAACCAAATGGTCAGAAAGCATTTGCCCTGCCAGAAGGGAAGGATAAAGGATTTGGTTCAATACCAAGTTTGTTCACGGCTTGGGGATACGGGGAATTCCTAAAACTAAGCATCCCCTTTGTCAAAGGTTGCATGGAGCAGAATTGGGTATTGGGGATTCCTGAGTCCTCCTCAGACCCGCGTGAGATAGATCGTTTGCATGAAAAAATCAAGTTGCTCTATTTGCGTGATTATCAGAATTACTGGTCAGGGTTGCTGGCTGGATTAAGGCTGCTGCCGGCACAAAACATGAGCCAGACAATTAATCTGTTAGATGTCTTATCCAGGCCTGATTCACCGTTGCGTAGCTTATTAGTGGCGGTTGAGAAAAATACCTCGTTGACAAAAATATCGTCCTTACTGTCGCAACTAGGTGGGAAAGCGGTCGCGCCTCCGGACGATCAAACCCGAAAATTGCTTGAAGCTGCCAAGCAATCGCTTGGGGTTGATTCTAGTATGGGAGCCGATCCAGTGCGGTTGCTGGAAAAAAATTTTGAAGGCTTGAATGTGCTTGTCCGGGGCGAAGCCGACAAACCAGTCCCTTTGGATGCTGTGCTGAACAAGGCCAAGGAACTTCGGGATCACTTCATGCAGACTGGTGGTGTATCGCAGTCTCAAAAGAGTGCGGTAGTAGGGAGCGATGTAGTGGGTCAAGCGAAACTAGATTTTGCACGATTGCCCGAACCCGTTAGAAGCTGGATGTTGTCATTGACTGAAACAGGGGTAAAGTTAGGGCAAATTGAAACTGCTCAGGCACTCGAAAAGACCAAAAAAGAAGAAGCGCAAAAAAAACAAGAAGACGCTGATAAAAAGCAAAAAGAAGCCAATAATAAACTGAAAGAACTTGGTCTTACGGGTGGCGGGGGAGCAGCAGCAGCAGGAGGGGGCGGTTCCGCTGGCGGTGACGGGGCTTCCCGATGTAAGACGGCATTTTCAGGGCGTTACCCGTTTGTAAAAGGCAGTCAGCAAGACACTCCAATGGCAGATTTCAGCAAGTTTTTTTCACCGAACGGCATAATGGATCAGTTCTTCCAAACAGTAATGAAAGATTTGGTTGATACTTCGGGCGCTTACTGGCGACAAAAGCCCTCGGAAGGGCCAAGCCCAAAATTATCGCAAGAAACTATCCATGAATTCCAGCTCGCCGCTAAAATCCGTGATGCATTTTTCCCTGCCGGTGTCCAGATGCCCATGATTCAATTCGATTTGAAACCGCTGGAGCTTGATTCAAACGCCGACAGTTTCCGACTTTTCATAGAGGGACAGGAAATACTTTACCGCCACGGTGCCGAGCAAGTGACGCGAATACAATGGCCTGGCCAGGCATCCGGTTCGGGTGCGCGTATCGTATTTGAAAAACCTGACAAAAGCCAAGCTGTTCTGAGCAAAGACGGCCCTTGGGCCATGTTTCGCCTGTTTGACACATCCAATCTTAAGCCATCCGTGGGACAGGATCAATTCAATCTGACTTTTCAAGCCGACGGCTTAACCGCACGTTTTGAATTGCGGACGGTGAGCGTAAATAATCCTTTTAGCCTTGGAGACGCATTCAATTTTCGTTGTCCGGAGTCCTTGTAATGAATGCCGACTTGCAGCAGGGCTTCTTTGGCAAATTGCCTGTCCTAGGCGACTTTGTCACGAGGCGATTGCCTAAGTCATTTGTGTCAGTTTGGGATAACTGGCTACAAAGTGCAATTGCCACCAGTCGTGAACAACTTGGGGAGTTGTGGCTAGACACTTACTTGTTCTCTCCAATCTGGCGTTTTGGACTAAGTCCAGGGATATGTGGTGCAGCCGCGTGGGCGGGAGTGTTGATGCCCAGTGTTGACAAGGTTAACAGACATTTTCCGTTGACCTTGGCGTTTCCCTTGGCTGATGCAGAAAGTTTAATGTATTTATTCGGCACCAAAGAAGGGGATGCTTGGTTTGGGGACTTGGAAAAGCTGGCTTTATCATCCTTGGATGGCTTGAGTGTGGATGAAATTGATGAGCGCTTGCAAGCGATTCATGCCCCCTGTTTTGTACCCTTCAGCCCAGAATTAAAGCTGCCAGCCACTTCAGTTTCGGCAAAGGGAAAATCAGCATTTCACATAAGCACGGAAAGCTTTGCTTTGGATTCTTCTGCATTTATGGAGTTGTCAGCTTCTTTGCTAGGTCAATTTATCCCTTTGCATAGTTTATGGAGCCCTCTTGGCTCAGACAGCATAAACCCTTCAATATTAGTTTGCGATGGATTACCTCCAATTGACACCTTTATGGCATTGTTGACGGGTGAGTGGGTGCAACGGGGTTGGGCTTTGCAGACCGGCGTTGTCCGTGTTTGCAGGGAGCAACCTATGGCGACTAAAGAATCAATGAGTCAAGAAACTGGCAACGTCATCTCTTTTTTTGATCAAGAGGTGACAACACGCCCGCGTAAGTCTAGGGCGGTTTGGCAATGGCATGCTTGGGGCTTAAGCGTTGTAGGCATGCGACGCAAGATCAACGAGGATGCCATGATCGATAGGTCAGACAATGGGTTATGGGCGGTTGCAGATGGCATGGGTGGGCATAAGGCAGGCGATGTCGCCAGTCAATCTATAGTCGATGCACTGTCATTCGTCGAATTTTCCACTAATATTAATGAGTCTGCAGACAATGTCGATAAATGCTTGCAGGATGTCAATGCCAAACTGTGTAAACTTGCATCTGAAAGCGGTGAAGAGAATCAAATCATTGGAAGTACAGTTGTAGCGCTCCTTGCTGAAGGCAATCAATGCATATTCCTCTGGGCCGGGGACAGCCGTCTCTACCGTTTTCGTGGAGGAAAGCTGGAGCAATTGACACAAGACCATTCCCTGTACGACGACTTTGCCCGCGAAGGATTGATCAGCCCATCAGATTTGGCTGAATCGGGCCGATGCAATATTATCACCCGTGCAGTAGGTGCGAGTGAGACCTTAGTACTCTCACGCGGAGACTGCACCGCGCTAGCGGGTGATTTATTTCTGTTATGTAGCGATGGCTTAGATAAAGAATTGACACGAGAAGAAATCGAGAAAGTCTTTAGAGAAATTAACAAGAAAGATATTGCCAAATTTTTAATCGAATTGGCGGAGCAGCGTGGGGCGAGAGACAATGTCACAGTCATCATTGTAGAAGCAGCACTTTCGGAAAATGCACTAGGTTAATCATACTTATTTGCCATTTAAAAATTAAATTTCAAATTAATTTAATTGGTTCAGTTTTTAGGCATGCCGATTATTGGCCTAAAATTATTTTTGATTCGTTTTTAAATTCTGGTAATTTTCACATACCATCAATAGGAAAATTAGTCTAGAATCATGAGACACATGATTTTTCCGAGTTATTGATATTATCCTATCCATTTAGCAAACGCAGGAGAGTTAAGTTGGCTTCGCTCGACATTGATTCAATGCTTAAAGAAATTTCGGAAGATGCGCCTTGTGGAAAGGATCTAAAATATGATCAAGCTTTCATGGCCATGGAAAACGAGGCTAAAGGAACACCAGAAAAACAAATAGGTGCAAACATAGAGCCAGCGCAACCTCCGAATTGGAGAAGCTTGCGGAAAATGATATTGGAGCTTATGGACAAAACTCGGGATTTGCGTCTTTTGGTTGAATTGGCGCGCACCGAACTAAATCTAGAGGGCTTAAGCGGATTTCGGGACGGTTTGGTGTTATTGCGGAGAAGCCTAGAAAGTTACTGGGAATCTATTCATCCCTTGCTTGATCCAGACGATGACAACGATCCCACTGAGCGGGTAAACTGCTTGATAAGCCTGTGTGATTTGGACACCTTCCTTCTTCCGCTGTTGAATGCGCCCCTAGTGGAGTCTCGCATGGCCGGGCGTTTTTCATTGCGCGATGTCCAGTTTGCAACCGGCAAAGCGCCAGTGCCGGCAGGACAAACGGCATCCCAATTAAGTTTGATTCAAGGAGCCTTTACCGATGTGCCACCTGAAAATGTCATCGCTACACGAGACCTGCTGAAGAATAGCTTGAGCGATGTCAATGGCATTGAAAGCTTCTTAACGCAACAAGTGGGTGTAGAGAACGCAGCTAGCTTTGCGCCTACCAGAGATTTATTGAAGGAAGCTTTGCATTTCGTCGATGAGCAAGTGGAACATTTGAATTTAGGCAATGAACTTGATGGTGAACAGGTTGAAGCCGACTCTGATTTTTCGGATACTAACGGGGAGGGAAGCGGAAAAAAGGCAAAAACTGGGCAAATCGGCGGGATAAACAGTCGGCAAGATGTTATTCGCGCACTCGAACTCATTTGCGAGTATTATGCTAACCATGAACCTTCCAGCCCAGTGCCTTTATTGGTACGTCGTGCGAAACGATTGGTGACGATGGATTTTATGCAAATCCTACAGGATTTGGCCCCAGATGGAGTCAGTCAAGTGCAAACAATCAAAGGTCCTGAACTAGAGTAGCATTGTAACCCATGCGAGAGCATGATCTCCTTTTTACAACTCATCAAGAGGTCTAAAATGGCGGAAAGCAGTCAGAAATTTATAGCAAGAAACCGCGCTCCACGTGTACAAATAGAATACGATTTGGAGACTTATGGCTCACAGAAAAAAGTCCAGCTACCCTTCGTCATGGGTGTGCTGGCGGATCTTTCGGGCAATCCCTCGGAACCTCTGCCTCCAGTAAGCGAGCGCAAGTTGCTGGAAATTGATGTGGACAATTTTGATGAGCGATTGAAAGCCATGAAACCTAGAGTGGCTTTTCAGGTGCCCAATACGCTGACTGGAGAAGGCAATCTTAATGTAGACCTAAAATTTTCCAGCATGGACGACTTTTCCCCAGCGGCCATTGCGAGCAAAGTTGACGGTTTGAAAGAACTGCTTAATGCGAGGACACAGCTTTCCAATCTGATTACATATATGGACGGTAAATCCGGGGCTGAAGATTTAATCGGCAAAATACTCAAAGATTCTAGCTTATTGCAAGCACTGGCCTCTGCGCCAAAACCTGCCGCTGACGAACCGAAGGAGGAATAAGCCATGGCAGAATTGGAAACCCAACAACAAGCAGAGTTAGGCTTGGCCGAAGCAGGCGATTTTTCGTCATTGCTCAATAAAGAATTCAAACCTAAATCAGACCGGGCCAAAGAAGAAGTAGAATCTGCAGTTTCAACCCTTGCGGAATACGTCCTTAAAGGTGTCGCCACTGTTTCCGACGATACGGTCAAGAGCATTCAGGCCATCATCGCCGAAATTGATCGCAAACTGACTGAGCAAATCAACTTAATCTTGCATAACGAAGAATTCCAAAAATTGGAAAGCGCTTGGCGGGGTTTACACTATATGGTAAACAACACCGAAACCGATGAGATGCTCAAAATTAGGGTCATGAACATTTCTAAAAAGGAATTGGCAAAGACCTTAAAAAAATTCAAGGGTATTTCATGGGATCAAAGCCCCTTGTTTAAGAAACTTTATGAAGAAGAATTTGGCCAGTTTGGTGGACAGCCATTTGGTTGCTTGGTAGGGGATTATCATTTCGACCATTTCCCACCCGATGTCGAGTTATTGTCGCAGATTTCACAGATTTCTGCCGCAAGTCACTGCCCTTTCATTTCCGGGTTGTCTCCAACCACTTTGCAAATGGAATCTTGGGCCGAACTTGCCAACCCGCGTGATTTGACTAAAATATTTGGAACGCCGGAATATGCCTCTTGGCGGTCACTACGTGAATCTGACGATGCGCGGTATATCGGGTTGGCAATGCCCCGGTTTTTGGCTAGGTTGCCGTATGGCGAAAAAACCAACCCAATTGACGAGTTCAGTTTTGAAGAAGACACCTCGGGGGCCAATAGCAGCAAATATAGCTGGGCGAATTCAGCCTACGCCATGGCAACCAATATCAACCGTTCATTCAAGCTTTATGGCTGGTGTTCTCGGATACGCGGGATAGAATCCGGCGGTGCAGTGGAGAATTTGCCGGTGCATGCTTTTCCGACCGACGATGGCGGCGTGGACATGAAATGCCCTACGGAGATTGCCATCAGCGACCGTCGCGAGGCGGAATTGGCCAAGGCCGGCTTCATGCCCCTCATCCACAAAAAGAATTCTGACTTTGCCGCATTCATCGGAGCGCAATCGCTGCACAAACCGGCCGAATATGAAGACCCTGATGCCACGGCGAATGCCAATTTAGGGGCACGTCTACCCTATCTGTTCGCCACTTGTCGTTTTGCCCATTATTTGAAATGCATTGTCCGGGATAAAATTGGTTCATTCAAAGAAAGGGACGACATGCAGCGCTGGCTGAGTGATTGGATAATGCAATACGTCGATGGTAACCCGGCGACATCAAGCGAAACCACCAAAGCCATGAAGCCTCTAGCGGCTGCCGAGGTCAGAGTGGAGGAAGTCGAAGGAAACCCTGGATATTATCGGTCGCAATTCTTCTTAAGGCCGCATTACCAACTAGAAGGATTGACCATCTCCTTGCGTCTGGTTTCCAAACTTCCCTCTGCCAAGGGAGGATAAATCCCGTAAGCCACTGACTCGTCCGGTTTCAGGGGCATGGGTTCAACAAGCGACCGGACAAAACCAATCAATTAACCAAACACGGTAATAAAAGGAGAATAGCTATGGCTGTTGACATTTTTTTGAAAATTGAAGGGCCGCCAATCAAAGGTGAGGCTTTGGATGACAAGCACAAAGACGAAATCGATGTGCTGGCGTGGAGTTGGGGCTTGTCCAATTCCGGCAATGCCCAAGTAGGTGGAGGCGCAGGGGCGGGCAAAGTCAATGTGCAGGATTTATCAGTCACTAAGTACCTAGACAAATCGACGACTGATCTGTTCCTGTCCACCTGCGATGGCACTCATCACGAGACAGTGACATTGACGGTAAGAAAAGCCGGGACGAAACCGATTGAGTACGTGAAAATCACCATGACCGAAGTATTGATCACGTCTCTCAGCACGGGCGGTTCGGGTGGTCAGGATCGACTCACCGAAAACGTATCCCTGAACTTTGCCAAGGTCAAAGTGGAATACACCCCACAGAAACCGGACGGTTCGGCAGATGCTACGCAAACAATCGTTTGGGATATAGCCAAGAATGTAAAAGGCTGATTAAGGTCTTGCATTCGGAGAACTAGCGCCCGCCTTTGCTGCGGGCGCATTTTCATTAATCGATTGATTGGTGTCCAAGTTTCAAGGGGTTTATGATGTCATCTTTGCAGGCGGAAAAATACCTAAACGAAGGCAATTTGCATGAAGCGTTGGCAAGCTTACAGGATCAAATCCGAAAAGATCCATCCAATGCCAAGTTCCGGGCTTTTTTATTCCAGTTGCTTTCAGTGTTGGGCCAATGGGAACGCGCCTTAACCCAACTCAAGGTGGTTAGTGAATTGGATGCCTCCTACTTGCTAATGGCCCAGACCTACCACGAGGCTATCTTATGTGAAGCCTTGCGGGCGAAGGTGTTTTCCGGGGCTGCCACACCATTGATTTTTGGCGATCCGCAACAATGGGTGGCCCTTTTGGTGGAAGCTCTGCGACTTGATGCCGAAGGGCATTTTCAACAGGCTAAGGAATTGCGCGAACAGTCTTTTGAATTGGCACCCACGACTTCAGGAACAATCAACGGCGTGAGTTTCAACTGGATCGCCGATGGCGACAGCCGGTTGGGCCCGGTTTTGGACGCAGTTGTCAATGGCCACTATTATTGGATACCTTACCAACAAATCCGCAAAATCGATATTGAAGAGCCGGCAGACCTCCGCGATGTGGTGTGGATGCCCGCCATGTTTACATGGGCCAATGGTGGCAATTCAAGCGGCTTGATTCCAACGCGCTACCCCAGTTCGGAAGCAGCCAAAGATACCCTGTTACAATTGGCACGCAAAACTGAATGGGAAGAGTTGATGGAAGGTGTTTACCATGGTGTTGGGCAGCGCATCCTAACGACTGACATTGATGAATATGGGGTAATGGATGTACGCCAAATCGAATTGAACAGTTTGGACGCATAATGGCGGAACTACTCCAGTCCGAACGGCTTCAGCCTTCTCTATTGGATCGGCTATGCGACGATGAACCCGCCAACAGCCAAGAATCACGGGAACAGCGAGTACTCTCTGTAAGACGATTGCGGCAGAGTGTGCTTCGCGATATCGCATGGTTGCTCAACGCGGTTTCACTTGAGTCGGTGCAAAGTTTAGAAAACTATCCAGAAGCTGCCAAGTCGGTGTTAAATTTCGGCATCCCCGATTTGTCAGGCCATACCTTATCGAACACTGACGTTGATACCCTTGAGAAAAGAATTCGCGTTGTCTTACTCGACTTTGAACCACGAATCCTGCCGAACACATTAAGGGTCAAAGTCGTTAGCACTGACTTATATAATCATAATGCTATGAATTTTGACATTGAGGGCGATCTCTGGATGCAGCCATTGCCATTGCGCTTGTACCTTAAGACACAACTTGACCTTGAAACGGGCAATGTCGTGGTCGTGGACACTTCGGGGTAATCCATGGATCCCCGATTGCTAGAATATTACAACCGTGAACTGCGCCATCTGCGTGAAATCGGAGGTGAGTTTGCCGGCGAATTCCCAAAGATAGCCAGTCGGCTAGCATTGGATAGTTTTGAATGCGCCGACCCCTACGTTGAACGGCTGCTGGAAGGATTTGCCTTTTTGGCTGCGAGAGTGCAACTTAAAATAGACGCGGAGTTTCCGCGCTTCACCAGCCATTTACTGGAATTTGCCTACCCCCATTACCTTGCACCGACTCCGTCCATGGCCGTAGTACAGTTGCAACCCGATACAACCGAATCTAGCTTGGAGGAGGGTTTGCCAGTGCCCCGGCACACGTCTATCAGAAGCCAGATTGGCAAAGGCGAACAAACTCCCTGCGAGTATATTACCGCGAATGACATCACCCTCTGGCCGTTGGAAGTCATTGCGGTTGAATATCTATCCAATCCAAGTGCCATTACCAACTTGGGCGCACCTAGCTTGCCGGGATTGAAAGCGGGCATTCGTTTGCGTCTACGCACCACAACGGGTCAAGCCTTTAACCAAATTACCGTGGATACACTGCCGATATTCTTACGCGGTAGTGGTTCTTTGACTGTTCAATTATATGAGCAACTCATAGCCAATTCATTAGCCATGGCAGTCTTACCAACGAAGAATGATAATGTTTGGTGTGAGGTGGTGACCCACAAACCTGTCCGTATGCTTGGTTTCGAAGACAATCAAGCATTATTGCCCTTTGGCCCTCGATCATTTCAGGGATATCGTCTGCTGCATGAGTATTTTGCTTTTCCAGAACGATTTTTGTTCGTTGAACTGAACGGTTTGCGGAAAGCTGCTAGGCGTTGCGAAGAAGCTGAGGTGGATTTGGTTATCATGCTCGACCGCTTGCAACCCAAGTTGATTAACTCCTTGGAGCCTAGTCAATTCGGCTTATTTTGCGTACCCGCCATTAATCTATTTTCGCGTCGAGTGGATAGGATTCATTTGACACAGTTGGAACCGGAATATCATGTGATACCTGATCGAACCAGACCCTTGGATTTCGAAGTATATCAATTGACTGAGGTGCTTGGTTTTGGTTCCAATCAAAACGAAGAACAGGAATTCCACCCTTTTTATGGTTCCAACAGCGGATACCGCCATCGCGACGAAAATGCCTACTATACAATAGAAAGGCGTAAACGTTTGCTATCGTCCAAGCAACGCCGTCAAGGGCTGAGATCCAGCTATGTAGGATCTGAGACTTACATATCATTAGTGGATGCGAAGGAAACCCCTTACAAGGGTGACTTGAAACAGTTGGGTATGAAGGCATTATGTACGAACCGTGACTTGCCTCTGCATATGCCGGTAGGTCAAGGTTCTACTGATTTTAGTCTGATTAGTGGCGCACCTGTCCGTTCCATTCGCTGCCTTGCCGGACCCACCCGACCAAGACCATCCATGGCGGGAAGCAACGCGACATGGAGGTTGATCAGTCATTTATCGCTCAATTACCTGTCGCTGATGGATGCAGACAAAGTACAAGGGGCCGCTGCTTTGCGCGAATTATTGACCTTGTATAGCGACCCAAATGACGACGCAGTGCGCAAGCAAATTGAAGGGGTCTTGTCTACGCAGACAAAGAATGTCGTCAGGCGCGTGGATGCCGTGGGTCCAATCGTTTTTGGGCGGGGAATTGAAGTCACTGTTAAACTTGAAGAATCCGCCTTTGAAGGAGGAGGGGCATTTCTCCTTGGAGCGGTGTTAGATCACTTTTTTGCCCGTTATGCATCCCTCAATACATTCACCGAAACAGTGATAACTACCGCGGACCGTGGGGAGATCATGAGATGGCCGATCAGGATCGGATGCCGTCAGACGCTATAATGGATCTGCTTAAGGCAGAGCCTTGGCGCGTCGATTTTTATCAGGCGATGCGTCTAATTGAGTGCCGTAATTTAGACAAACCGAGGTTAGGCAAATCCATCAAAGCATCAGACGATCCCATACGATTGGGACAGGCGGTGGAAATGGATTTTGCCCCAAGCTCCCTGTCTGCTTGGGAGAATGGCAAAGAAGGTTACCGCGATAGATTGCTTGTGCGTTGTTTGGGTTTGTTTGGGCCTAACGGCCCTTTACCCCTGCATTTAACTGAATTCGCCCGTGACCGTGCAAGGAATAGTTTAGATCACACTCTGATACGCTTTGCTGACATCTTTCATCACCGCATCTTGTGCTTGTTTTACAGGGCTTGGGCCGAATCTCAGCCCACGGTGCATTATGATCGTGTTTTAAAAAAGGGGGGGGAAGAGGATCGCTTCAGCGGCTATCTAGGGTCGTTATTTGGCATTGACGCGGCTTCATTGCGTGACCGCGATGCCATGCCGGATCGGGTAAAGTTGCATTTTACAGGGCATCTGTCATGCCAAACCCGCCATGCCGACGGCTTACGCGCCATCATCGCGGAGTTTTTCGGCATCAGCACGGCGATTGTTGAGTTTGTCGGCGAATGGATGGAAATTGCCCTGCACGAACAAACCCGGCTAGGAATGCATGAACAAGCAGGGCGCTTGGGGCTTTCAACCGTGGTAGGGGAGAGGGTATTTGGTTGCCAACATAAATTTCGCATTGTGCTTGGCCCAATGGACATGGCGCGTTACCGTGGATTACTGCCGGGGCGGGTTGGGCTGGCCGAATTGGTGGCGATTGTCCGAAATTATATTGGCGATGAATTAGTGTGGGATGTAAATCTCATACTCCGCAAGAAGGACATCCCTCCGCTAATCTTAGACGGTAGCACACAGCTTGGCTGGACGAGTTGGCTAGGCGATAAAACGGGGAGTGTCGATGCCGATGATTTGACATTAAACCCCTATTTCCAATTTAGGGCTGCTAACTGACTGATGTTACGCACGGATGCAAGTTGCTTATTTTTTAGCAAAAAGGGAGCGTCAAAGCTTGCTTTGACAAGTGCATTGGAAATGCGAAGCCTGCTTCAAGCTTTGACGCTCCAATCCTAGGCCAGTGCGTAACATGAGTGACTAAGAAGAATATGCTTTTCACTGACAAACGTTCGTTCAAATTAATCTAAAATCAACGGAGACGGAGTTACGCTGCAATGACTGAAATCAACCGCGCCAAACTATTTGGAAAACTTAATCGGGTTTGTTACAAAAGTATCGAAAGTGCCACGGTATTTTGCAAATTAAGGGGTAACCCTTATGTGGAATTAGTGCATTGGATACACCAGATACTTCAGTTGCAGGATTCAGACCTACACCGCATCGTCAAGGCTTTCGGCATTGACCCGGCACGGTTGGTCAAGGATTTGACCGAATCACTGGACCGTTTACCTCGTGGGGCAACTTCAATTTCTGATCTTTCTTCTCATGTCGAAGACTCAGTGGAAAGAGGTTGGGTCTACGGTACCTTAATGTTTGGTGAAAACCAAGTACGAAGCGCCCATTTGATTGTGGGCTTGTTGAAAACTAAAGAATTGCGCAATCAATTGCTTGCCATTTCCAAAGAATTTGACAAGATAAAAATCGATACCCTCACCGATAAATATAACGAAGTCGTAGGGGGTTCGCCGGAAGAAGGTTTGTCCACCACTGACGGCTCTCAAGTCGGCGGCGGTGCAGTCCCCGGCGAAGCGGCTGGAGCCATGTCCCCGGCGGCGATGGGAAAGCAAGAGGCGCTCAAACAATTCACCGTAGACCTCACAGAGCAAGCCCGTTCAGGCAAGATGGACCCCATCGTCGGCCGCGATGAAGAGATACGTCAAGTCATCGACATTCTGATGCGCCGCCGCCAAAACAACCCCATTCTAACTGGCGAGGCCGGAGTAGGCAAAACCGCCGTGGTGGAAGGTTTTGCCCAGAAGATCGTCGCGGGCGATGTGCCGCCGCCGTTGAAGGATGTATCTTTACGCACCTTGGATGTCGGTTTGCTGCAAGCCGGTGCGAGTATGAAAGGCGAGTTTGAACAACGCCTTCGCCAAGTCATCGAAGAAGTCCAAGCCAGCCCCAAACCCATCATTTTATTCATTGACGAAGCACATACCTTGGTTGGAGCGGGTGGTGCGGCAGGGACTGGCGACGCGGCGAATTTGCTTAAACCGGCTTTGGCTCGTGGAACCTTACGCACAGTAGCGGCGACGACGTGGGCGGAATATAAAAAACATATCGAAAAAGACCCTGCCTTGACCCGCCGCTTCCAAGTCGTGCAAGTCAATGAACCCAGTGAAGCCAAGGCTATCTTAATGATGCGCGGTGTGGCATCAGTAATGGAAAAGCACCATAAAGTCATGATTTTGGACGAAGCATTGGAAGCGGCTGTCAAGCTTTCACACCGCTACATACCTGCACGCCAATTGCCGGATAAGTCCGTCAGCCTGTTGGACACCTCCTGCGCCCGCGTCGCCATCAGCCAGTTTGCCGTACCCGCCGAAGTGGACGATTGCCGCAAACGTATTTCCGCCTTGGAAACTGAACTGGAAATCATCGGTCGTGAAAAGGCAGTCGGCATAGACACCAGCAAGCGTGAAGAAATCGCCAACGAGAAACTTGCGGCAGATAAGGAAAGTTTGCAAACATTGGAAGCCCGATGGAATTCTGAAAAGGAACTAGTGGAAAAAATCCTCGATCTACGCGCCAAACTCCGAGAAGGCGGCAAGCCCGTCGATTCAGCCCTATCCTCAACTGAAGAAGCCAAAATTTCCGCCCCGACTTCGATTCAAGGTGATGGTGATTCTCCCCATCTCCCTGCGGAAGATGGTCAGGATGAGGGCGATACAAAAACTCGCGAAGCGCTCCTCGCAGAACTCACCACCCTACAAACCCAACTCCACGAACTGCAAGGCGAAACCCCGCTCATCCTGCCTAGCGTTGATGCCATCGCGGTTGGCTCCGTCGTGCAAGACTGGACTGGCATCCCGGTGGGCCGCATGGTCAAGAACGAAATCGAAACCGTGCTGAAACTGGCCGACAACTTGGAACAGCGCATCATCGGCCAACGCCATGCCTTGGACATGATTGCCAAGCGCATCCAAACCTCCCGCGCCGGTTTGGACAACCCCAACAAACCCATTGGCGTATTCATGCTGGCCGGCACGTCAGGCGTGGGTAAAACCGAAACCGCCTTGGCCTTGGCGGAAACCCTCTATGGTGGCGAGCAAAACGTCATCACCATCAACATGAGCGAATACCAAGAGGCGCACACCGTCTCAACGTTGAAAGGCGCACCTCCTGGATATGTCGGCTATGGAGAAGGCGGCGTGTTGACCGAAGCCGTGCGTCGTCGGCCTTATTCGGTGGTGTTGCTGGACGAAGTGGAAAAAGCCCACCCGGACGTGCATGAAATCTTCTTCCAAGTGTTCGATAAAGGTTGGATGGAAGACGGCGAAGGGCGGGTGATCGACTTCAAAAACACGCTGATTTTGCTGACCACTAACGCCGGCACGGAGATGATCTCCAGCTTATGCAAAGACCCGGATTTGATGCCAGATGCCGAGGGCATCGCCAAAGCCATACGCGAACCTTTGCTAAAAGTATTTCCGCCCGCCTTACTAGGCCGTTTAGTCGTGATTCCGTATTACCCGCTGAATGACGAAATGATCGGTATGATTGCCCGTCTGCAATTGGGCCGCATCAAGAAACGCATCGCTGAAAGCCACAAAGTACCGTTTACCTACGACGATGAGGTTATCAAACTTATTGCCAGCCGTTGCACGGAACTGGAAAGCGGCGGTCGCATGATAGACGCAATCCTCACCAATACCGTATTGCCGAAGATTAGTGAGGAGTTTTTAATTAGGATGATGGAAGGCAAACCCATCGAGCGGGTGCATGTCAGTGTGCAAGATGGGGAGTTTGGGTATGGGTTTGAATAATCTCGTCGTCAATCAACAAGCAGAAATCAATGCAGTGATTCTGCATTGGCCTCCCTCGTTGCATATGGAGGAAGATCAGTTTTTTGACTTTTGTCAGGCTAATCGAGAATTGCGGATTGAACGTACCCAAGAGGGAGATTGTGAAATTATGGCGCCGACTGGTGGTGAAACGGGTGGAAGAAACTTAGTTCTGCTTGGACAGTTGTATATTTGGACAGAACAAGATGGCAGCGGCGTGGCTTTTGACTCATCGACAGGTTTTATTTTGCCGAGTGGCGCGATCCGCTCACCTGACGTATCTTGGGTAAAAAAATCCCGCTTGGCAATATTGACATCCGAACAGAAAAAGCAGTTTTTGCCGATGTCTCCCGATTTTGTCATTGAACTCCGCTCGCCCAGTGATACTATAAAAGCCCTGCAAGATAAAATGCTGGAATATAGTGTCAACGGGACGGGTTTAGGCTGGTTGATTGACCCGGAAACACAACGAGTTTACGTTTATCAACCAGATAAAGCAGTTATCGTTTTGGAAAATCCATCATGTGTAACTAGCGATGATGTGGTGAGGGGGTTCACGTTGGAATTGGCAAAGATATGGGATGTTGGGTTTTAATGTGTCAGGTCGGATATAGGGATGTATCCGCTGGATGAATGTGCAGTAGCGGGTATATATCGCATATTCTTCCTTCCAATCATACTGCGCAATACGCGGCAAGCCGCTATTCCGCCTTACAAATGCGCGATACCGCATTTGGTCAATAGTTTCTTGCAATAACTCTTTTAGGGGATTAGAATATCTTATGAGAATTTCTTTTTGCGGATAAAAAAGGAATAACGTCCGGCATCTGTATCCAGCTTATACTATTATTTCAGATACTAAGCGTTAATGTTATACCAAGAAAAATTACAGCAGTTTGAAAATGTGGAAAATTTGGCTGGCAAGTCGTGGGAACATGCCGTCGCCATTGACGTTTTGGGTAATACCAACATAAAAGATTGCTCCATTCATTGTTTTCACTATCAACAGATGTTAGAGCTATTCTTTAAGCATCTACTGGAAACCAAAAGTAAATTCGGTGCATACAGCAATACGCATAAACTGCAAAAACTGTTAGAAGAAGTCATTGCCAACACTGAGTTTAGGACGGACAAGAGCCAATATCTTATGGCCTTGCAAGTCATCACCGTGTGCGAGGAAGAATACCGATACAATTTTCTGATTGATTGTGAAGGCTACCACCAGAGTGTTAAGATTTGTGATGTGTTGTTAGATGAATTGCTTGGTTTTGAGAATGGTGGAATGGTTAAAATCGTTCATTCTTGATTGCACAAAAGCAAAATGCAAGACCTGACCTCATTTTTTCATGTGGGCATCGTGGATGGGGAGTTTCGATATGAGTTTGAATAGTATCGCTGTAAACCAACAAGCCCAAATACAATCCTTGGTGCACCATTGGCCGCCATCATTGAAAGTGGCGAATGAGCAGTGTGTGCATATCGCATGTTCCGCCTTCTATTCATACGGCCTATGGTTAGTTGAATTCTAGGGTCGTAAACATGCGAAGCGTGGCGGGGTTTACAACTAAAGCATATCAGATTGAGACTGCCGACTAAACCCGCCTCCCTTTTTACGTTACAGAGGAGAAAACCAATGTCCGCACGGCCACCTAGTAGAGATGCTTCGAAGAAAGCTCGTGAAAATGGTTTCTTTAAAGATATGGAAGATGATCCGCCCAATTCCGATGATGGGGACTGGATAGCCAATGTTCCTGGACGACCAGCCCCCTACACAACCACTTGGTTAACTGTATACGGGAAAAGAACATCAGCCCCTCAGGGTTCTGGTTTTGCCTTCTCCGTCAATTGTGAAGAGGGTGGCGATGGTGCCATAGAAATGGATGGTCAATACCGTGAACTTAATGGCAAGTCTACGCCTGATGGTCGCCTGCAAAAACCCCCTGTTTGCCACATAATTCCTTGGGCGTTGCTAAGTCTTGCAATGTCTGATTTTGAGACTAAAAACCAAAAAATTTTCACCGAAGAATTTAAGCGTTATGTTTGTTGGGGTGATAATTCCAATTTAAGAACTGGGCATAATGGTTGCAATGCGGGTGGTCAAAAAGTAACAGTACAGAATGCCACGGCATTGCAAATCCAAACAGCCAAACATTTTGTTGAAAAATGTATTATTGCCCAAAAAGGCAATGTTTATAAGTGACAACATTATACGCGACGGAGCCTTTTATTGTACCTTTCAGCCAGCCCGGATGGAGCGCAGCGTAATCCTGGATGGACGGAGTTAAGAAACCCCGTATTGATCTTTGTTTCATGCGGACTGCTAAGCCGTTATAGTTTAACCGATTGGATTACCTTAGCTTAATCCGATCCCACAGCGCGGCGGGGTTTGCAACCCCTTCGCTAACGTTTTTTGAGAGGCCACGGCATCCAATACAACACAGAACCTTTCGGACGGGATGACCACTCCCGTCCGCTTATCCATAGACTTTGCCCATGTCCGGGCCTTACCAACCGAATTTGCCAATACTCTCTATGATGCCATGTCACTCGTGGCATTGGATGGTGGTTTATACGATTGAACGGCGGTGGTTTGGCTCGATCCCTTTCCAGCTAACCCGCCTTTCTCAGCAAGCAGCATGGCCAACATGGCTTCCACTAGGTTGCCGCTGCCACTTTGCCCATCGTGCCCGCCGCCCACGGCGATAGAAGGAACCAAGGGCAGCTTGCCTTTTTCGATGGCTTCCGCAAAACGCAATAAAACTTGGCTGTGGAGTTGGTATTCCGGCCCACCATACGCCGCCACCTGCTTTTCGGTGGCTTCGGCAGTCGCCAAACCAATCGCCTTGGTCTTTTCCGCGTCAGCGAAACCAAT
>CAIWDB010000212.1 GCA_903911305.1 uncultured Methylococcaceae bacterium | reverse complement strand
GGCGGGTTCAGGTGCAATAAGGCATGGTCGCAGGCTTGCCGTAACGGTTTGGCGTAACGCTCCAAGTTCCAACCCCGCTTATGTGCCACTTCCAAACAATCGGCAAGCAATAAAGCAGGATTCGGGTCTTGTTCCAATGCCTTTGGTTCCAGCTTCGGCAATAAATGGCCTAGCGCATTCAAGGCCGCTTTCGGCGAATCTCTGTCGGCTATCGTGCAAAATAAAAACCTAAGACTGCGCCGCCAAGCCGGGGTGGAGGCATGGCTGTCTAAGACTTCGGCAACAGCCTTGCCGATGCGCTTCAGCCGGACAGCCGCGAGGAATTCTTGAAAGCTGAGATGATAAAACGCCGCCCTTCCGTCCGAACGCGGCAGCAGCAAACCGGAGTAGGATAGCAAATCCTCCCGTGCTTGTCGGGCATCACTGGAACCGCTTTCGGTGGTGGGGTCGTTGCGCTGATAGTCGGCAAGATGGCGGAGGATTTCGTCATTATCCACTTCGGCGGCGGGGGTGTCCCGTGGCGTGTTGCCATCGCCGCAATGCATCCCCAAGGCTACCACTTCCAGCCGGTAACGGGCTTGTTCACGCTTTTCCTCGGTCAAATAGCGTTTATACAAGACTTGCTCGACGACGGCATCGTAGAGTTTGTAGAAATCTTGCGGTAGCCGCTTGCCTTGGTCGTACATCACACACAGCGCAGTCAACAACATTGGGTTGCGGCGCAGTTCGGCAAGGTCTTCGCGTTCTAGCAGATGCACCAGCAAGCCGCTGGCTTTGGTTTCGGCGTTGGCCGGGTCGGCGGCGGCATACCAGCGGCGGACAAAAGCGTCTTGCAAGGGTTCAGGCAGTTCCAACAGTTCAGCGATAGGCAGGTTAATTCTTCGCCGGTCATCATTGCACAAGCCATAAGGCCGGCTAGTCAGCAACACCTGGTTGCCAAGCGGTAACCATCCACGCAGCGCGTCCGCCAATCCGGTCACGAGGTTGCGGCGGGGCAGATGGCCGCCTTGCGGCAGCGACTCCGGCACTTCGTCCACACCGTCCAGAATCAGCAAAGCGCGGCCCACTTGCAGTTCTTCCTGAAAAGCAGCCCAAGTCAAACCGCCCGGTTGGGTTTTATTGATCCAAGCAGCCAGACTGTGTTCCAATTCGGCGCGGGTCCAGTGTCCGTTGCCGCGCAAGCCGTCTTCGTGTCCGGCCCATTCGCGCAGACGGCATAGCAAGGGGAATCGCCCGCGCAGTTCGGCCGGTAGCTTTTCCTCGAATTCCCCGGCTACGGCGATTTTATGATTCGGCACCGAGCCGGTCGCCACCACCAAGGCCAGCCAGCGGCAAAACGTGGTCTTGCCCGCGCCGGGTTTGCCGGGGAGGTACAGCGATTCCTCACCAAGCCGGTGCAGCAGCAGTTCATGGCGTTCCTTGCGCAAGGCTTCAGGGTTCTTCTGCTTGTCCGGTTCGGTTTTCGGTGCAATGACGGCGGGAACATAGACTTGTCCTAGCCGGACATTCTGGGTTTCCTTTGGATTTAGGCCCAGTAGTTCGACGCTTTCACAGGATTGTTGCAACCAGCTTAGATAATCATTGCGTATTTGTGTATTTGAGGGTAAACCCGGCTGAGATTCCGGTTCCAAGGCCATCAATGCTTGAAGCACTGCGGAGGCTAGATTATCGGCAGTGGTAAATGTGGGGCAGGTATGTTTTTGCTGGACAAGGCTGCGAAATTTGGCAATCCCGGATTCAGGCGAATAACTATCGGGGTCGGTGAACTTGCGCTTCCAATCATAATCAGTATCTAACAGAAACACCAACGGCTTCTTGTCTAAACGAATAGCTTCCTCATATTCCATTTGTGTGATGGAAAGCTGTTCAGGATTATCATCGGTCGGTTGGTAACCATACCGCCATGCCAGAATCAGCACATAATGATCACAATCTGCCACATCTTTCAGGCATTTGTTTTTTGGCCGCTCGTCGGATGCCGAGTATTTTTCCATACACTCGATGGCAACACGGGCGCGTTCCAATGCAATTTTGACCGCGGCACGATGATCTTCAAGATCAATGAATGTGGAGGAGAGGTAAACTTTTTTCTTCATTAATTGATAAGCCATTGGGCTGAAAATACCCGGTATGTTTTGGAGTGCAAAGCTTGCTTTGCCATCTTATACTCTGAGAGTTGTAACATGCACTTGGCGCTTTACTTGGGCCGAGGTTCACCCGCAGATTTTTCTGGAGGGACGAATTTTTGTTTGTAACTTAAAATTTCCGTCACAATCTGTTCGGCAGTATTATTAATATCTTTATTGGATGCATTTTTTTCCATCACGAATTTTGCCGCTGCGACGTAAGGATTCTTCGTCACAACAGCCCCCGGCATTTTACTGGGATCTTTGATGGTGCCAAAGACAATAAAGGGTGCTTGTGGATTTTTGCTGGCTAAATCACTGACTCCAATCTGCACCGTCATTTGGGTACTGCCTTGCCCAAACCCAAGCACTGCACGTTGAACCCGGTTGCCTTCATCCACTTCGGTGAAAACCCCGCTAATCAACCAGCCCTTAGACGGTAAATTGCTTTGATAGGGGTCAAGGCGACGGGCTGGCAAGTGTTGTTGTTCGAACGCACTGACTAAAGCCTCAGCCATGTTGTTGACAATGGCAGCAGGATCGTTTTGACCGCCACGATTCATCAAGCGTGAACCAATCGGAATACGGCTTAGTATGCTTTGGTCGCCCTGAAAATTGGCGCTGTCAAGCTCGAAATTTTTGATGTAAATCGTTTCTGGAAGCTCGGTGGCGCCTTGCCCAATCATTTGTTCCTGCCGGACATTCACCCCGCCAGTCAGCTTTTTAGCGGAATGACAGCCTAGGCTAATAGCAGCCCAAATGAAAAGGCACAAAAGGCTAATGAAGGTTTTTAATTTCATGATGACTCTCTGTAAAGGATAAAATTAGCTTTATCACCTCACTGTTGTTAAGCAGTGGGCTTAGGGTTGGAGCGGGGTGCGATTAAAAGTGATGCGGGAGTGCAAGGCTTGCCTTGCGAGGGCGCGCACAGGCAAGGCAAGCCTTGCACTCCAGGCATAATTTCAACGACTGCCAAGCTTGTGCGCATCACTATTAATCACACCCGTTGGAACTGTAATGGTCAGGGAAAGCCAAACAATACGAAAGACGGCCTTGATTCGTTATTTTTTGAATCTCGATTGGAAGGCCCGACGTATTCAACCACTAACCAGCCATTGCCGTGCCCAATTGCAGTTGTTGATCCAACCAAGTATGGGCTTCTTCAATCCCTAACTTGTTGGGTGAAGAGAACAATTGCAGGGAAATTTTTGCCTCTTTTAGTTCCCGTTTCAAGGTGGCTTGGACTTTTTGCAGGGTTCCCTTGGCGGCTCCCCGACTCAGTTTGTCTGCTTTGGTGAGTGCAATATGCATAGGTAGGTTACAATGTACGCATAATTCGATCATTTGCCAGTCGTAGTCGGTTAGTGGATGGCGAATATCCATCAGGATAAACACACCGTGCAGCGATTGTCGCTTTTGCAGATAAGTCTCCATGGCCTTACCCCAGTTTTTTTGGATGGCTTCGGGGACTTTCGCATAGCCGTAACCGGGTAGATCGACAAACCGGTGGGTTTCGTCCAGTGTGAAAAAGTTGAGCATTTGGGTGCGCCCCGGCGTTTTGCTGGTTCGCGCCAGCGAGTTCTGTCCTGTGATTGCGTTGATTGCACTGGATTTGCCCGCGTTGGAACGCCCGGCAAAGGCTATTTCATAGCCTTCGTCTTTTGGCGCATCCTTCAATTGCAAAGCGCTGAGCAGAAATTGTGCTTGATGGTAAATGGGGTTCATAAAGGCACTCATTATTAGGTTGACTTTTCTAGTGTACCCGTATTTGATTAATCAGTTAAATTAAACCGTGCGGGCGGGTCTGTTTCCTTGCCCGTGCTGAGAATTAAGGGCTTTCATCACAAGAGGCGTTAAGAATGAAAAAAAATACAATGATGGTTTTTGGCTTGGCAATGTCTTTTGTCATAACCCAAGCATTCGCCGTAACGACACCGGCGACAAAAGTTAAGGGCGATGCCGCCGCCGGTAAGGCCAAGTCTGAAGTCTGCGGCAGTTGCCATGGTTCTGACGGCAACCCCTCCGCGCCGGTTTTCCCTAAATTGGCCGGGCAACATCTTTCTTACCTGACTAAACAGTTGCAGGTTTTTAGATCGCAAAGTCGCGCTAACCAAGACGTGATGAATGCCATGGCCCAATCGTTGACCGATCAGGATATTGCCGACATCAGTGCATGGTTTTCTAGCAATAAACTGAAACCCGAACCCGCTGAAAAAAATGATTTAGGCCAAAAAATCTACCGAACTGGCATTCCTGAAAAGTCGGTTCCTGCCTGTGCTGCTTGTCATGGGCCTAAGGGCGAAGGCAATCCAACATCCGTTTACCCGGTCTTGGGAGGCCAATATTCTTCCTACATAAGCAAGAATGTACATGACTTCAAGGCTGGCGAACGCCACAACGAAGTCATGCAGGCGGTAGCCAACCGATTGAGCGATGATGAAATCAATGCGGTTGCCGATTTTGCCTCTGGCTTGCAATAATCCCATGGCGGGCTTCGTTAAAGAACTGACAATGCCCGCCGTCGGCTTTGATTAAACTTTTCACCATGCATCCAATAATTCCATAAGGAATAGACAATGTTGAAATCGATTTTTAGTCTGTTTATTTTATTGATCGCGTCCACCAGCTTCGCCGCAGAATCATCCAAAACTCCCGCAGCGGAAGAACTGCACTATGACGTGGTCAGCCCTCCGCATCCCGTCAGTGACCCTTCGAAAATCGAAGTGCTTGAGTTTTTTTGGTACGGTTGCCCACATTGCTACCATTTTGAGCCATACATCAAGGAATGGTTAAAAACTAAGCCCACCAATGTGGTTTTGATTCGCCAACCGGCCATTTTCAATGCCCATTGGGCGGCCCACGCCAAGGCATTTTTCACGGCGGAAAGTTTGGGTGTTCTGGATAAAATGCATGACGATTTTTATGATGCGATTCAAAACAAACACGAAACCTTGGAGTCAGAGGCTGACCTCGCCAAATTTTTTGTCGCCCATGGTGTGAAAGAGGAGGATTTTCATAAGGCTTACAAATCTTTTGCTGTCGATGCCAAAATGCGTCAGGCCGAAACCTTGGCTCCGAGTTACGGCATAGATGGGACCCCAGCCTTAGTCGTCAACGGAAAATATCGAATTGGAGCCGCAAAGGCCAAGAGTTTCGATAAAATGATAGAAACTGCCAATGCATTGATTAAATTGGAAAGCAACCCCAAGCATGTAAAGTGAAGACTAGGTAATTCTTGCTAGGGAATTTGAGGAGAAAGGTTTGAAGGAACCCATGGCCGAAATACTTGGAAGCGAAAATGCAGCAAGCCGGGTAGGTATTCAGGCAGGGCAGGTCAGATTGAAACTCGCCAGTTTCAATATCCAAACTGGCATTAATACTTCTGCCTATCACGAATACCTCACTGGCGGTTGGCGGCATATGTTCCCCAGTAACCGGCGCATCGGCAATTTGAACAAAATAGCCAATTTGCTAAAGCCGTTCGATTTGGTTGGTCTGCAAGAGGTTGACGGGGGCGGATCACGCAGCCATTTCATTGTTCAAGCCGAATACCTTGCCAAAGTGGCGGAGTTTTCACATTGGCATAACCAAATCAATCGGCGCTTCGGCAATATTGCTTTACACAGCAATGGGCTGTTGAGCCGGTTGAAGCCTGATAGGATCGAAGATTACAGCTTGCCGGGAATGCCCGGCAGGGGGGCTTTGCTGGCAAGATTCGGCATTGACACCGGAGCGGCCTTGCATCTATGTGTGATGCATCTGGCGCTTAGTCGAAAGGCCCGTATGAAGCAGTTGGCTTTTATGGCTGAAATCATCCATGGCTTGCCCCACGTGGTGTTGATGGGGGATTTGAATTGCGCCCACGATTCCCCGGAAATCCGTTATCTCACCCAGTCCACCCGTTTGTGTGATCCTTTGTTTGAAGTCAAAACCTTCCCTAGTTGGAAACCCCGCATCATGCTGGACCATATTCTGGTGACTCCTGAAATACGGGTCGATAAACTCAGTGCGATCAACTTTGCCTGTTCAGACCACTTGCCGATTGCCATGGAGATTATTTTGCCTGAAGGGATAAAATTGGGGGTTTGAGCGCGATTAGCCACCCCCTTCCCATCTGTGTTTAAAAAAAAGCGGTGAATCTTACTCGCCTTTCCCGAACTTACTCTGCAATTTCTCAAACTTTAAATAAATCACTGGCGTTATATACAGCGTCAGTAACTGCGAGACCAACAATCCGCCCACCACGGCCAATCCTAAGGAACGGCGGCTTTCCGCACCGGCACCGTAACCGATGGCGATGGGTAAGGCACCCATGATGGCGGCAAGCGTGGTCATCATGATGGGGCGGAAACGAATCAAACACGCATCAAAAATGGCTTGGGCAGGGGCAACGCCTGTTTTTTGTGCTTCCAACGCAAAGTCAATCATCATAATGGCGTTTTTCTTCACGATGCCAATCAACATGATGATACCGACAAAGCCGTATAGGTCTAGCGGTTGATGAAACACCATGAGCGTCAGCAAAGCTCCCAGTGCAGCCGTGGGGATGCCGGAAAGGATAGTGATAGGATGAATGAAACTTTCATACAATATCCCCAACACGAGATAGATGACAAAAATCGCCATGATGAGCAATAGCCCCAAGCTTCCCAAAGACGATGCAAACGCTTGGGCCGAGCCTTGAAAGCTACCACTCACCGTATCCGGCATTCTTACTTCTTGGACGGTGGCGTTGATATTTTTGATGGCTTCGCTCAAGGCATAATCAGGCGGCAGGCTAAAAGACAAGGTGACCGAAGGCATTTGACCCAAGTGAGAAATGGACAAGGGCGACAACCCCGAACCCAGCCTTGCCACCGCACTCAAGGGTATATGATTGCCCGATGAAGAGCGTATATATAACAGCGATAAGGCTTGAGGGTCGAGTTGGTACTGCGGGTCCAATTCCAATATCACCCAGTATTCGTTGGTGGCCGTATAGATAGTGGAAACTTGCCGTGAGCCATAGGCGCTATATAAAGCTTCCTCAATTTGTTGGGCCGTCACCCCCAAGGCCGAGGCTTTCGCCCGGTCTATCTCCACTTTCACTTGCGGATTATTGATTTGAAGATCGCTGCTGACATCCAGAAATCCGGGGATTTTCCTTAGCTTTTCTTCCATGATGGGTGCCCAATGGAACAATTCAGCCATATCCGCCGCTTGCAAAGTGTATTGATATTGGCTGCGGGTGACTTGCCCACCGATGCGGATTACGGGTGGGTTTTGCAAAAAAACCTTAATGCCGGGAATAACATTCACCTTGGGCCGCAATTCCTGAATGATGGCTTCGGCTGAAAGCCTATGCTCCCTAGGTTTTAATCGCATAATAAGCCGTCCTTGATTGATTGAGCCGGCATCGATCACCCCGACCACGGAGTTAACCGCGTCAATATTCGGGTCGTTCTTGATGATGGTTGCAACGGCCTGTTGCTTCTCTTTCATCGCTTCAAAGGAAATATCCGAGGCGGCTTCGGTGAAAGCTCGCAATTGCCCAGTGTCATCTGCCGGCAGGAAGCCTTTTGGGGTGTGCTGATAAAGCCATCCTGTGGCAAACACCACTGCAAAAAACAAAATGAGCGTGATGATTTGATGCCTCATGACCACCGCCAAGCTGCGCCGATACAGGCTCAACCCTCCCTCGAAAACCGCTTCACTGGCACGAAATAAAACTCCTTGTTTCTGGTCGGCGTGTGATTTTAACAAACGGGCGCATAGCATCGGCGTCAACGTCAGTGAGACAAACCCAGAGATCAACACGGCAATCATGATCGTCGCTGCAAATTCGTTCAACAACCGACCCAGTATGCCGCCCATGAACAGGACTGGGATAAATACGGCAATCAGCGAAAGCGTCATAGACACAATGGTGAAGCCGATTTCTTTCGATCCGTTTAAAGTGGCTTGCAGGGGAGGTTCGCCCGATTCAATATGCCGTGAAATGTTCTCCAGCATGACAATGGCATCGTCTACGACGAAGCCAATGCTAAGGGTCAGCGCAATCAAGGACAGATTGTCTATGCTATAGTCCAGAAGATACATGGCAGCGAAGCTACCCACTAATGACAGCGGCAGCGCAAGACTGGGGATGACGGTGGCGGCCACACTGCGCAAAAATACGAAAATCACCAACACGACTAAAACAAACGTCAGAGCCATCGTAAGCTGCACATCCCGCACGGATTCACGTATGGATTGTGAACGGTCATAAAATACATTCAAGTCAATGCCAATCGGCATTTGTTCTCGAAACTTCGGCAGTAGTTTTTTAACCCCGTCCACCACTTCAATGGCATTGGTACCCGGCTGACGAAAAACCGCCAAGTAAATCGCCGGCTTTAGATCGGTCGATGCCGACATTTTATTGTTCTGCACCCCGTCGATAACCTTGCCCAATTCCCGCAAATAAACTGGGGAGCCATTGCGGTAAGCCACGATGACCGAGCGGAAATCCGCTGCACTGCCTAATTGCCCGGACGCTTGCACCGAATAAATCCTATCCTTGCCGTATAACACACCAGTAGGCAAATTAACATTATGTTTGGTGAGCGCATCACGAACTTCGTCTATGCCAATTCCCCTACTTGATAAGGCCGTTGGGTCAAGTTGCACCCGGACGGCATACTTCTGTGTCCCATAAATCTGGACTTGCGCCACTCCTGGACTCATCGAGATGCGTTGGGTCAATAGGGTTTCGGCATATTCGCTGACGGCTGAAAGCGGTTGATAGGCCGAAGTCAGCGTCAAAATGAACACAGGGGTGTCGGCAGGGTTGATTTTACGCAACGAGGGCGGGGCTGGCATTTCAGGAGGCAACTGACGTTGCGCCAATGAAATTGCAGTTTGTACATCTTGTGCGGCCCCGTCGATGTCGCGATCCAAGGCAAATTGCAAAGTGATTTGCGTGTTGCCCAAGGTACTGGTCGAGGACATGGAGTCGATGGACGCAATCGTGGAAAGCTGTTTTTCCAAGGGAGTGGCAACGGCGGATGCCATCGTCTCTGGACTGGCCCCCGGCAGATTTGCCACCACACTGATCGTGGGAAAATCCACATTGGGGAGTTCTGCCACAGGCATCATGCGATACGCAAATGCGCCAAAACTCAAAATAGCGAGCATGACCAGACTGGTCATCACTGGCCTATTGATGAATAATTGGGAAATGTTCATGGAGCGGATTTGATCTCGATTGCCGATCCATCTATCAACCGAGATTGCCCATCTATTACCACTTGTTCGCCCTTTTCCAATCCTGATGTGATCACGGACTCATCATCTTGCACACGTTCCACGACAATTTCACGTTTGGCAACCGTCATATCAGGGTTCACCACAAACGCATAACTACCTTTTGGACCGGTCAAAGTTGCTTTGACAGGCACGACCTTGGCGTTTGCCTCGTCTTTCAGATCGACCATGACCCGGACAAACTGACCCGCCCACAGGTGCTGATCCTTGTTGTCAAAAATGGCTTTGAGTTTAATGGTTCCGGTAGCGGTATCCACCGCATTGTCGATGAAACTCAGCTTGCCTGTCGGCATGTCCCCGGTGGCACCCTCAATCTTGGCTCTGACTTTCACTTCCCCGGTCTTGGCAAACGCTCTGAGTGCTTGAAGTTGTTGTTCTGGTATTGAAAAATTGACACGGACAGGCTCAATTTGATTAATGATGACCAACACACTGTCTGCCTTGACTTGATTGCCCGCATGAACCATGACCCTGCCCGTTCGACCGCTGATAGGGGAGTGGATCGTCGCATAATCCAATAGCAGTTGGGCTGACTCGATCAGCGCTTCATCGGCTTCAATATTGGCCGCATAGACTTCCACATCGGTGCGCGCTTTAAACAGCATTTCCCCCGAAACAAAATTCTTGCCTTGCAAGCCTTCATATCGCTGTAACGTGGCTTTGGCATTCCCCAGTTGCGCCCGGTCGCGGGCAAGATTGGCTTTGGCCTGTCGCAATTGCGCTTTGTACTGGCGAGAATCCACCTCAAACAACAATTGCCCTTGAACCACCGCATCCCCTTCGTGGAAAGCGACAGTGAGCAACTGCCCTTCCACCCGTGATTTCACCGCCACAGTGGTAAATGGTTCAACATTACCGATGGCTTCTATCCGCAAAGGCACCGACTTGACCGTTACCACACCCGTCACGACAGGGGTTTTTTCCGGCGCTTTTTCCGAAGATTTTTTAGTTTGGGGAATGTTGGCAGTATCTGAACATCCCGAGAGCGATATCAGTATCGCAATGAGGGCAGTTAGCATCAAAAGATGCATCTCACTCCACTTACATTCAGTCATACTCTTAGAAAACCGTTAAGGAAGGAGTAAAGATGACCGTCCACCCGGCATTTTCAAATTGCCGAAAACAATCGTTGCAAGTGATGGGCATGGGAGAGGCTCGACTTTCCAATGAATGGGCTTTATGGCATAAAGTTGATGTTAAAGCGAATGCCAAATGTATCATGGGTGCTGCCGTTGACAATATACTCCGGCTGGATAAAGAAGGTCAGGTTTTTAGAAAGTGCCATGCCAAACCCAAGGTTTAGGGGAATGATATAGTCATTGTTTTTCCAATCGAACTTCATGAGTGGATCGAAAATCAAGTAATATCCGCCGGGAAACAACTTGACCACGATGGGCTGAAACGACATGAAATTCTGGTCTGCCCGGTTGGCATCACCGGCAAAGGAAAAGAATTGCTGGGCAAAGGCAGTCATTTGCCAACCCGGAAACCCCTGATAGGTGACTAGACCGGCTGGCCCAGCCTGCCATTTCCCCATTCCTAGAATTTTTTCAGTGGCAGTGGGTAGCAACATTCCGTAACCCGCCGCCAAAGAACCCCAAGGTTGGCGAAACACCAAACCATGGGTCAGATTGGTGTCGCCCAAGCCGAAAGCATTGACCGCGCTGATGTCACTATTGTGCTGATGAATTAAAGAGGATTCCAAACGAAGCAGGGTGTAATAATCCCGACTGCCATCATCAGCCAAGCCTGGAATGAACACACCGTCATAGGGCAAAAAAAGCCTAGGCAAGATCACATACTGGTCAGTATCGTTTTTAAAGTGCTTATAGGTGGATTGGAGTTGAATCCGTGTGACATCGCCGGGCGGGTTGGTGGCTTTTTTGGCAGTGTCAGTAAGCGTCTTGCCCTCTGCTTCCATCGGAGTGGCTTGCGCCTTCGTTGTTGCCAAGAAAAACAAGACAATTAAATAGCATGACATCCTCATTCATTCACCCATATCCCACCCTACGGACCCACTTACGCCAAACGGTCAAGAAAACACCCACAGCACAAAGCAGAAGCTGAGAGTTGAACGGGTTATACCCTGTTCCTAGAGAACCAATGCCTAAGTGGGTAAGTGTTTGCCGACCTATGCCATTAAAAATAAGCCGAAACTGCCTATGCCTTTTCAGTCTCTACACCCTCACTCCCTTCAATGTCGGGGTTTTGTTCAATCAGCGCAATTACTTCGTTGGAAGCAAAGAGTAAGCCGTTGCGAAAAAACTGACATGCGCTGAGCGGGTCATTCTCCTTCATTAGCACATCGCCCATGAGTTGATACGCTTCCACGCTTGGCTCTGCCGCCAAACTGGTTTTAAGATAAGATTTTGCTTTGTCCAACTGATTGGCACGCAACGACAGCTTGCCTAGCACTCGCAGTAGAATGGCATCATTAGGATGTGCCTTCAACCATGCTTCGGTCTTGGTCAGTTGATCAACCGTGTCTGGCATATGAATGCAACCATACATGACGATTAGCGTTTCACTCCATTCTTTGCCGATAGCTTGCCGCACCAAAGGTTCAACCTCGATTTCTGCACCTGCCTCAATCATGGCTGCAAAGTAAAGTTGCTGAATTCCACTGGCTTTGCGAATATGCTCTGGTATTTCCAACCACAGATTGCGCAAAGCGACGGCATCGCGGGCTTCTGACTTTTGCTTGATAAGCGAACTGTAGGTTTCCGTTTCCAACAGCTTGATTTCCGCTTCCATCATCACTTTGTTAGATTTAAGTTGCGGGATGATCATGCTCAAGCCTTCCCAGTCTGCAAGGCTAGCGTAGGCTTGGTGCATTTTCTTCAACACCGCCGCGTGGCTAGGTGCGATTTTATCCAATTCCGTCAGGCTCTCTAGCGCTTCTTCGAACTGCTGGTTGGAAAGCTGAAGTTCGGCCTTGGTCAAGCCTATCGCCAATTCGGCTTCAGGCATGTTCTCCTGTGCCAATTTGAGGTACTCGTCGCGTTGCTCCAACGCACCCCTGGATTGAGCGGCGCGGGCAGCAGTCAGGTAGTTGATCAAAGGCACACCACTGTTGGCGGCATGGCGGATCAAGTGCTTTTCAGCCGTTTCGAAATTGCCTTCAGCGGATTCGATCAACCCGGCGATTAAGGCTTCTTGAGAAAGCTTGCTGCGTTGTTCGTGCCTACGCTGCTTGAGGATTTTAGGCAAACTCCATGCGGTTAACATCAGGCGAACAGCCACGTACAGCAACAAAAAAGTTAATGCAAGTACAATCACTGTAAGCAACAGCGATGTCTCGACTGACCATTGGCCTATGCCGACAATCACATAACCTGAGCCGCCGTTGGCTGCAACATAACGAAGACCCACGACGGTTGCAACCACAACTAATAGCAACCCTATCACATATAGAATGGCTCGTCTCACGGCTTGGCTCCCTCATCCGGCTGCGCTTCCATGACTGGGCCCATGTTTCCACTAGAAGGCTGGCCGGTGGGCGGTTGCTTTTCGGGTTGTGCAGGAGGCGGCGGCGGTTGCGGGATGGATTGCGGCACGGCTTCTGAAGGTGGGGCTTTCTCGGCCTTGGCTGGTTTCTCCGGCTTGCTGGTTTGCACTTTATCCGAGTCTACCCGCAATTTCTCGATGTTGCGCAATAGACCTAAGGATTTGCTGATGTCGGGCAAAGGAACTTGCAGTTGCAAATTCCGCAAACTGTTGATGTCTTCGGTCAAGCTCTGGGTTAAGGCTGCGGCTGGATCGAAATTTTCCTTAAGCCAGTTTAAAGCTGAATCCATATTGGCTTTGTACAACCCATCGTCCCCTCGAAGCAATGCCGAACGGGCCATTTCCAGTTTGAGCAGCATCACTTGGCGCAAGGCGGCCACTTCCTCAGGCAAAAGAATGGCTTGCACAGGTCGGTCGGTGTGGCGGACAGTCACTAACTCTTTTAAGTCATCCACTAAAGAGTCGGTCAAATTGCCGCTTTTAGCGTCGGTTTCAGGGACAGAGGAGGCAACTGGTGTGTGATTTTCCTTAGACCGTTCGGAATGTGGCAAAAATAGCGGGAGGTCTTTGATTTGAGATTCCAAAACCAGAATTTTTGCCGACACACCCACCACATCAGGGGGGTTGAAGTCCTTCAGCACCTTGAGTTCCTCGGCAAGCGCCTCACGAACTTTGAACGTGGCCGGGTCACCGCTTTCATGCAAACGCTGGTCTGCCGCTTCCATCATGGCGATGACTGCCTTCACATCACCCACTAGATGCAGCTTTTGATTGGCCACACTGAGCAAGTATTCCGCATCAGATACCATGATGTCACCACGGCTCTGATTCATGTGCTGCTGTATGTGCTGGATGGCATTGCCAAGATCGGCGCGAACGGAGTCCAGTTCGTTTTTGAACGTTGAACCTTCTTCGGTAATTTCGCGCTCGAATTTAGATTCCTCGGTGGTCACTTTCGACTGCACCGTGGCGAGTTGCTGGTTCACCGTTGTAAGTTCGGCTTGCAAACTGCTGATTTGATGCAGCAATTCCTGCATTTGCTTGTCGCCCTTATCCAAGCCAGAGCCTAAGCCTTCTTGTTTGGAGCGCAATTCATGCAGCAGGAAAACGCCAGCAGCCACTAGCACCAGCACTAATGCCAACGCACCATAACCGATCCAAGAACCAACACTTCGCGTTTTCTGCGGATTGAAGGTTCCCGATTCAACATTTTCCACCTCGGCGGATTCTTGCTCCACTTCCGGCATCAATTCTTTATCCTCGTCTACCAATGGTCTATCCCCGTAGTTGGTGTTTTTGGTTAATATCTTGCGCAATGCGGAGAACCGCATAAAATAAATCAGCATCCCCAGCTTCTGAAACAATCACATCACGCACACCCAGTTCCCGTGCTTGGCTTGCGACGCGCTCTCCAATGACTACCATGGGGGTGTCGATTAGCAAGCCCCGTTGATTGTCTGGCATCTGATGCCAAAGTGTGGCAAGGGCTTCACCACTGGTCAAAATCGACACGGCTATGTGCCCTTTTTTCCAATTGTCCATTAGTCCGCTTAAATCCAAATCCGGGGCGAATCTCCGATACACTTCAGCATAACTCACTTTGCCGCCTCTTGCGCGTAAGGTTTCGGCAAGCAGTTCACGCCCTCCCACTCCTCGCACAATTACAAAACTGTGCCCATTGACCTTTAGCCATTCAGGCATAGCCAAAAGCGATTCGCTATTAAACGGCGGTTCTGGCCTGAGGTCTACCGCGATCCCATTGGAAAGTAACGCTTTCGCAGTGGCTTGACCAATGGCGGCTATGTTGGGCGGTTTGCATGTCAGCCATTGTGGGCCAAGTAGCGCAAAGGCGCAACGTACCGCGTTCGCGCTGGTGAAAACAAGCCAATCCATACCTTCCAAAGTCTTCAATCGGTTAGGTCCAGGGTCATGGGCCTGCACGGATTCGATTTCCAACAAAGGCAAGCGTATGGCTTTGCCGCCAGCTTCTTCGATTAAGCCACATAAAACATGAGCTTGCTGAACCGGACGGGTCACCAACACACCAAAACCCAATGGCAACACTGACATGGTTAATTGTAAAGTTCGCGTAAAATTCTATCCGCGCCTTTACTAAGCAATTCTTCAGCCAATGTAAACCCCAACGTTCTCGCATCTATGCTAGGCCCGATGATTTCACCTCGAATCATTTGGCTTCCATCAGGTGATCCGACCAACCCACGCAGTCTGAGGCTGTCACCGTCCAGTTCTGCAAATCCCGCAATAGGGACTTGACACCCGCCCTGCAAACATTCGTTCATCGCCCGCTCCGCCGTTACCCGTCGGGCCGTCTGGTCATCGTGCAAGCTTCTAAGCCAACTAAGCACTTGGCTGTCCCCTTCGCGGCATTCAATCCCAATAGCGCCTTGGCCCATGGAAGGCAGACTGATTTCAGGTGAGAGGGTTTCGGTGATTCTATTCTCGAAACCCAAGCGTTTAAGCCCGGCGGCCGCAAGTACGATGGCATCGAATTCACCCGCATCCAACTTGGCCAGCCGGGTGTTTACATTGCCCCGCAAGCTAACTATTTCACAATCGGGCAAGCGCTCTTTAATCTGGCATTGTCGCCGCAAGCTTGAAGTACCTATTTTTGCATCGCTTGGCAAGGCGGTAAGGTTTGCAAAATGATTGGATACCAATGCATCGCAAGGATCCTCCCTCTTGAGAATGGCGGCAAGCAATAACCCTTCGGGAAATTCAATCGGCACATCCTTCATTGAATGGACTGCGATATCCGCATATCCCTCCAACATGCCTTGCTCCAGTTCTTTGACAAACAAACCTTTCCCCCCCACTTTAGCCAAGGGGGCATCAAGAATCTTGTCGCCGCGGGTGGTCATTTTCACCAGTTCGGTGCGTAAACCCGGAAACTCCTCGCGTAGACGCAACGCAACATGCTCCGCTTGCCAAAGTGCCAAAGGGCTTTTGCGCGTAGCGATACGGATAATTTCCAACGCCATGGTAGTTAAAATCTCAAAAGGTCAACGATTAGTAAATTGACGGGCTTGCCCGGTTTTCTATGTGCATTATTGTACCAGATCATACCGAACGACCAACAAGGCCATTCATCCCTTTCCCTACACTGGCATTGTAATCAGTGGATGCCAAGAAGCAACCGTTACATTCAGCGGGTACTAGACTATTAACTAATTGCCCGGGCTTTTTGAAGTTTTATACTACCGACTTTGCAAAAAAACCGCTATCATGGGCATTTATTTTTTCAAAAAAGGCGTAAAAAATGCAGGTTTCTGGTCAAAAAGTGGTTTTTATCCATTATACCCTCACCGGCGAAGACGGCGGAGTCATTGACAGTTCTGAAGGCCAAGCGCCTTTGGCCTACATCCACGGACATGGCAATATCATTCCGGGTTTGGAAAGTGCCCTTTTAGGCAAAACTGCTGGCGACAAGATTAAAGTCACCATACCGCCAGATGAAGCTTATGGCGACCGCGACGAAGATTTAATTCAATCCGTGCCTGTCGAGGCTTTTCATGGAGTCGATGAAATCCTACCCGGCATGCAATTCCACACCGAAACCCCGGACGGAGTGCAATTGGTGACCGTCATGAATGTTGATGGAGATCAGGTCATCCTTGACGGAAACCATCCAATGGCCGGGCTAACCCTGAACTTTGATGTCGAAGTGACAGAAGTCCGCGATGCGACGGATGAAGAATTGGAACATGGGCATGTACACGGACCGGGTGGTCATCATCACTAAACCTCCGTTCGTGCATCCCCTGCACCCTGTTGCTAGGATGGCACTGCTGCTAAATTAAGCCGTTCGTGCTGAGCCTGTCGAGGCATGAACAGCTTAATTTCGGGTCGGAGTCAAGTCACTGTCTTGTCGCAAGCAAACCGAGATAAATGTCCACCGCTTTTGACCAACTGAAATTAGCCGACACATGTTGGCGAAGGTTTTCGCCCAAGGATTTGGCCCATACTGGGTCGTTCAACACTGAGCGCAAGCTGTTAGCGAGCGCCTCATGGTCTTCAGGTTCAATCAGGACTCCCAGATTGGGTGCGGAAATAATCTCAGTAATCCCTCCGACACGGCTGGCTATGACGGGCAAGCCAAATGCACCTGCTTCCAACAAAACCAAGCCAAAAGGTTCTTTTCGCGATGCAAGCACAAACACTTGGGCATGTTCATAATAAGGGGCTATTTTTGTGTGAGGCAACTCCCTAATCACAGTCACTTTGTCAATAAGCCCCAAATCGACTATCAATTGACTAATCCTATCATAAGCGGTATTGCCACCTCCGACCAAAACGAGCTTAAGTTGGGGATAATCAACAGTTAACCGATGAAATGCCTTGAGCAAAATATCATGCCCTTTCTTATGCTCATAGGCGGCCACATTCAAAATAAAGTCTTGATTGACCAATTCCCCCGGTAAGCTTGATGTCGCATCTCGGTCCCTCACGAACACATTCCAATCAAAGCCATTATGTGCGACATGAACTTTCCTCTCCACTTCGGGAAATTTTGCCAAAATTCGTTTGGCTAGTGCATGTGAACAGGGGATAAGGGCATCGACATTTGACATGATCATTCGCCATATCAGTAGGCCATAACCTCTGGCATTTTCAATGGCATCAAAATCCGTACCGTGAAATGAAAGTAATATCCGACCGTGATAGCCGCCCAATTTTCGCAACAACACAAACGATAACGCAGAGTCATTTGGATAATGCGGGTTTATGCAAACGACATTATCTTCGCTCAAAGCCTTGTTCAGCCTTAGCAAAAATGCCGGCAATCTTAACCAATAAGCAAGTTTTCCGATCAAGCCGTTCACAAGTGGGTAGAGTAAGCGGCCATGGCAACAGATAACCCCGTCTTGTCGCACCACCTTGCGGAAACTGACATCATCCCAACTTGCGACGAGGATGGAGGGGGATAAATTGTGCTTGGCAAACTGCTTGTAAAGGTTAAACACGACATTGACCACACCACCGGGATGCTTGGGGTCCCAAGGCATGACGAACCAATAAGCACTACTCGTCATCCGGGCAACAAACCCTCTAACGCATATTTGTCCAAATTATCCTTTTCAACCTTAAGATAGGCCACCCCGTCGTCGGCCAATACCACGGCTTCAACCACGCCAGAAACTTGGCGTAATTTCACAGACAATTCGAGCGCCTCGTCTGCATTCAGGCTACCGAAATTTATCAACAATGAACTTAGATGGCGGGGAGGTGCCATGGGTATGGCTACCAAGGCCCAGATTAAAGCGATAAGTGCGCAGAATGCAAACACGACAGGTTTGCCCATCGCCCCATAAATTGCCCCCCCGCTAACCCCGCCAACAAATGCGCCGAGAAATTGTGCCGCAGAATAAACACCCATTGCCGTGCCTTTCAATTCCGAAGGCGCGACCTTGGAAATCATAGAAGGCAGGGTCGCTTCCAGCAAGTTAAACCCTGTGAAAAACAAGAAAAGCAAGAAGCCAATGGCATAGACATTATTCGCCCCAAAAAGAAGCCCCAAGTCTGCGCAAGCGACAACCACAATGAACGAGATAAACACAGACTTCATTTTCCGCTTTTTCTCTGCCAGTATCACGAACGGCACCATGGCAAACATGGATAGTAGGAAAACCGGCAAGTAAACCTTCCAATGGCTGGCGGTTTCCAATTCAATCGTGTCGCGCAATACTAAGGGAATCACGACAAAGGTGGCGGTCAAGATCGCATGTAAGGAGAAAATGCCAAAATCGAGTCTTAGCAATTCAGGGTTTTTCAATACCTTGCCAAATTGTGCCGGTTGGGCTTCAGTATCTCGGTGAAACCGACTAATGACTGGAGTCGGCACGATCAGGTAAAGCACGGCGATACCAGCTAATGCAAGACCACTGATGATCCAGAATATGCCTTTAACCCCGATCAAGCCTTCTAAAATCGGCCCGGCGACCATAGAGACGGCAAAAGAAATGCCTATGCTGATGCCGATCAGTGCCATGGCTTTAGTTCGATGTTCCTCGCGGGTCAAGTCTGCGGCAAGCGCCATGACCACAGAGGCCACTGCCCCTGCGCCTTGAATTGAACGGCCAAGGATGACACCCCAGATAGAATCGGCTTGTGCGGCAACGACACTCCCAATGGCGAAAACGAGCAACCCGAAGGCGATGACTTTCTTTCTGCCCACGTGATCCGACCATAGACCGTAAGGAATGCCGAGCAAGGCTTGGGTCAGTCCATAGGCACTAATGGCAAGTCCAATCAAGGCGGGTGTTGCGCCTTCCAAATGCCGGGCGTAGATTGAAAACACTGGCAAAATCATGAACAAACCCAGCATCCTGAGCATGTAAATCCCTGCTAGTGAAAGGCTGGCGCGCAATTCAGCGCTAGTCATGGGGGTGTCAATCTCCAACGCCTGCTTCAAAACGGCTTCTCCTGAAAATTTAAAAGGTTTGGTGGGTGTTGGCTCTCACTATGGCACTCCCTCAAACATGAAGGGGCAGGCAATGAGATACATGGTATCAGTTAAAGCGCTGTTTCAATCTGTTGAAGACGGAAATTAAGTCGGCGCAATAGTGAAACGACAGGCTCAGACCGGCCCGGTCGCAAAGACCGAGTCGGTCCACCAAAACGATTAAGGCAGTTTGTTTGCCTTGTCATAATCGGCAAAGAAGCCTTTTAGCTTCTCATTAATTTCCGAAGCCACAGGCTGGGCCAAAGCATCGAGTCCTCCTGTTGCCGCTTTGATCACCATGCCTTCCCATAATACAGCGTCCACATGTTGTGGGATGCTGGTCGGGTGTTTGGGTTGACTAGGGTCTTGTGGAGCGGCGATTTCGGTGGCCCGATTCACCGCGTGTGCATAGTGTGCCAGCACGCTGACTCGCGCCGAAATCGCAGACGGGTCGGTGCCTGGCTCTGTGCCAATCACATCAACGATGACTTTCAATCGTCCAGTCAAATGTGGAAGAAGCGCTACATCATTGGCGTTACGGGCTTTGTGAAATTTGACGTTATGTTGCACTGACAGGGTTTCAAGGTTTTTATAACTCTCTTGGCAGACTTGCTTCAATGCGGGGACTTTCGATTCCTCGGCAGGGCAATAAAATATCATGCCGGGCCAACCCTTAAGGCGACCAAGATTAGCCTCCATCATATGTTCGATGATTTTCTGCTCGGCAACATCGGATACGACGGGGACATCTTTATGATCTTGAGCGGGTGGAGGGGGTTCAGCCCAGTTCAATGGCGCAAAACCCGTCAATGCCAGGGCTAACAATGCAGGGGTCCAAGATGGAATGGAGCGTAGGGTCGATTTCAGCATTTCATTTCCTCATGTTTAAAAATTAAGGTGATGCGGCAAAATAACACATTCTGCGATTTACTCGTAATAGGCAGGCAAACAGCCTTACCGGGTGTCAATGTCAACTTGTCCAGTCATGCGTCGGTGAATATGAGACCAAGACATGCCAAAAGCCAAGATGAAAGCCAGCACTATTTCGGTAAGGTGTGCGATCAAACTGAAATTGGTGGGTTCAAACAAACCCATGTCAGCTGCAAACCAGATCAAGCCCCCGCAAAGCGCTAATAACAACACGATGCCCACCACGCCCAAGGAGTCGCGTGTGGCGTTTAAAAACAAGAGCCAGCCCCCCAATAAGAGGATGCCGGTTACAAATTTTAAGGCATCGGAACCCATCCAGCCGGTTTCCTCATGGTTTAGACTGGCCTGTATCCAGTGAAAATAGGAATAACCTTCAGGATTATAGGTCGCATAAACTAGCACCAAAGCGAACAGTAAGCGGATAAAGAAGCTCAGCCAGTTAAAAGTCATGTCAGTGATTACATTGTTGTAGTGAATATCTTGGCATTTAATATAAGGTGACTGGGTTGAGTCAAGAAAAACAGTCTCAAACTTTCGCTTGTTTAAAAAAAATGGTTGAAATATAGGCCAACTTTACTGGAAACCAGTCAATTTTCGACCTTGCCAAGCATAGCGTAAGTGTACGCCAGCTTTGCTACTAATCATATGCAAATTCATGAGCCTAGGTTGGTTCGGGTTATAATGGCATCAATTTATCATCGAAGGTGGCCGCTGTGCGCAAAGTGTTGGATGTAATCTTGGTTCTACTCTTTTTGGAATTCTGTTTTTTCCTTTTCAAGCAGGCAATGAGATGGTTCCCTGCTTAATGACGCAGATTTTTGCCCAAGATTGAGCTTAGCAAGTTAAGGATATTAATCATGTCGCAAAAAAAACCGGAATCCTTTAGCCAGCAGGCCGAACTTCGCCAACAAGAAGAGGCTTTGCGGGTTGCCAATAGCATCCAAGTGCCAGGACAGACCAAAGAACAAACTCGCCAGATTGCCAAAGGCATTGAAAAAGGCATCGCCCTTTACAAGCAACAACAAAAAGCCAAAGCCCGCGAGCGGGATAGGGCAAGGAAAAAGGGATCTAACCAACATCATGTTCAAATTTCGCAAGTGGAACCCTCAGCCGATGACGAGATTGTAGCCTCCCCCGTCCTTCCCGCATTGTCAATGGTCGGCGGAATATTTTCCTTAGCCTCGTTTTTTCATCTATTGTGTTATTTCTTGGGTTGGCGTTTTGTTTTTGAAGGGTTTGAAATCCCAACGTCTTGGTCTTTGGCAGCGGCTCTTTTGGCCGCGTGTCTGTCTGGATGGTTGTTCCGAGTCGCCCAAATTTATAAGGCAAAGGGATAGAAAGGCTCTTTCCTGTGTCTATCAGCCAGTGGCACGAAGGGTGTCAAGCCTTCTAGCTTGAAATCAGACTAATTGCCCATATATATCTACAGACCGCTTTCGGCGGTGTTTGCCACTCAAAGAGGTACAAAATGGACATATTAATCACTGGCGGAACGGGTTCCATTGGCCGGGTGTTATGCCGACAATTGATAGCAGAGGGGCACAGTCTCACTGTGCTGAGCCGTAAACCGGATACGGTCAAAACTATCTGCGGTGAAGGCACCACCGCTATCTCCTCAATTATTGAATTGCCGTCATCGGCCCGGTTTGATGCCGTAATCAATCTGGCGGGCGAGGTAGTGATTGGGCCGTATTGGACCGAAAATCGAAAGAAAAAGCTCTGGGACAGCCGGGTCACCGTCACCGGGCAATTGGTCGACTTCATCAAAAGAGCCGACATTAAGCCCAATGTGTTAATCAATACTTCAGCCGTAGGCTTTTACGGTAATGGCGGTGATGCCATTATTGATGAAGATTCGCTGGGTTCAGGCGGTTTTGCACACGAACTATGTGTCGGATGGGAAAAAGCCGCCGCTAAAGTCGAAGAATTTGGCGTAAGATTATGCATTGTCAGATTTGGCTTGGTATTGATGCCTCACGGAGGAATGTTAAAGAGTATGTTACCCTCTTTCCGTCTGGGCTTAGGGGCAAGGATCGGCGATGGAAGGCAATGGATGCCTTGGATTCATTGCGCTGATTTGGTGGCTATGCTTGAATTTTTGCTTGCAAAACCGGAATTGCGAGGGGTATTCAATGGCGTTTCGCCTAATCCTGTCACTAACCGCGAATTTACAAGCGTGTTGGCCAAGACATTACATAGGCCAGCATATTTTTTCGCCCCTGCGTTTCTGTTAAAACTGGCGATGGGGGAAATGGGACAATTGCTTTTGGAAGGCCAGCGGGCCATACCCAAACGCTTCCAGGAAGTTGGATTTGAATTTCGATATCCCAAGTTGGATTTCGCGCTGGCCGACATCATCGGCTAAAACCAAAGCCCTTAAAACAATTTATCCACAACAGAGAGTAGACTATGAAAAAATCAAGCGGATTTCTGCTGAGCCTAATTGTTGCCATCTGCATAATGTCAATTGGACTGGGAGATGCCAACGCGGCGCGTTTTGGCGGAGGCAAATCATTCGGAAGCAAGCCATCCTACAGCACTCCTTACAACCGTTCAGGTGGATTCAATCAGGCAAGCCCTCAACAACCGAGCATGGCGGCGCAGCGTAATCTGGCGGCTCGCGAAAACTTCGGCAGACGTGGCGGGTTGATGGGTATGCTCGGCGGTTTGGCACTTGGAGGTATGTTGGGCGCACTGTTCTTTGGTGGCGCTTTTGAAGGGATTAATTTTATGGACATTTTGATTTTTGCCGGCATCGCCTATCTTTTGTTTAAGCTGTTCGCGGCAAGAACCCAAAGCGGTTTGGGACGGGCAACGCCAGCAGGGCAAGCCTATGGTCAACCCGAAGGCGCTGAATATGATCAAGCCTATCAGCGCCAAGCAGACCCAGTAGACAGAAATTCTAGTCGAGCCGGTTTCAACACGGATGTGTTGTTTAAGCGGGGCGGAAACAGTCAGGCCAATGGCCCGGTCAATCTGCCTAGCGATTTCGATGCCGCAAACTTCTTAATCGGCGCAAAATCCGCGTATGCCCATCTCCAACAAGCCTGGGATACCGCTGATATGTCCGAGCTACGTGGTTTGTGTACAGACAAAGTTTTCATAGAGTTACAGGATCAGATCAAACAGCGAATTGGCGAAAACAACACCGAGTTATTGAAGGTCAATGCTGAGATATTGCAAGTCAACGATGTGGGAGGTGATCGTGAGGCTGCCGTGCTATTCGATGTCTTATTACGCGAAGCCCCCGGTCAAAATCCAACTCAAGTCAGGGAAGTCTGGCATTTCATTCGCTCACTTAACAGTAAACAACCTACGTGGTTCTTAGACGGCATCCAACAAATCGAGGACTGAAAATATGCCAACCTATGAGTATCAATGCCAATCATGCAAAAACGATTTCACTGCCATGCACAAAATCAGTGAAAACGCACCGCCCTGCCCGCAATGCGGTGCAGAGGAAGTCAAAAAGAAATTATCCGCCCCGGCAGTACACGGCGGGGGGCATAAATCCACACCCACTTCTAGCGGAGGTTGCGGCATGGGTGGATGTGGGCACATGCATTAATCACTATTCCACCAAATCGCGCAGCACAACCGAAGCGCATACCCCGCCGAATGCGGCTGGCATATAAGATATTGTGCCATAAATAGAGCGTTTGACCGTGTCGCCGTCAGCCAATAGCAAGGATTCTTCAGGCGGCGACTCAGGGGAAAAAACCGTTTTGATTCCTTTTCTAATCTCCAACTCCCGGAGGCGCTTGCGCACGTTTTGAGCAAACGGGCAGTTGTATGTCTTGGCGATGTCAACCACTTGTATAAGTGTGGGGTCAAATTTCCCCCCAGCCCCCATGGAACTGATAAGCGGGGAACCTTGCCAATAGGCGGATTGCAGGAAGCTGATTTTGGACGAGATATTGTCTATGGCATCAACGATGTAGTCATAGGGCTGATCCAGCATTCGCCGCGCCCCATCGGGTGTGATGAATTCCCTGACCGTCACTAAATCCAATTTAGGATTAATGGATAGCAGCCTTTCAGCCATCACCTCCGCTTTGCTTTGACCGATAGTCGTCGTCAGGGCAGGCAATTGCCGGTTGCAATTGCTTGCCTCCACCACATCGCCATCCACTATCGTCAACCGGCCAACCCCCGCACGGCATAAGAACTCGGCAGCGAAAGAACCCACTCCGCCCAAACCGACAACCAGCACATGGGCTTGTTGCAGTTTGTTCAATCTTTCTTTTCCTATCAATAATTCAGTGCGTGAAAGCCAAGCCAAATCGGTCATGGTCGGAATACCTTGGTAAAATTTGACCTGATTATTGCTATAAACTCACTTAGGTCTAGGCCCAATATTGCCGCTGCTGTTTCGTATAGTTTGTCAACGGGTATGTCGGAGTCGTCAGTCTCCAAAAACATTCTATCTTGCGGGCATTCCATTAACGCCTTATACGCATTGGAATTCTGACGCAGTAAGGCTTTGCCAAAAGAAAGATAAAACCCATTTTCCAAAAGTGTATGTGCAATATTCAAATTGCCATCAAAACCATGAATTATCATTGGAACCTCAATACTCTCCCGGCGCACAATACGGATTAAATCATTTTGAGCCTTCACGCAGTGAATAATCAGGGGTTTATGCCACTGAGAGGCAATTTGCATGTGTTCCATAAAGGCTTTTTGTTGCAATTTCCAACTGGCTCCCTTCAGTTTGTCCAAGCCGCATTCGCCTACCCCCAAGACATTCGACCGAGCGGCCAAATCCCTAACAGTTGCCATTGCACTGGGCATATGATCCTCTACCAGCGACCATGGATGAATACCCACCGATAGGTATTCGGTATCCTTGTCAACTAAGCTATTTGTTCCAATATCGAGGTTGATGACCTGGGTATGTAATGGATTAAGCCCGCCGTGGGAATGAATGTCAATCAATTTTTCGTGAGTGGCGTTTGTGCCTGAAACATTCGATTGATACTCAGACATGCATAAACCCGTTATTCCTCAAACTTACCCCGGAGTGCCTTGATTTGAGACCGCTGGGATTTACTTGCCAATCGGCGCTTTTTTGAACCTAGGGTAGGTCTGGTTGGCTTGCGGGGACGCGGTGGATTGGACACACTCTGCACAAGATCATGCAAGCGTTCTATGGCATCTTGGCGATTCATTTCTTGGCTGCGATGTTGTTGAGCCTTGATGACAATCACACCTTCATCGGTGATTCGTTGATCAGACAAGGCCAATAAGCGGCTTTTGTGGCTCTCGTTCAAGGAGGATGCCCGAATGTCGAATCGCAGATGCACTGCCGTCGCCACTTTATTGACATTTTGCCCGCCCGCCCCTTGAGCGCGCATGGCGCTAATGTCTATTTCTTCCGGCGGAATGTAAATGCTTCGACTATTGGATTTTTTCAACATGCGGAATAAAGCAAAAAATCACAGTGGGGACTGTCAGTCCATCTAGTTTTAAGGTAGTTTATAGCATTATCAGCAAAGCTTGTTTGCTTGCTGGTTTCATTAAGTCATCCCACGTACAACAAGAGGTTTTGAATATGACCCACCCATCCATTGCCGTTATCGCCAGCCTAGTGTTGGCTTTTTCATCAACTGCGTTAAATGCAGCCCCAAGAGTAAGCCATCATGGCGGACTTATCATAAACTGCGAACCACCGCATTTTTTTGATCAAAACCCCGGCAAAGACGCGAAAATCGCTTCCATTAGTGAGTTTTCGCTCACAGCCTCGGACAACACCGACCAAGCCACTATTAAAGTGTGGGCCAACAACGAACCTGTGGATGTGAAAATCACCCAACAACGTAGCGGTAGTTTTTTGATTCAAGGTCGGTTGAAGGAAGCTGTCACCAAAGGCAAAGTTTGGTTTCGGGTAAACGCCGAATCCAACGATGGTTGCGACGATAACAGCACTTGGAATGTCTTTGCCGGGGAATAAAAGGCGATTATCGAAAAACATCACCTTGCAAGGCATCCTTCAGGGCGCTATGTTGGCATGAAGGACCGCCCGTAAAGGCATTCTGGTAAAAGTCTCTAGTGCCTACAGTTTGCTATGGGTCCCGTCACAGAAAGCTTGGGTTTTGGTATGTTTACAACCGCACAACCAAACCTTTTTGGATTCCTCCACTTCAAAAGGCACAGGATTTATGCCTGTGTCTTTGTGCGAACCATCGCAAAAGGGTTGGTTGGCCGAACGCCCACAAGCACACCACCAATATTTTCCTGGTTCCAGTTCTACGGCGTATGGGGATTTTTGTACGATGACAGGTTCACTCATTATTATTCTCCTCTTAAGGTTTATGTGATTTAACTGACGCTACGCAACGGTCTAGGATTGGAGCGTCAAAGCCTGTCCTGAGCGAAGCCGAAGGGCTTGCTTTGACGCTCCCGGCATGTGCGGAAATAGGCAACTTTCGCGTCCATGCGTAACATCAGTGACTTAAGACTAACTCAGTTTCCCGCGACCGTCATTTCCTCAATCATAATTGAGCCAGTCCTAGTATTTCCCCGCAGATCGACATCGTTACCGACAGCCACGATATTCATTAACATAGACTTTAAATTGCCGGCAATCGTGATTTCATCAACCGGATATTGAATCTCGCCATTTTCCACCCAAAAACCCCCCGCCCCGCGTGAATAATCGCCCGTCACAATATTGACTCCCTGACCCATCAACTCGTTCACCAATAGCCCTGTCCCCATTTTCTTTAACAAATCCGGCAAGTCCAATTCACCTGGCTCAAGTATCAAATTATGCACACCGCCGGCATTGCCCGTGGTTTTCATCCCCAATTTGCGAGCGGAATACGTGCTGAGGACATAAGATTCCAAAATGCCCCCTATCACGATGTCATGGACATGGGTGGCAACGCCTTCGCCGTCATAAGGCGCACTGCCCAGAGCCTTTCGCAAATGCGGATGCTCATGAATGCGGATGAAACTGGGAAAGACTGGCTTGCCCAACTGATCTAGCAGGAAGGAGGATTTACGGTATAGATTGCCGCCGCGAATCGCCCCGATGAAATGCCCAATCAGCCCACCTGCCACCTCGGCGGCAAAAATAACCGGACATTGCCGGGTACTCAACGATTGCCCGCCTAATCGCCGAATGGTGCGTTCGGCGGCTATGCGCCCCACCGTTTCGGCGGGTTGCATGTCGGCTGCATCACGCGCCACGGTCCACCAGTCATCCCGCTGCATGTTGTCGCCAGTCCCACCAATCACCGAGCAACTGATGCTATGCCGACTGCTAGGATAACCATGCAGAAACCCCAAACTATTGCCCGCCACGCGCAAACCTTGATAGGTGTTTAAATTGGACCCTTCCGAATTGGAAATGTCTGAATGATAGCCACGCGCCGCGTCTTCGCAACGTTTCGCCAATTGAATCGCGTCTTCGACCTCCACATCCCAAGGATGGTACAAGTCAAGATCAGGGAATTCTTTGGCTAACAATTCCGCTTCAGGAAGACCGGCAAATTCGTCTTCCGCCGCATGTTTGGCGATTCGACAGGCGGCGGCCACGGTTTCGCGCACCGCTTGGGCGCTTAGGTCGGTACTGCTGGCCGTGCCTTTGCGTTGACCAAAATAAACCGTCACGCCCAAGCCTTGGCTGCGATGGTGTTCGATGGTTTCCACCTCACCTAAGCGCACATTGACTGAAAGACCCCGATCCACGCTCAACCCCGCCTCTGCCGAACTAGCCCCTTGGTGCTTGGCTTCAGCGAGGATGTCAGCGACCAAACTGGTCAGTCGCTCCAAATGTTCGGATTCTTGTTGTCTACGGGCCGGTATGCTCACTACTCACCTCTGTTGGATACGGGATAATTCGATCAATTGTACCGGAATGGAGCGGGTGAAAGGCGGATTTTTGTCGTTGGACGGAATTTGACGGGCAATGCTTGCTTTGCCAGCCCGTCATCAGGTTAAAGTCGGTCCAAAGGGCTAACGACACCCTTGCCACCCCGGTTTAGCACATGGGTGTAAATCATCGTCGTCGCCACATCCTTGTGGCCTAGCAATTCTTGCACGGTGCGGATGTCATAACCCGATTCCAACAGGTGGGTGGCGAAGGAATGGCGCAACGTGTGCGGGGACACCGGCTTGGCAATCTTCGCTGCCAGCGCCGCCTTGCGCATCGCCCGCTGCACCGCCTGTTCCTGCACATGATGCCGCCGCCGCACCCCCGAAACCGGGTCCACTGAAAACGAACCCGCCGGAAACACATACTGCCATCCCCATTCTTTCGTTCTCCCCTCTCCCTCTGGGAGAGGGGCAGGGGGAGAGGGCGCATTCACCATGAGTGCGTCCGGTAGCCATACCGCGCCGAAACCCTCGGTCAAATCCGCCTCATGCAACGCCTTCACTTGCGCAAGGTGTTCCCGCAACGGCTCCACCAAAGCCCCCGGCAGCATCGTCACCCGATCCTTTGCCCCCTTGCCGTCGCGCACAGTGACCTGATGCATGTCAAAATCCACATCTTTCACCCGCAGGCGCAAACCTTCCAGCAGACGCATCCCAGTCCCATACAACAACCGCGCTATCAGACCCAAAGTCCCCTCTACTCCCGCCAGCACCGCCCCCACCTCGCGCACCGTCAATACCGTCGGCAAATGCTGGGACCGCTTGGCCCGCACCATTTCGTCCAGCCAAGGCAATTGGATGCCCAATACCCCTTTATACAAGAACAGCAAAGCCGCCAAGGCTTGGTTTTGCGTGGCGGCCGACACCTTCCGCTTCACCGCCAAATCGGTCAGGAACGCCTCCACCTCCGCCGCGCCCATGTCCCTCGGATGCCTTTTGCCGTGAAACCACACAAACCGCTTGATCCAGCCTAGGTAAGC
>CAIWDB010000211.1 GCA_903911305.1 uncultured Methylococcaceae bacterium | reverse complement strand
CAGCCATGACTTCTGGTTCGGCAATTCCCAGCACAATTTCCTCACGCCATTTTTGGAAACTGGTCAGGAAAAAGCAAGTGCGCGAGGTGATTGCGCCAATCCGCCCACCGGGGCGTAGCAGTTGCAATCCACGTTCGACGAAGATCGCCAGTAGATCATTTTTACTGCGCGGGTAAGACTTGGCTAATGAGTCTTTGGTGTTGCTGGTCAGCGCACCAAAAGGCGGGTTCATCACCACTACATCGAACACTTCCCGGCAAAGGTCAATCAAGCGTAAGCCTTGCAAAGCATCTTGTGCAAACAATCGACCCAGATAGCTTGATTTTGCGGCATGGGCAAAATCAGTCAAGGCTTCACGCAGTCGAGTTTCGGCCTGTTGCCAGTTTTCTTGCTCTTGCTCGGCGAACAAGCCCGTACCCTTGCCTACATAAACTTCGCGGATCAAGTTTGGAAGTTCACGCTCCACTTGCAGTAATACTCCCAGTTCTGGCAAGCCTTTTAACAGTTGCAGGGTTTTTTCGAACAACTCAGCATCGCGTTTATCCAGATTGGCAGCGAATTGTTGACGCAGTTCCTTTTCAGCCGGTGGTGCAATCGCTGCCACCACATTTCCTCGACCAATGATTGGGCGATCTTTGGCTTTGACCCCCGCATCATGCCAAGCTCGTTGCGCCCTCAGCCATAATGCCAAGGAAGCTATTTGCGCGGCACGGGGGTCAATATCCACTCCGTAGATATTGTGCTCAATGATGAGCTTAGGCACATCAAGCAGAAAGGCCGATTCGTCCGCATAGGACTGGCTCAGGGGCTTGAATGCTTGCCTCCTCTCCACTAATAATGCTGTTGAATCAACCTCTTCTCCAGATTTTACTCGCCCCCACCCTAACCCTCCCCCGTGGGGGGAGGGGACTTTAGAGCTTAATTCAACAGCATCGCCCTTCCCTAGCCCCTCTCCCGCGTGGGGAGAGGGGAAAGAAAGTGAACCGGGTCCGTTTTGCTGTTCCCAAACCCACACTTCGCGGTAAATCTCAATAAAAAGGTCGAAGGCGTATAGGCCAAAGTGCATGGAACCGCAAGCAGGGTCAAGTAACTTCAATGTGCGGGGGTCACGCAACTTGGTCGCTGGCTGGGGTGTTTCGTCGGGCTTGACCAAGAGGTATTGGCAACGCTCGCGCAAGGATGTCTGTCCACCCGTGGCGTTGAACCAAAGCCTGCCCAGGGTATTGTCCACCAAGAACTCCACCACATAGCGCGGCGTGAAGAATTGGTTGCGGACCGCCAACTCGCGACTGTTGCGCGGTGCTTGGGAAGCATCACGCATGGCCTTGCGTTCTTCCTTGGAATTGAAATACTGGTAAATCCAGCCGATGGTCTCGTCTTCGGCCCACAGCGGCTCAATTTCGGCATCGTTAATCAGTGCAAGCAAGGGCAATAGTGCGGCCTCACGCGGAAACAAACGCCCTTGCGGTGAGTAGCGATTAAACAAGCCGGGGAGTTCTTGGCCCAGTTCGTCGAATACGCTGAATAGGTATACTCGATAAGCATCACCGGTTTCACCTAAGCCATTTCCCGCCAGCCTTGAATAAAGTTGGAAACCTTTGGCTTGGTAGCCATTACCCACGGATTCGATTAAAAGCCCCCTCGCCTCCGCCATCCGCAAAGCAGTCAAGCGGTTGAGTACGGTAAACGCTTGCTCGCGGACGATCCGATCTAAGCCTTGTTGTCGATCCATATCGCCGCTGGCGCAGTAATGCGCCAAGGTGTCACGCAAAATCCGCGCGGTCTCGCGTTGGGCATCATTGATATGTCGAAGCTTGGCGAGTTCAGTGATCGAACCTGAATTCGGGTCCATCCCGTAATCGTTCTGGAGTTGCCGGGTAAACTCTGCCTCCAGCACCTTGCGGGTTTCATTGACAAAGCGTTGTAGGCGATTTCGGGTGGGTTGGTCAAACGCCATTGTTTAGTTACCTTCCGAGCCAGCGATGAAGAATGTCACTTCAATCTCGGCGTAAAGCCCCGTTTGTGATTTGATTTCGTCGAGTTGCCGAATCAGTAAGTCAAGGTCGGCTTTAGAAGTCATTTTCACCGGCACTGAAATGGATTTGGATAACTTGCTTTGACCTTTTTCGTCGATCTTGATGCGGTCTTCCTCCAAACGCTGGCGAATACGCTCCTGCCCTTGGCGTTTAATGGAACGTTTGAGTTCTTCCAAGTTACTGTTAATGTCGTAATCACGCGCTAACAGTTTTTTGATTCCCGCAAGATCATGGGTTGTTTCAATGACCAATGTGTCAAGACGGCTTATGGCATTGCCGCGCTCCTCTTGGGTCAATTCATCCCACTCATCAAGTCGCTGCAAATCTTCCACGCCTTCGTTTAGGCGAAACTTTTGCTGGTTTGACAGTGCAATTGCTGCATCACGGACACAGGAATTAAGATGAGTAAGTTTGGAGTTAAACTCGGCAGTGAGTGTGTAAAAATCCTCTTTTGCCAGTTGTTCAGCCAATAAGATCAAGTCTTCGGACACTTCATTGCGAAGATCACCCGGCACTCCGGTTTCGGGTAAGGCTTTAATTTCACGGCAATGGCTTTGTAAGTCGCGGATAGTGACATCGAGACCATTGTCCAGAACCCGTTTGACTTCGAATGCCCATTTGAGATTGTTGTAAAGCACAGAGATTTCAGAACCAAGACGATCAGTGGCATCTGAAGCGTCGTTGAACAGTATATCGGCAATGTTTTGATTCAAATCAAAAATGCGGTCGCTGCCTTTTAAGCCCAAGCCATTGAGCTTTTCTGCCAGAGGGCCGTATTCCTGTTGAAATTTTGGAAAGTGCTTGGCAGCGGCCTTGCTGATCTCCTGTTCCAATGGGATTACCATATCGCCAATCAAATCGGAAAGGCGCTCAGAAGCCCGCCCTAAAGTTTCTATCGTTGGTTTTCCATCACGCAATGAAACCCCGATTTGCTTAAACGAGTTGTTGGTTTTCAGAGCATCGATAGCGTGTTGACCGGCAGCGGTGACCTCGCGCCCTGATACCTTGAGTTTGATCTCGCCCGCCATGAGCATGGCGGCGAGAATGTATCGCGTAGTGTCTGGTGACCAGCCAAAAGGCGCATCGCTAAAGTGTTCCAGAAGACGTTTGCCTTCGACATTACCGTTGCGATCAATGTAGTCGCGAATACTGACTATGGATTTGTGGTCGGTCTTGAATGTAGCACGACCACCAAGGGATTCGACAAATCCAAGTGGGTCTAAGGAACCACTGATGGCGGCAGGGTTGGCAGTACGCAAGAATTTTTCGGCAAGATCAGTACTGACTCGCTCGGGTGCTTCAACATAGCGGTCATACGCCTGTGCAGCCACATCGGCCAGTAATTTTTTAGCGGCTTCCAAGATGCTTGGATCTAGGGCGGTGACGGCAGTCGTTTGCCCCCGGAAAACAAACAAAGCGCTTTGCAGGGTTTGCTTGATTTTGCTCTGTAACTGGCAATTCAGCTTGGATGCACGGTCTTGTTGACTGGCACAATAACCCTTAATTTCCTGGTCTGGGTCATTGCGGTGGAGTTCGGTAATGCGAAGGCAGCGGAAAACTTCGCTTGCCAGATCGTCTAGCTCGACATTGCTTCGGGCTAACAGGGCAATGAGGTACTGGGCGGAGCGACTGCGCGAATCATCAAGCATTCGGGTTCGTGCCGTTTCATAGTTGCTCTCTCCCACGAACTCGACGATGGTTTGTATGGTGTTCTGTTCACCGGCCAGACTATTCATGCTGCTGCCAATCTGGACTTTTAAGCCACTGGTGACGGTCATCGACCCATGCAAGCTGACACGAGGAAGTGGGTCAAACACCTCTCGCAGTGCTTCATTAAAAATGCGTTTGACATCGACAGTACGCAAGGGAATTGCGCCACGTTCTATCTCTATATCCCGCAGTTTTTCACTCAAGAAACATAGGTTGCCTTCATTTTGGCCCAAAGGCACATGCACATCGTTGAGCATTTCCTCAATGGCTTTGGATATTTCATCCTGCATGGATGGAGCGGTTATCGACGGGTGCATTAAACTCGTGACATTTTGCACCGTGACAGGAAGGTTTCCCAGAATTTGCAGTAGGGCAACCGACTTGGCAATGTCCTGATGGAGTTGGGAATCTGGAAAGCGAATCAAAACCTTGCCCACTGCCAGATGCACCGAGGAAAATGCGCGACGAATGTCTTTGTCCAGCGCATCAAACAAAGTCACCGTAGTGGCAAGCCATCCCAATGCTTGGTCTGCAACTGGCGAGCGGCCATCATGTCCTTCAACGAGGATGTCCTGTATTACCTTGATGGCAGAACGCAACCCAATCCCACCCGTGGATTTTGCCAGAGCGCCCAGTAGATGCAACAAAATGTCAAAATGTGCCGGCAAAAACGGGTAAAGGTTTATAAAAGTTTCCCGGCTAAAATCGGCATCGTAAAACTTGGCATCCTGTAGCTTGGTGTTATGCCGGAGAGCCTGTCCATGAGCATCGAATAATTTGGCTAATTCGATCTCGCCTGTTGGCGACTTGCCTAGCAATCTTCGATAACAAATCTCTTTGATGTCACTCGATTCAAGATCAATTTGGATAGGAAAGCGATCTTTGAGCTTGAATAATTGGGGGGAATTAAGGCTTGCCCTAGGATCATCTTCGGTTAACGTTTGTTGAGCCGTGGAAATAATCCAAGCCTTGCCATCCCCTAAGCGTTTTAGATTTTTTGCGAGTCCATCAAGGTTGAGGATCAAGTTATCACGAGAGGCAACGTACTGACCAACCTCGTCAATGATAAAAATGATGTTCTGCTTTCCGCTTTTCTTCCTGATGATATCTATCATTTCTTGGACGCGCTGATCCTCGAATTGAAAGAATCCTTCGATATTTGACGAAAATGAAGCGGTTGTTGGAAACAGCGATGGGTACATTTCGTGGGCAATCTGTGGAATGAGTCCATCAACGACCAGTGGATCGTTTTGTAGCTCTTTCCATGTCAGACCTGGCAGTGAGGCTTCTATCTTACTCAGGAATTCATCATATCTGCCATCTTGTTCAATCCTGCGTTCAAGTGCAGCCACTTTCAGGTTGCGCGAGTATCCTGCCCAATGCAATACCTTATAGTAGAGGACTGTAGACACATCTTCCATGGTAGCACCAGCTAACATTTCACTGGCTAGGTCTAGCATAACCACGGCGGCAGGGAATCGCTGAACTACCGTGCTAAGGAGTGCTTTGACTTGTGGCGTGTGCAGCCGGTCTTGAAGATGCTTGAGGAAGGGAATGCCACTGATGGTGACTTGATTGTCGAATGCCAAGCCTAGATATTTGGTAAACGAGCTTTTACCTGATCCATAGAAGCCAGACACCCAAACCCCTATTTCATTCTCTCCACCCGATTCCATCGCCAACTGCATTCGATCTAGCAATTTACGGAACTGCTCTTCAATGCTTTCCGTCGCTACATATTCTGAGATTTCTGCCTTGAGTCGGTTTTCCTGAGAAGCCCCGTAAGAGATGACCTTTTCAATGGTTCGATAAATATCTTTACTGGGGTCAAAAAGGGAATGAATCTGCATGGTTATGTCCAAAGTCCTTTAGTTTGTTTAGCCACCCACGTGGACTGAACGATAGTTGCCGTCCTCGGGGTAGAAACCCAGAAATTTCAATCGGGATTTGCCGGTTCGAACACCTGGGTATAGGAAAATCGTCGGCACATGAAACTCGCCTTGAAGCTGGCTCTCAACGGCCCCAATCCGAAGATAGGGATGCAGCGCTTCCAGGTCGGTCACCAAAACCAAGCTGTTAGATTGACCTTCCAGTGAACCCAAGAGCGTTACCAAGCGATTTTGAAGTGCATTGTTGACAGTGAGTGCATTTGCAAGAGACTGATTGGTTTTCGACCATTCCATCGGGTCTTTTCGGTCAGCCATAAGCCAAAGAGAACGTCGGGGATCGTTCGTTAAAATGGCATTGATCTCATCCAAAATAGAAAAAACCTTAACATTCCAGCCTTCCTGATGAAGCTTTGAAATCCAGGCAGGGGTTTGCCTTTTGACTTCGATAATTTGCTCCGGCGAGAACACTAGGTAATAAATTGGTTCAAAACTGGCGTGATCGAGTTCACGGCCATACCGAATTCTTTCTCTTAATTCGTCAAAATCAGCTTTGAGCGAGGACATCGCAAAGCGACTCCATGTTTTGATGTTTCCAACTGATACGAATCACTTCCCCTGCGGCCTGGACTATGACCAGACCCCTTAGCGAGATACGTTTAATTTCTTCCATCACATCCTCACGCGACAAACCAAATAATTGCCAGTCAATTTCTGTAAGCAATGCGTTATCACCGATACCCTTGAAATGTAAATCATAGGCCAAATAGGCTGCCACTGCTGAGGAAATGCGGAAGGACACGATTTGGCGATTAGTGCGAATTCCATGTTCAAGCAAGCCATAATCTGCACAGCATCCCATTAAATAAGATGATACACGACGAATGGTAGACTCAGACCAGCGTTTTGATGTCTTTCCATCGTCTATTCCGCGCTCAACAAATGCGCGAGCATCATCAATCATCATTTGCGAATGTCCACCAGCGTAACGAGGCCAATAAACTTCGCGGACAAAATCACCGAAAATGGGGTTGGCGCGACTCGTAAACAAAAGCATGAGTTGAGTCAGTTCTGCATTGGGGAGTGATTTGGCAAGCTGCTTGAGGTGTGCCGCTGGCGAACCACCTGAAACCAAGTAGCGCGGTGCGAAACATTCGACAACGATGTTGCGCAGGCGTCGCGCCGTAACATTAGGAAATTGTCCAGATTCCAGAGCAGTCTGGTATAGCTGATTTGCCAACATACCTGGCATCCACAAGTCGAGTAAAGTTTTGGTCACATCAATGAGTCCAAGTCCGGCTTGTAGTTGGATCGTGTAGGGCTTGTTTTTTGTCACGCCTAACTTACCAAATAGGGGTAAATTTTGACATTTCGCGAAAAGGCCACCAAATAAGCGCCCGCCATATCTTTCAAAAGGTTTTCAGATTCGAGTTCTTTGATGTTTCCTACAGTGACGGGCCCTATACTGACAGGAAAGTTCGTCGTAGCCAAAATTTTCAACGCATCCAACGCATCATCTTTGGTTTGAAGAGATTGGCTTACGTGTACTTCGCCAATGCTGTTTAGAATGATTGCGTGAAGGTTCTCTTCGATTTCTTCCGGCAGGCGAAATAGATGGTAACTTCCAACGCTCAAATGTTCATCGTGAAGGATACGGGCTGCTTCGAGAACACCGTGGTACTGTGCCAGCCTAGATGTTTTTGAAAAGACTGGTTCCAGAAAAAGCCGGCTCGACGACTCGTAGAATGCAGTTGACCACCAGTCAAATTGAGATTTTTCGCCGAGAAAGCCAACGAGCAGCCTCAACTGCTTCAAAATGCCTAGGTAAGATTCTGTCATGCAATAGTTATCCTTGATTCGTTGATGAACATCCGAGTTTGGATATTCATGCGCCCATGTTGAATTATAACACCTCGATTCCCTATCCTTCTCGGCCACGATTAGAAACAAGCCTCGATTAGTTTCTATTTTTGCATTGAGTGCTTCATTTCCATGGGGATGACCGCAGGTTTCCCAAAGTTCGGGCAAGCTAATTCCTGACCGATCTGTTATGCCGCGTAGATAACCAAGAAAAACAGATACCTAGCCACAGCAAGCATCCCCCTGCCCCGGAGAGTTAGCCGCCAACGGCATCCTCTATGTCATCTCAGGGGTGTGGGTAAGAGCCTACCACCGCTACTCAAGGGTGGTCACAGTGAGTATGGAGTGGACGAATTTTCCAGCCCGTATAAATGTCAAATCGTATGGATGAAATGATCAAATAAAACGCAATCTTTTCAATCACCGAAATACTCAAAAGACAGCATAATTGCCGCATGAATCGGCAAACCCCTCATTTTTGCGCCTACCTCCTCTTGGCGTCCCGCTTGGCTTGGGGGGCTGACTTTGTTTCGCCCTCCGAGCCTCCTTTTTTCATCGACAAGGAGCGGGGCTGGTTTTGGCGCGAGGTTGAACCCGAAACCAAACAAAAACCGAATAAACAACCGGAACAGGCCAAGCCAGGCACCGAGGCCAAGCATCAGCCGCCACCTATTCCTCCACATAACCAACCAACACAGTCAGGAATACCTGAGCCTTCCCCATTGTCCGCCGACTGGTTCAGGAAAAATCTGGAGCGCTACCGAGACAAGGCCATTGACGATCCATCCCCGGAAAACGTAGCCGCGTACTATTACCTTCAGCGGGTCATGATGGACAAGGCCCAGCGGTTTACCGTCGTGGCCCGTCGCGTCGTCATGTCCGACCCGCTATTGGACGAAAACCAGCGCAGGCCCATTGCAACCTTTGCCGCTAACGAGGCCAACTATCAGGCAGGGCTTGCCAGCGAACAGGCACTCGCTATGGTTGCGAAACAGGCCGGCATTTTGTTCTTCTTCAGATCAGACTGCCGCTACTGTCACATCCAAGCGCCTTTGCTGGCCTTATTGGAAAAACGCTTCGGCTTCAAAGTGTATGCCGTCTCGCTCGACGGACAAGCCATGCCGAATGGCCTTTATCCCGATTTCCGTGTCGATCAAGGACAGGCGCATTTGTTGGGTGTGGTTTCCACGCCAGCCCTGTTCCTGATGAAGCCGCCAGACAACATCGTCCAACTCGCACAAGGTGCGATTTCACTAGACGACCTATCAGGTCGAATCCTGCTGGCTGCCAAGGACAATGGCTGGCAGGAAATGGACGCAATGTTCGGCACGATGACCAACGCCACTTCACCGACCGCGCATTTAGGCCAGCGGCGCGGGGTGAT
>CAIWDB010000210.1 GCA_903911305.1 uncultured Methylococcaceae bacterium | reverse complement strand
GGGCCATGCCCGCGATTGTTTGGGCCAAGTCTTCAAAAATAGGCTATTTATCGCGGGCGTGGCCCGCTCCTACATGTTGCATATATTCATTATTAAGTAACTATTTGGTATTGAAAACGCTGTATTTCACTACAGATTCTGCCTTAAACTATATTACTTTGTCATCATTACACTTATAGTAACCAATAGATTGCGATAAAATCTCAGAACTTAAAGTTTCAATAGGATGAATTATAATATGAATAATAAAACCAATAATTCTTTTCAAAAGGGTTTTAGCTTGATAGAGCTAATGGTAGTTGTTTCAATAATTGTTATTCTAGCTAGGATTGCGATACCTACTTATACCAAAAGCATAGCGCGTTCAAACCGTGTGGCCGCAATTACTTTCCTGCTTAATTTATCAAATAAGCAAGCCCAATATATGCTGGACAAGCATCAATATTTTGACACTACCGTACAAGGCACGTTATATCCAACCCCTAGCGTGGTCTCTGCAAATTATACTATAACTGTCACACCTGACAATACAGCAGCCCCACCCTCATACACTGCAATTGCCACACCTACAAGTTCACAGATCTCTAGGGATAATACCTGTGGAGCTTTGCAAATAGACCAGTTCGGGGTCAATTGGATTAAAGGATCAGGAACAAGCTTCGTTTCAGGGACAACAACAGTCAGAAATTGTTGGAGTGGAAAATGATAATGGTCAATCAAATAATTAGAAATAAGTTACTTGTCAAACCCATTAAAAATGGTTTCACTTTGATTGAGGTGATGGTGACAATAACAGTTTTGAGTGTTTTGCTGGTAATAGGAATACCAACTTATCAACGGTTTACCAACACTCAGAAAATAAAATATGCCACATTTGATTTAATGGCAGATTTAATGTTAGCCCGCAGTGAAGCGATTAAGCGAAATACAAGCATTAATATTTCCTCTTTAACTGGTAAATGCTGGAATGAAGGTTGGCAAATTAAAAATGGAAGCGTAACCATAATATCGCATGACTCTTTAGATGGCGTAAGTATAATTGATTCTGTCAACACTTCAAGTAATTGCAGCAATATCCCAATCATCACGTATAATAGTGCTGGTAGATTGTCAAGCTCTGTTATTACATTCACAATTGATGCTTACCCTAGCACCTCGTCAACCACGGTACGCTGTATTTCCATTGATTTTAGTGGAAGGGCAAGAAGTTATCTCCAAACTGGGAGTAGTTGCTAATGAATTGCTGTCAATTTAATCCAGATATTCATGGTATCAGTATGATAGAAGCACTTGTAACGCTTGTCATACTATCACTTGGTCTCCTAGGTTTAGCCGGTTTAATGTCTGAAAGTGTACGAGCCACCATGGAGTCATATCAAAGAGTACAAGCTTTGGTAATGATACAAGACATGGCTGCCCGCATGACTGCAAATCGATCAGTGGCGTCATGTTACGCAATCACCACCGATCTCACTAACGGCTCACCTTACTTGGGCACTGGCGTAACGTCCCCTCCGGTTTGTACATCCGGTACGGCGAATCAGCAATCTAGGGCGACTAATGATATATCTGAATGGAACACACTGCTTCAAGGTTCTGGTGAAAAAACCGCAGCCACGGGTGGTACAAATATTGGCGGGATGATCGGTACGCGAGGATGTATTAGCTTAATAGCGGCAAACACTTATCTTATTAGCATCGCTTGGCAAGGTGTAGGTAAAACAAGTGCGCCTTTAACGGGACAAACCTGTGGAAAGAATTTATACGGGGACGAGGCTTATCGTCGAGTAATCAGCTTAACATTACAAATTCCTGTACTGAGTTAAATATCATGATCATATCTGTCAATATCAGGCATCGGCAGGGTTTAGAGATCGCACCCACTCGATTTCAGCATGGAATATCTCTTATTGAAATAATGGTTGCCATGGTTATTGATATATTGTTATTATTATTAATAACTGCGTATATAATACAACAAAGTAATATGCGTAATGAATTGGAAAAAACTACACTACAAATGGAAAATGGTCGGTATGCCATGTATCTTATCCAACAAGACATTAATCATGCCGGTTTTTATGGAACATGGGAGTCGCCCATCGTAAGCATCTCTAGCACTCCTCCTGACCCGTGCGATGTCAATCCTGAAATCCCAGATTCATCCACTGATTTAGTCAATTCCAATATGACATTGGTCTATCCTGTGCAAGGCTATAATAAGACAAATCCACTCAGTTGTTTGCCCGATTATAAAACTGGCACTGATATTTTTGTTGTTCGCAGAGTGGATACGGCTGGTACCATTACAACGCCTGTCGCCAATGAACTATACTTGCAAGCCAGCAGCACGAGTGAGGCCAGTCCGTTTGATAGAAATTTAGGCATTCAAAATGCCGATTTACAAAATGGTGATCCCACTAGTTTTGCTTTAGGAAGTCTAAATTCCGATAATTCCATTAATACTGTGGGAACCAAAGCAGATGGCACAACCGCCACCATTTTAAAGAAAGCAAACGTCGCGAACCCTTCATATCTAAATACTACACCGAGAATTGCCGCTGATATTCATAAATTCCATGTGCATATTTATTTCATTAGCCCGTGCAGTGTCGCTACTGGTTCGGCTTCCGATCCTTCCGGCATTAATCCGTCCTGCCAATCCACTGATGACAATGGCAATCCAATACCTACTTTAAAGCGCCTT
>CAIWDB010000209.1 GCA_903911305.1 uncultured Methylococcaceae bacterium | reverse complement strand
TATCCTAAGACCGCGCAGGAAATACTGCGACCCCTCCGGGGTCGATATTTTATTCGTTTTGCCGTCCGGGGGTGTCGCTTCGCTCAACCCCCGGCTAATTGCTTGAACCCCTTCGGGGTTCTGCTGCTCCCGCAATGACTTGTGTATAACGATGAGCGCTGGAGCGTGGGAACGATCAAAATTAAGGTATCCACTTCAACACCGGCTTTCTAGCCGCTTGCGTTTCATCTAACCTACGCAAAGGGGTATGGCGTGGGGCTTCGTGGAACCAATCGACATGACCCGTTTGAGCCTTTTCGGCGAGGATGCGCATGACCTCAATAAAGCGATCCAAGGTTTCCCGGCTTTCGGTTTCGGTGGGTTCAATCAGCAATGCCCCGTGAACGACCAGCGGGAAATACATGGTCATCGGATGGAAGCCCTCGTCCAATAATGCCTTGGCTAAGTCCAGCGTGGTCACGCCGGTGTCTTTCAAGAAGCGGTCATCAAACAAGGCTTCATGCATACACGGCCCATCAAACGATGCCGTCATCACCTCTTTAAGGCTCGCTAAAATATAATTGGCATTCAGCACGGCATCGCTGGACACTTGCCACAGCCCATCCGCACCATGACTCAGCATGTAGGTCAAGGCGCGAACAAACATCCCCATTTGACCGTGAAATCCTTTCAACCGACCGATGCTGTCCTTGGCATGTTCAATTAATCTGAAACCGTTTTCATCCCGCACAACATACGGCAGGGGCGCGAAACGGGCCAGTTCTTCACTTAACACTACCGGGCCGGCACCGGGTCCGCCACCGCCGTGTGGGGTGGAAAAGGTTTTGTGCAAGTTGATGTGCATGGCATCAATACCGAGATCGGCAGGCCGGACTCGCCCAACGATGGCATTGAAATTGGCACCGTCGCAATAAAAATAAGCCCCGACTGAGTGGACGGCTTCGGCGATTTCAATCATGTCACGTTCAAACAAGCCGCACGTGTTGGGATTGGTCAGCATGATAGCCGCCACATCCGGGCCTAATTTGGCTTTAAGCACTTCCAAATCGACCCGGCCTTGAGGGTTTGCCGGAATGGTTTCGACCACAAAACCCAGCGCGGCGGCAGTGGCCGGATTAGTGCCATGGGCCGATTCCGGGGCCAATACTTTAGTCCGTTTTTCGCCTCGCGCCGCCAAAGCCGCCTTGATTGTTGCCATGCCGCAAAATTCGCCATGCGCTCCTGCCGCCTGAGGCATGGCGACGGCTGGCATCCCGGTCAAGGTTTTCAGCCAAAACGCCAACTGGTCGATTAACTCCAATGCACCCTGCACCGTCGATACCGGCTGGAGTGGATGCAAATCAGCAAAACCGGGCAGACGTGCCATTTTTTCATTCAGGCGCGGATTGTGTTTCATCGTACATGAGCCGAGCGGGTAAAAATTACCGTCGATACTGAAATTCTTCTGGCTCAGCCGGGTATAGTGCCGCACTACCTGTGGTTCGGATAGGCCGGGCAAGCCAATTTTGCTTTCACGGCGCAGCCCTCCCAACCGTTCCTGGTATTGGGGTAGGGCGGGGAAATCCACACCGCAACGGTTTTCCTGGCCTTGTTCGAAAATCAGTGGTTCGGCAATGCTATTGTTGTTTTGTGAAGTGACCGAGCCTTCACCGCTTGGACGTGTGGGTCTGCCTTGTTGATTCATGACAACTCCTTCAATGCTTGGACGAAAGTTTCCATCTCTTGGATTGTGTTAAGTTCGGTGACGGCGACCAACAGCAAATTATCCATGTCTGGGTTTTCGGGATAAAGACGACTGACTGGCACTCCCGCCAGTAAAGGCAGTTTAGCCATGTGTTCGACAAATTCCGCTGCCGGAACCGGCAGTTCAACGGTGAATTCATTGAAAAAACTATCGTTGACGACCCGGCAACCCGGCACTTGCGCAATCTTATCAGCCAAGGAGCAAGCCAAGGCATGGTTTAACTCGGCAAGCTGAGTCAAACCTTCTTCGCCCAATAAGCTTAGATGAATCGTGAAGGCCAACGCACACAGCCCGGAATTAGTGCAGATGTTACTGGTCGCCTTCTCGCGGCGGATGTGCTGTTCGCGGGTGGACAAGGTTAGCACATAACCTCGCCGTCCACCGGCATCTATCGTTTGTCCACATAAGCGCCCCGGCATTTGCCGTAGATATTTTTCCTTACAGGCAAACAGGCCGACATGCGGCCCGCCAAATCCCAAGGCATTGCCAATCGACTGGCCTTCGGCAACCACGATGTCAGCGCCCATCGCGCCGGGAGGTTTAAGCAATCCCAGAGAGACCACTTCAGTCACCACGACCACTAACAACGCTCCATTCGCATGGCAAGCCTCCGCCAGCGCAGTGTAATCGCCAAGCCGACCAAAGAAGTCGGGATTTTGTACCACCACACACGATGTGTCTGGGTTGATGCTGTCGGTCAAATCCTCATTTTGCTGAATGGATGGTGGCAAGGCTTCGACGGAAAACCCTGTGCTGTCGGCCATCGTCTGGATCACTTCCCGATAATGGGGATGCAAGCCACTTGAAACCAGTGCCTTGCCCCGGCGGGTAATCCGGTTTGCCATCATCACAGCTTCGGAGCAAGCGGTTGCCCCGTCGTACATCGAGGCATTCGCAACGTCCATACCCGTCAATAGCGCCACTTGAGTTTGAAACTCAAACAGGCTTTGTAAAGTGCCTTGGCTGACTTCTGGCTGGTAAGGGGTATAAGATGTCAGGAACTCGCCGCGAAGTAAGAGTTGATCGACACTGGCTGGCACATGATGACGATAAGCCCCCGCACCGAGAAAAGACGGGCAAGCACCGGCATGGATGTTTTTTTCCGCCAACCCGCCAATAATCCGTTCCACTGCATATTCGGCCTGATGACTGGGCAATGCCGACAACGGGCCGTTCAATCGGGCTACGGGCGGGACATCCACAAATAAATCATCCACCGAATCAATGCCGATGCGATCCAGCATCAGGCGACGGTCGGCATCGGTCAGGGGCAAATAACGCATAGGCAACGTATCCTGTGAATTGAGGGGAAGCTTTGGGTATTGACTTATTAGAACTAATTTTGGTCGAGAATGTTCCGATAGCCCCATCTTAACAAATTATCAGCCCAAAGCGACTAGGCAATTAATTCGCTCAAAGCGGACGGTTTGTTCTCGTTGATGTGATGATCGAACTTCAGGGTTAAACTTGCCAGTCTTTGCTCAATTGCCCGCAAATAAATCCAATTGCTCATTCAAAGACGATTCTGGCTTTGATTCAAATATTGCCGCAAACTCATCCGTGCTTTCTGGATTTGGCCAAGCCATCGCCCCTTTTTCAATCAATGCTGGCAAACCCTTGCCCTTCTCGCCAGTGGAGCGGGCATAGACTGGAACCAAGCGCAATTTGTCCAATTGCTCGACTGCACCGGCCCAAGTTCCGCCTTTGTTGAAATCGGACTCCACCACCAAAGCCGCATCCGCCAGCGCATAGATGAGCTTATTGCGTTGCATGGCATTGCCGACATTGAAACTGGCGGCAGGGTCATATGGGGAAATCAACACCAATTGACCGTCGAGCAACAAATTCCGGTGTTCCCGGTTCATGGCGGTTCGTTCCAAACTGTCCGCCATGATGCCCGTGGTCTTGCCGCCTGCTTCCAATGTGCCACGCATTGCCGCTAGGTCTATGCCTTTGGCCCCGCCGGAAATCAACGTCCTGCCCGATTTCGCACAAAGCCGGCCTATGCTCATCGTGTAGTCAATCATCGCCTCATCCACATGACGGGAACCGACCACCGCCAAGCCTCCAGTATCCAACAAACGTCGGTCGCCGCAACCATAAATCACCGCCGGGGCATCTTCGCGCAAACGGGCCTTCAAGCGACGGGGATAATCGGCATCGGCACGGCTGACCACCCATATTGCGCGAGTCTGCCAATGCTCAACCACTTGGCTGAGTAAAAATCCCCGGCCCAGCAAACGGCGCAGCCGCTCTGAGTCAATCACAACATCACAGTCTCGAAATAATTCCGTTGCATCGGGCGAAAGGAAATCTGCCGGTTGGCGTTGCCGTTCGCGTAGATGGCAAGCAAGCCGTTTGTATTCGCTGGGTTTCAACAGATCGGGCGAACTTGCCGGCTTCCCCGCAATCAATGGTGCCGTCAGCAGCAAAATGGCTTGGGTGTTTGGAGATAAGCCGACATTCATTGATCGTGTCCTGTTTGCGCCAAGGCCAAGGGCCAAACTTCGCCGCCACGATGGGTGCGCAACAGCCAGGCAGCGACGGTAAACGTCCATCGCGAATCCACCATGTCATCCACCAGCAGCACCGGACCCCGCCGAGGCAACCTGTCTACACAAATTGACAGCGAACCGTCTATATTGTGGGCTTGTTGAATGCTGTTTGCCATAGTCTTTTGTTCGGGTCGGTGATCGATTTTTGCCAATACGATATGAAACGGCAAATTCAACGCCGCTGCCAGACGTGCCGCAAAATCGGGCACCAAGTTCGGGTGGCGCAATGAAGGGATGCAGGTTACCCAAGTTGGCCCAACTTGGGGGTTCCACTCGCGGAATAGGTTGACGCAAGCCTCGACTAATTCATCCGCAAAACGGCCATCATGGAATTTGCCCTGCCGCACCAAGCCACCCCAACCGGCATCGCCCCATACGCACAAGGCTTTGCCCGTTTGTGGCTGATGCTCGGTGGCAATCTTGCCTTTAACACCATACTGTGGCATTCCCCCGGCAGGCCAAATCTTGCGCGGTTCCACGTCCAAGCTGGTGCGGCGCAAGAAGCTAACGGCATCCTGTAGCAGCTTAGGATCAATTTGGCTAGGCAACGACGGCAAAGTCGGTGGCTTGACCTGTGCGGGGTCGCCGTCGAGTGCGCTTATCAAGAAAGCCATGTGCCCCTCGGTTAGGCTCACATATTTTTGCATTTGCGTTTGTTCCTCACGCCGCAAGGCGGTCAATCGGGCCGCCCGCTGCCAAAAGTGTTCGCCCAAGCGGGCTGCTGTCAACTGCCATTTACTCTCATGTTTGGCTATCGGTGCAGGGGACTCAAGGGCCAGCAAAGCGATGGTTTTTTCAATGCGTCCCTTTTTTAGGTTGACCCGGTTCATCAGTTCGGGAACAGACAAACCATTGGGGGCAGCCTCCAAAGCTCGGATGACCTCGTCTACGTCCTCCCGTGTAGGGAAGGCGGTATTGATGAAATATTCGTTAATCTCGGTCTCTTCCTCGCCACTGAGCAAGATGCCGTAGGCAGCGTCCAAGGCGCGTCCGGCACGGCCCACCTGTTGGTAATAGGCCACGACCGAACCGGGGGTCTGGTAATGGATCACAAAGGCCAAATCGGGTTTATCATAACCCATGCCCAAAGCCGTTGTCGCGACGAGTGCCTTGACCCGATTATCCAGCAAGGCTTGTTCAAGCATTTCCCGGCGTTCCCCCGTCTCGCCGGTATACGCTTCGACGTTGAATCCCTGCTTTTTTAACCAATCGGCGACTAGATTCGCATCCCGTACCGTCAAGGTATAGATAATCCCATGGCCCGGTAGCGTGGCAAGCTGCCCTGCCAGCCAAGCCAAGCGCTCTGCTTGTCCCGGTAAGCGCAAGGTTTGCAACGTCAGCGATGAGCGATTCAAATCGCCCCGCGACACTTCCAAATTCGGGCCAAGCACCGCCATCAAATCATCCATCACCCGATTGTTGGCGGTGGCTGTGGTCGCCAATAGTCGCAGAGTCGGCGGCAAGGTGCGGACGATGCGTTCCAACAGCCGGTAATGAGGGCGGAAATCATGCCCCCAATCGGAAATGCAATGCGCTTCGTCAATCACCAGCAGTGCAATACGGGCCGCAATGCCAGCCAACACTTGGGTACGGAAACGACCATTCGCCAAGCGTTCGGGTGAAATCAACAAGATGTCGATTTCGTCCCTCAGCAATTTGGACTCGATGGCTTCCCAGTCGTCCTGATTGTCCGAGTTGATCGTACTGGCCCGCACCCCTATCCGTTGCGCGGCGGCAATCTGGTTGCGCATCAAGGCCAGCAGCGGCGAAACCAACAAAGTCGGCCCCAAACCGGCTTCACGCAATAGTTTGGTGGCGATGAAATAGACAAAGCTCTTGCCCCAGCCGGTTTTCTGCACCACCAGCAGACGGCTTTTACCTTCGACGATATGGTGTATGGCGTCTTCTTGGCCTTCACGGAAATTGGCATCGTCCCGGCCTGAGCCTAGGCGCAGGAGTTCTAGGGAATGTTGGGGGTTGTAGATCATGATGTCTTAGCAGATATGGATAGTGAGTCCCAAGTTATACGGCGATAGACTTCGTCGATTGAAATATCCAGCCCAATCGATTCAAAGCGGGCAATTCCATCAGTTGCGATTTCCCTAAAGATAGCTAAATCGCCATTGAATATTGCTAGGATTTACAAAATTCGGAATTGATATTCTATTAGGCAAGTTTTCGTAGTTTTTGCTGTCTAATACAGGCTTATTAAATATCAATTCACCAGTCGGCTTCAAACGAATATGACCTGAATCAAAAAGCCCGTGAATGTCCTTACGTAAACAGATTCCATTGGCTGTTTCATCTGAGCCACCATTTTCAACCGGAATGATATGAGCCGCTTCTAAAATCTCTGGAATAGCCTCCCCAGTTAGAATACATTGAGCAGCATAGGCTTTTAAAACGGCATTTCTGAATCGGCTTTGCCCCGGTCGTGCTAATATTGTTGCTTGTATTCGATGCCTTTCAATAATTGACGGCAACGGAGTGTGTCTAATATCTTCAATAATTCCGTTTGCGTCGATATTTTGGGTAAATACTGATTTAGTGACGGGATCACTGATTGTATCCACATTAACAAGTTCATCTATTTGGTAGCGGTCATTGTCGGAGTTGTCATTTTTAATGTGACGGCATAGGCCAAAGTTGGCAAGAAAGCGTAAAAACTCCTTGGCAAGTCGATGATCGTTTTGTTCGGGAATGCAGTCAGGCCAGGAAGTAACATCAAGCGCCCCTTTTCGGTGCTCCAAAATGGCAGATGCAATTAAAGTTGCGTTGGCCTTCGAACCAGAAAGTGGGATTACAATACGCAATAAATCCCAAGGTGTAATATAGGCTTCTATATGGTTATCAAGCCTGAGGAGAATTTCATTTAGGACTTCAATAATCAACAAAAGTGGGCGAATCTTTAAACCTGCATTTTGCCACTTTGTGAGTTCCGCTTTAGAATATGTCCAAGGGTTAGGGAGAACAGTTTGCTGTACCATGAGCGCCGTAAATTCTCCCTGTGTAACCCTCCCTTGAGCCACTTTACGACCTAGATCAGTTAAATGGATAACACCATGGTCTGGAAGTAGTAAGCCCGTACCTTTCCAATATTGGCCCGAATTTCGAATGAGGTTTCGCTCTGGGGTTCTAACAAGATCAACAGACGTGTGCGTTTCTTTTTGAACAATTGCAAGTTCATCTGCAATTTTTGGATCGGATGGTGCTATGTTTTCATATTTTGCCAATACACGAAGAACGCCCAAAAAAACAGGTGGATCAAGCAAGTTTTCGGTTGGCATTGTACTTAGCCAACGCCACTTGTAGCTTGGAAATGGTTTGGCTGGAACGGTAATCATGCTGCTTCGGATTTAAGGGCAATTGAAGTAAATTCGGCTTCGGCAAGCATCAAACCAATTGCTTTCCCTAACAAGGGCGGCACCGCGTTGGCAATTTGACGATAGGCAGATGACTTTGTACCTGAAAAAACAAAATTATCTGGAAATGACTGAACAACTGCCAACTCCCTTGCCGACATGCGACGTTGATTATTTGGATGATGTAATACCACCACACCCCCACGTTCATCACCACGGCCAGTGACAGTGGGGGCTGGTCGCGTGGGTTCAATATAACGATGGCCTAAATGACCGTTGAAACGTAGCTTGTATAATGAGTATTCATGATTAGGTATGTTTTTTCCGTCCTCGGGTTCAGGTAAATGGGCGAGCGCTTCTCCTACCGACAGCCATGGGCGGAGCCCAAGCACCTTTGCTTTTGCTGGTGTCGAATGGGTTGGAGGCGGAGGGAAATACGGTGAATTATCCAAGTCTTCCCGCACACCTAAAATTAACAGTCTCATACGTAATTGTGGAACACCGTAATCTGCGGCATTGACAACTTGGTGGCAGACACGATATCCAGCACTCGAAAATTCGTCGATAATTTGCTCAAGTACCTTGCCCTTGCCCAAGGAAACTAACCCCTTAACATTCTCGGCAAGAAAATAACGTGGTTGCTTGTCATGAATTACTCGAACCATGTCATGAAAAAGCTGATTTCTTGGGTCGTCCGTCGAACGTCCCCTGTTTGCTACAGAAAAGCCTTGGCACGGAAATCCACCAATAACAATATCACAATTTGGAATATCGGAAGAAGGTATATCACGAATATCACGAGTGTCTATGTGGTTACTAATATTAGCTTTATAAGTGGCGGCAGCATCCAGAAAAATATCATTAGCCCAAACAATTTCATGTCCAGCCCATTTCAAGCCTAAATCGAGACCGCCAGCACCAGAAAACAGCGATACAATTTTCATAATAAAGAATTCCCTGAAATTTCATTGCCTAATTGTTCGCCCAGCCTTCTGGCGAAAAGAACGGGAACAGCATTGCCTACTTGTCGATAGCAAGCATTCATTTTACCCACAAATTCAAATTCCAAGGGGAAAGTTTGAACGATGGCAGATTCACGAATAGTCATACGCCGGTGATTTTTGGGGTGTTGAATAGCGCATACGCCCCCTTTGCCATTCCCTCGCGCCAAAATAGTAGGCGATGGCTTGTTTGGTTCGGTTGAACGATGCCCCGTAAAATTTCGATTGGTTACCTTGTATTGCGAACCGATGTGATTGGGTAAGGAATGAGGCTCATTGGGTTCTGGGATACTTGCCAACGCCTCACCAATACTGACCCATGGTTTGAGTGCATTGGATTTACTTTTGTTTGGGTTCGCATGAGTTGGTTGTGGAAACTGGAAATCTCTACTTACATCAAGATCACACCGAGTTCCTGCTATGATGACACGCCAGCGACTTTGTGGAACGCCATAATCTGCAACATTAAAAAGCATTTTTTTTACACGGTATCCAAGGGAGGAAAAGTCATTTTCAATTTTTTCAATAGCCCGACCACCACCCAAGCTTAGTATCCCCCGAACATTTTCAGCGAGAAAATATAGAGGTAGCTTACTTCCGACGATGCGAAGAAATTCCAAGTAAAGCCGATTACGTTCATCCGCCTCAAATCTGAGCAAATTCGCTTGAGAAAATCCTTGGCAAGGAAAACCACCTACGACTACTTCACAATCTGGAATTTCAGAACTATCAACTTCTTCAATTGGGCCAAGGCGAGTATGTTGACCGATATTTTTCCGATAGGTGGCAACGGCATCAGGGTCAGAGTCATTCGCCCAAATAATTGTATGACCGGCTTGAATAAGACCAAGATCAAGACCTCCTGCACCAGAAAAGAGTGATACGATTTTCAATGTTTAATAGGGATATAAATTGCTTTGAATGTACGAAAAATCAGGCGGAACAAAATACCTGAAACCCAATACTGTTTCCCAAACTACAAGTCGGGAAACAGTAAACAAAAGAAATTAGCAAAAGTCCTGAACAACCTACCCCAACCTCTCCACCATCGCCTTGCCCATCTTCGAGGGGGAATCGACGATGGACACGCCAGCGGCTTTCATCGCGGCGAACTTGGCGGCGGCGGTGCCTTTGCCGCCGCTGACGATGGCGCCGGCATGGCCCATGCGCTTGCCGGGGGGCGCGGTAGTGCCGGCGATGTAG
>CAIWDB010000208.1 GCA_903911305.1 uncultured Methylococcaceae bacterium | reverse complement strand
GATCAGTTGTTCATCGGTCGCCGAGCCTTTGAGCCATAGCCTTGCCGCTTTAGGCAGTTTGTCATGCCAGAATTCCTCATCCTCATACAGGCCAGCCTGAATAAAACAACGGAACTGTGCATTAGTGACGGGGTAGCGGCTGATAAAGAAACGCGGCACAAACACATCATGAGCCGGTTTTTCGTCTTTGTCACCTTGACTCCCATCCGTACCCATGTGAAAGGTGGCCGCCGGGATTTCCTGCCAATCGAAAGCCGGCAAGTGATACTCCCTCTCCCCTCGTTTGCGAGTCACTAGTTCGCCGTTGCGGGTCTTGCATCCCACACCGGGGCGCGGGTCGCCAAGTTCGCTCAACAATCGGCCCGCTTCGGCACGTTCGGCTATCGACAATTGCGGGCTGTGCAACAATTCAACCAACTTGGTTTGCAGGAAGTGGTGGAATTTTTGATACAGCACATCGTCCTGCCGCGTATGTACCGCCAGTTCCAAACCCGCCGTCGCCGCCAACAACAAAACCTGTTGCAAGTGCGTTGCCGGCAGGATTCCGTCTTGAGGATATTCACCCAACAATAGATGATGCAGGAACAGCACAGCATCCCCGTATTGACCATCGGAATATTTCCTCACCAACAGCAAAAACACCTCCCTCCACCATTCCAAGTTGTCGCGCAGCAGTCCTTGAACCTTATCCCTCCAGTTTGGCTGGTCGAGCAAATGGCTGGCGGCCAGATATTCATGGAAAGATTTGTGGGCAAACTGGAAATTGTCCTCGCCATTGCCCGCAACCAGCAAAGCACTGCGATATTGCAGGAAATACAGCAAATGTTCTGAATCGCGTGCATGAGTATCCAGTCCGGTACACAGTTGACCAATGACTAATTCATGGCTGAAGTCCAGCACCGGGGTATCGCTCTGCCCCGGCTTGGGTTGCCATCCTTCATAGGTTTGATAGGCCAGCTTTTTCAAGGCTCTGAGCAGTTTATCATCATTGAGCTTTAACACTTCCATGCCGCGACGCTCGGCATCTTCCAAACTAGCCAAATGGTTGATGAGGTTTTGGTTCCACCGTTGCAGCAGCAAGCCAACCGCATACTCATAGAGCTTGGCACGGGAAGAAGGCAAGCGTATGCCCGAATAGTCCAAACCGATGAACAAGGTCAACAACATCGCCGTGGAAGCCATTTCCGGCAAATAAGGACGCGCAAAAATTTGCTCCGCGAGTTCCTGCGCCTGGCTTTCTGCTTGTTTAGCGTCCCAGTTGTTAAAATGACCGGCGGTAAGATACCAATGGCGGATGAATTCGCGGATTTGGGTTTCGGTCATCGGTTCCAGATCGGCTTGTTGGAACCCTGCCAATCTCTGCGTGTCGGTTTCATAAGCGTAAGGCCGGCCCGTGATGATAATGAACACCTGTGGGGCGTTTTTGGCAAACTCGGCAATGGCTGTGCGCAAGTTTTCCCGGCGGTGTTCCGCTTCCGACACCTCATCCAAACCGTCTAGCAACAAGATGCCTTGTTGCTCAAATGAGTTGCGGAATGTCTCCCAAAAACCGCCAAACTCGACTGGTTGCAATTCCGGGTTGCCATGCTCCTTTAAATCTAGAATGATCGCTTGGTGGACATCCGCTTTGATGGCTTCCCACAACAACCCCGGCTGAATCTCACCGCACAAACGGGAACCCAGTTCGCGCAATGGTAGACGGGCAACCGGGCGGTTTATCATGCTCGGCGGCAATTCCACTGCTGTCGAATGTTGGCTTTGGATGATGCTGTGGGTCAGATAGTTGACGAAGCAGGTCTTGCCTGCGCCCACTTTGCCGCGGATGACCAGACGCTTGCCTTTCAATTTAGCCAACGCCTGTATCAGCGGGATTGACTCGCTGGACTCCGGCAATCGGTCCTGCCCCTTGGTTTCATCAGCCAACCGAATATGCTGGTCTTGATAAATGTCAGACAGGGACAAGCTTAACTTTTTCCCCGCTAACTCGGGGGTAATGATCTCCAGCCTGACCATCTGGCATTTCTCATCCAAGGCCCGGTAATACAGCTTGGCGAGGTCACGGTTGGGGAGAATTGGGGCTACGGGGTTACCGACTGGATTGGGGGTTTCTTTCTGCGTATCCTTTTTCCAAGGCCATAGGAGAATGGCTGAGATAAAACCAGCGATCCCAAAGAATATAGCCCCAACTTTTTCTAAAGAAGTAAGCCTGTCATTAAACTTGGTGATATTGCTGTCGGGCTGGTCCCATAACCAATCCCAAAATGAAAAAAACCTATCTTTGAAAATCCACAGCAAGATAGGAATCAGCGCAACGGCAAGCGTTGAAATTAATAGGTTTTTGATTGGTTTGTTCATGCGAGACAAGGCCATGGTCAGTTAGAAATCCATCAACTCTTCATATTTCCTGATTAGAAAGATGTTTCAGCTATTCCGTCATTCCGGCATGGATCGCCGGAATCCAGATTGCATGGATGCCCCAAAACCCCGCCGTCCATGGAGCCTAGGTTCCGGCGCTCCCTGCTGGAACGACGTGATTTCAGGTTTAGCTGAAACAACTTGCTAATCAGGTCATATTTTGCCAGAAATTCTTATGTGGAGTGCGGCGACCGTGCAATTTCAGCTATTTTCATCAAATTGAAATACCCCACACCGCGCCAAGCAGGATGCGGGGCGAGCTTCAATATTGGGCCGGCTGTGTTCACAGGCGCGACCGGGGATAACGGTTGGCGGGTTACGGTGCGCGGCAAAATCAAGGCAAGCGACATGTGTAGTGATATGCGCACCTAACCCGCCCTACGACGGCCTTGCACCGCCG
>CAIWDB010000207.1 GCA_903911305.1 uncultured Methylococcaceae bacterium | reverse complement strand
GATAGACCGCAGCAACGGTCTTCGTTCCAGCGAGGCTTGCCCTACCGCCAAACAATATCCATTTATCAAAGGTTCAGCCCCCAGTGGGCTTTCCGCTTGTACGCAAGGCGAACAAAGCCCGGCTGAAAATCCCACCACACCCGATAGTCCGGAGAAATCCGAGAAAAGTGAGAGTCAAGGCAACAAGGAAGGGTCTTGGTTGAAGGAGTTATTTTGATCAAGAACTGATGTTACGCAAAGGGGCCTAGTATTTGACGTTCCCGTTTCGTCAGAAAATAAGCAACTGTTGCTTCCGTTCTTAACGTCAGATTTTAACCTTCATGATTACCCCACAAGCCACGCCGCACCCCTGACCCCGCTGGAATCGCCATATTTGGGAGGCACTAGCAGGGTATCCACCCGGTCGGAGAAGACGTATTTACCCCAAAGCTTGGGAACCTTGTCATAGAGACGAAGGGAGTTGGACAAACCGCCGCCCAACACGATCACGTCAGGGTCTAGGATATTGATGACATGGGCCAAGGCGCGGGCAAGGCGGTGTTCGTAAATCAGCAAGCTGCGTTCACAATCCTCATCGCCAAAATCGGCATTTTTGGCTATTTCCTCGGCGGGAAGTTGATTGCCAGTGGCATTAAAATGAGAGCGACTTAAGCCCGGACCCGACAGGAAGGTTTCGATGCAACCCGTTTGCCCGCAGTAGCAGTATGGGCCGGGCCGTTCGTCGTCGTTGGGCCACGGCAAAGGATTGTGTCCCCATTCGCCTGCGATGGCGTTGGGACCGGACAGCGGCCTGCCTTTGACGATGACACCCGCACCCACCCCGGTACCTAAAATGACCCCAAACACAATGCCTGCTCCGGCAGCCGCGCCGTCAGTGGCTTCTGACAGGGCGAAGCAATCGGCATCATTGCTAATGCGGATAGGTTGGCCCAAGCGCTGTCCCAAATCTTGCAGCAATGGTTTGCCATTCAGGCAAGTGGAATTGGAATTTTTCAATAATCCAGTCGCTTTGGACATTGCGCCGGGCGTGCCGAACCCAATGCCCGTCTTTACCCCTAGTTCATCCCAAGCTTCTTGAACCAGTTGTTGAATGGCATCCAAAGTTGCTGAGTAGTTGCCTTGGGGTGTTGGTATGCGCTTACGCATCCGTTCATGACCCGCTTCGTCCAAGGCAATCAGTTCGATTTTGGTTCCTCCCAGATCAATGCCAATTTTCATGTTGCCCACGACTTAACCCTATCACAAGCCCATGATCTTGACGACGCGCTGGCCTGGTTGAGGTTCAGCGGCGACCACTCTAGTCGCTGGCTTCTCAATCGCCATTTCGATTCCGCCGTTGAGTGATCCAGCCGTTCTTACAATCACGATGGAGTTGGGACTGATCAGTTCGTCGTGGATCAGTCGGTTAAGCGTATCAAGAAGTTCTTGAGCGGTCATGGTTCATCCTTCAAGCGGGATTGAGTTACGGCCAAAAGATTCGAATACGAGACGTTTGCCACCTAATCGCTGAATATTCCTGTAATCGATTCCCAAACAGTTTTTTCTCTCTGTATTTTTGGAATGACGATGGTCACATCTCTTTTTGCGTCACTGGCTGGGGTGTCGGAAGGGCGCATGTCACCTTCGACACCCACCAATTCGTCATTCTTGAACAAGGTGGTGAGCCTCTTTTGAACGCGGTCATCGTTGCCCGGTTCGTTGGAATAGACATAATCCCATCGATTGTTATGGAAGGTGTCTTGAATTAATGGCGTCCCCATGACAAATGCAACTTGGCGCTTGGTCATGCCGGGCTTCAATTGGTTGACCATATCTTGGGTGAAGATGTTCCCTTGGTGTATGTCGATCCGGTAGATAAACGGCATCCGAAAGTCGTTTGAGCAAGAAATAGCCGACAAACAGGCGATTAGAACAAGATGCTTGCGCATGGTATGATAATTAAAGTTAGTGGGTGCATGATACGCCATGATACCCGATTCAGGCGCAAAAATAGAGCAGGAGGTTTGGTGACATGCCAGAAAATTTTGATAAAAAGGAAAGTCAACACATTAAAAGGGCCGGGCTGAAGGTTACATCGCCCAGGGTGAAGATTCTTGAGATGCTGGAAAACCGTTCAGATTCCGAGCGCCATCTGACTGCCGAAGAGGTTTACAAGACCTTATTGCAGGAAGGCGAGGAAATTGGTTTGGCGACCGTTTACCGGGTTTTGACTCAGTTTGAAACCGCAGGTCTGGTTAAGCGGCATCATTTTGAAGGTGGCAACTCGGTGTTTGAGTTGGAAAGTGGCAAACATCATGACCATTTGGTTTGCGTCAAATGCGGCAAGGTCGAAGAATTCAACGATGAGTTGATCGAACAACGCCAGCGAGAAATAGCTTGTGGGATGAATTTTAAATTGACCGACCATTCACTCTGCCTTTACGGATTGTGTCAGCAATGCCAAACCTGCTTGACTGAAGTTTGACCATGCATTTAGTTTCAAGTCCCGCCACTCCCTGCTGTAATTACCTTTAAAGGATCATGTTTAAACCACTTATCGTTTATATCGGCCTGCGTTACACGCGAGCCAAGCGTCGCACACGTTTTATCTCTTTCATCACGCTTACTTCAGTCCTTGGCATTGCCTTGGGCGTGACTGCTTTGATCACCGTGCTGTCGGTGATGAACGGGTTTGAGGCTGAATTGCGCGAACGCATTCTTGGCATGACTTCCCATGCATCCATTACCGGGGACAATAACGAGTTGCGTGACTGGCCGAGCTTGGAGCCTGCCTTAAAAAAGGAAAGCCGCGTTTTAGGTTGGGCGCCTTATATTGAAGGACAAGCGATGTTAAGTTCCGAGCATCGGGTCAGCGGCAGTCTGCTCAGGGGGATAGAGCCTGAACTTGAATCCAGAGTTTCGGAAGTGACTAAACACATCGTCGCAGGCAAACTCGCCGAGCTTAAGCAGGGAGAGTTCGGCATCATATTGGGCGAGGAATTGGCT
>CAIWDB010000206.1 GCA_903911305.1 uncultured Methylococcaceae bacterium | reverse complement strand
TGAATATATGCAACATGTAGGAGCGGGCCACGCCCGCGATAAATAGCCTATTTTTGAAGACTTGGCCCAAACAATCGCGGGCATGGCCCGCTCCTACGGATCAAATAAAGTAATCAATTGATATTGAAAACGCTGTAATGTCAGTATTACTACAGTACCAGAAGCCGAAGAATGGGCCATGATGCTGATTGGATTCTGCATGGTCGGTTATCAGATCAAGCGCAAGCAAAGGAAGGCTATTACAAGCGCTGCGTAATTAGCCAATCAGAAAAATATAAAGGACATCTAAGAAAACTGAGATGGCCTTTTTCTCGGAAGAGTGTAGAAAAAAATCAGCCATTTAGATACGGACAGTCCAATGTCAACCGTGAAAGGGTAGGCGTAAGGATTCCTTCGTAAATGAGTAACATCGCCCTAGGTGACGGGTGGCGTTTGCCAAAATGGATAAAAACGCCTCAATTTTGGCGATTCTGCCGCCGTTTGAACCCGTAAAAATGCCGATGGCGGCTTGCGCCAGACAAGGCCGCTTCCTTAACCGGCCCGGCCCATCCGGGCGTTTTTCGCCTACGCGAAAACTGGACACCTTGGGGGGGGCCCAGTGGCGCAGAATGGCGGTTTATTTGCCCGTGCGCGGGTTCGGCCTTGCGGCACGGTTAAAGACCCATGGTTTTTATCAGTGCGTAAGTGATAGACGTTACCGGACAGGCCATTAACGCCAGACAACGCGCCTTGCCTGGCATTGGCGGTTACAACAATTATCCGGGTGCACTGCGGCAAGGAATGCCCGAAACCCTGAAAATGTTCTTATCCGCTTGTGCAACGCACCCGATGAATTTTCGAATTGATTTCTAAACCGTAATTTTCTGTTCAAATGTCCCCGCCATTCCTAAACAACTGATTAACCATCCGGGACGATTCTCACAAGATATGCTCTGATGCCCAAAATAGCATAGCCGATGTCAACCAAATTCACGCCCTGCCACGAAAGCTTTGAACTGGTATGCTGGCAGAGGTTCGCTAAAGAAATAGCCCTGCATTTCGTTACACCCCATTTCACGCAACAAGGCCAGTTGCCCTGCTGTTTCCACGCCCTCGGCAATGGTTACCAAACCCAGGCTTTTCGCCAAATTGATGACGGCGCTGACGATGGCCCTGTCTTCCGAGTCTTCGGCCATGTCGCGTACAAAGGACTGGTCAATCTTGAGCTTGTAGACATGGAAGCGCTTGAGGTAATTCAGCGACGAATACCCCGTGCCAAAGTCGTCAATTGTCATGCGGATGCCGTGTTGATGCAAATTGTCCATCACTTGGATGGCTTCCATCGGATTGTCCATTGCAACCGCCTCGGTGAGTTCGAGTTCCAAGCAATGTGGCGGCAAACCTATTTCATCAAGAATGGCGGTGACTAGGTGAGGGAGATTGGGGTGGCGAAACTGGACTGCGGAAAGGTTTACCGCAATGGTCATGGGTGGCAGGCCGGTGTCCAGCCAAGCCTTCATCTGCCGGACGGCAGTGCGTAGCACCCATTCGCCGATGGGGATAATCTGCCCACTGTGCTCGGCAGCGGGGATGAACTCGGCAGGGCAGACTTCACCAAGTGAGGATGACTGCCAGCGCAGCAGGGCTTCTGCGCCAATGACGCGAGTCCCATCCATTGACAGCAGCGGTTGATAGAGCAAGCGCAATTCGTCACGCCCCAATGCCCTGCGCAAGCCGTTCTCCAATAGCAGGGTGCGAGCAGATCGCATCTGCATTTCCTCTTTAAAGAAGCGGTAGGTGTTTCGGCCCGATTGTTTGGCGCGGTACATCGCCACATCGGCATGCTTCGCCAATGTCTCGAAATCGCTGCCGTCTGTCGGGTACATGGCAACGCCAATGGAGAGGGTGACGACCAATTCATGTTCGTCAAGTTGAAACGGACTAGCAACTGTCTCCAGCAGTTTTTCCAGCACAGGCAAGACCCCTTCAGCATCGGTATCAGGCAAGACGAGGAGGAAGTCGTCCCCGCCTTGGCGCGAAACCGTGTCTTCACGGCGCACAATCGCACCGATGCGCCTGCCTATTTCCATCAAGAAGGCGTCACCGGCGCGTTGGCCCAAAGTGTCGTTGATGTGCTTGAAATGATCAAGGTCAAGGCATAACACCGCCAAATGCCTGCCGTTGCTGTGTGCCATGCCCAGTGCATGGCTGGCACGGTCATTGAGCAATGTGCGGTTTGCCAGCCCTGTCAACGCATCGAAATGGGCCAGCCATTGGATGCGGGCTTCGGCTTCCTTGCGCTGGGTTAGATCGCGCACAATGGCCAAATACTGATTTCCAGCGAGTGGCCGTGCACTGACTTCAGCCGGAAATGTCGAACCGTCTTTGCGCAAATGCTCCCATTCTGCCAAATGCGGGGTGCCTTCCATCATGGCCGGCACTTCCTCGACCAAGCGCGGGCGTTCATGGGGGGCGAGGACATCCTGCAGTCGCAACTGCTGCAATTCGTCGCGGCTGTACCCCAACATTCTCAACCCCTCGGCGTTCACATCGAGATAGCGATGATCGGCCGTGATGACGAAGATGCCGTCGCCCGCCTGTTCAAACAAGTTGCTCAACCGCCGCTCGCGGTCTCGCAGCTTCTCGTCAATGCGCTTGCGTTCGGCCTCCCGATCGAAATTGTCCAATGCGAAATCAATATCCAGCGACATTTCCACAAGCAGGTTCTGGGCAGCCTTGTCAAACGCATTGGCTTCCGCCGCATACAGGGTGAATGCACCGATGGCAATGCCGTTTCGATGCAAGGGCAGCGCGGCCGACGCGCCCCAGCTAAAGCACAGGTCACGCTCATGCCATGGCGTGGTGGCCGGATCGTGCATGAAGTCTTGGCACCAGAAAGGCTGGTTATCACGGATTGACGTGCCGGTTGGGCCGCATCCATACGGGCTGCCAGCATCGGTCGAAATCTGGATGCCCTGCAAATACTCGCTTCCGTCGCCAAAGGAGGCAACCGGCCTGACCTCCTGTGACTCGGAATCTACAACGCCGATCCACGCCATTTTCATTTGGCCGAAAACCACTGCGTCACGGCAGATATCAGTGAAGAGTTCGGCCTCATCCTTGCAATGCACAATGGACTGGTTGCACTGACTGAGTGCTGCATAAAAATTGGTCAGTCGTTTAATTTTAATTTCGGCCTGCTTACGTTCGGTGATGTCGCGGGCAAGCATGACAAAGCGGGGTTCCTGCCCGTCTGCCGTGAGCTTGCGGGCAATGGATATTTCGAACCAACGCTGTGCGCCCGCAATGTTCAATGCATACTGCCTTCCTGCCGAGAAACCTAGCCGATCAGCTTCGAGCAATGCAGCCATAATGGTTTCCGCAACATCGGGCGGCAGCACTTCGGCAATCCGTCTGCCTAAAAAGGCTTCGGGCGGTAACGCGAGAAGATCGGTGTGGGGGGAATGATAGTCGTACAGGAAGCCGTCCAACCCGACTTCAAACAACAAGTCGGGCATCGCATCGAGCGTAGCTTGCAGTTGGTTACGTGTGGCAAGAATTTCGGTTTCTTTATGGAGTCTTTCTGTGATGTCTTCTATTGTGGCAACGAAATAGTCCACCGTCCCGTCGGGTGTGCGGACACACTCGACATCCAGTGTGGTGTGCACTTCTTCGCCGTCTTTTCGGATAAAGCGTTTGTCAATGCGATAGCCTTCGGATTCCCCTTGCAGCACGCGCCCGAACTGTGCAACGTCATCTTCCAAATCGTCCGGGTGGGTCATCTCCGCCCAGTTTTTCAGGGACAACTCTTCGCGGGAATAGCCTAGGATGGCACATAATTGGTCGTTAAAACGAATCCAGCTTTTGGTTGTAGGTGAAATCATCGCCATGCCGATGAATGGCAGTTCAAAAAAATGCCGGATCAACGTGTCCGTTTGGGACTTTTGAACTTCAAATGCCAGGCTTTGCAATCGCTTCTGCTGATGCCAAAGTATCAACCCGGCTGCCGCCAAAACCAAAAGGGCTGCGAAGCCAATCAGGCTTACCCATAGCACCAAGGTATGCAGGGGGGCCAGCACCTCGTCGCGGTCAATTTTGGCGACAATCATCCAGTCTGTGCCTGCCACAGGCCGATAAGCCGCAAGTACGGGGATGCCACGGTAATCAAACCCCTCAATGACTGTAATGGTCAAGTAAAACCAGACACTTTTTTAGGCAGCCTTGTTGTAATAATCACGGCGTGGTTCAAATCAGGATAACAGTTTATCCCTCGACTTTGGCCTTTTTCAGTGAAGCAGGGGAACCGTTCTCGTAGCACAATACCCGGCTGGTGATGGCTTACGAGAGATGACAGGCAGTGCTGATGCTTCCCGATATGGCGTTGATGGTTTTGGGTTCCTTCTCGCCGATGTTCACGCGCCCGGTGTGGGAACATGTTCAGGTGCTGGTGACGGGGGCGATCCTGTGCCGAGGCCCGCACACCGTGGCAGGGCTGTTGCGAACTTTGGGGTTGGCTGACCGGGAAGGCGTTCTGCAAATACCACCGGGTGTTGAGCAGGGCGCGGTGGTCGGGCTTGCATGGGTCGAAAATCCTGCTGGGGCTGCTGGTTGCGCTGGTCACCCTCCATGGATTTCCGTTGATCATCTTGGTGGACGAAACCGTGGAGCGGCGGAAGGGCAAGAGGATCAAGGCCAAGGGGTGCTACCGGGACGCGATGCGCTCGACGCAAAGCAAAGTGGTGAAGTGCTTCGGGCTGAAATGGATCTGCCTGACGGTGCTGGTTCCGCTGCCGTGGAGCCCTCGCCCGTGGGCGCTGCCGTTCCTGACCGTTCTGGCCCCGTCGCCGCAGGCGTGCGTATTCCACGCCATTCGGCCACCCAATCCACGGCCATTCGGCCAGAACGATACTTCGCTACGCTCGCATCGCCCCATGGCTACCACAAATGACTCGACTCTGTGTCGTTCGCCTTATATTTTGTCCATGCCTGCGATGGGGCAGCAGACATGGACAAAACATCCGGCGCCTACGGCTTCGCGGGGGTCGTCGCACATCGTGTGCGACTTTCAAGGAGCCATTACCGTCGAAAAAAACGAAGCGCCACCAGTCGCGTGTGTTAAGCTATCAATATCAATATTAAAGTAGGTACACAACATGCAGGTCTTGCTACATCTTCCTGACGACCTTGCCACTAGGTTTAAGGCGGTCGTGCCGAAAAAGTCCCGAAGTGCCTTTGTGGCGGATTTGCTGACCAAGGCACTGCCCGAGGCTGACGATGCCTTGTATCGCCTTGCACTGGCTGTGGAGGATGATCCTGAGCTATCCGAAATGGCATCCGAGTGGGATTCAACCGCAGGGGACGGGATTGAATCGCGGTGAAGTTTGGTGGGTCAACCTCGATCCGACACGCGGAGGTGAAATCCAGAAGACACGCCCCGCCGTGATACTGACGGTCAATGCCCTGAATCGGGCGCGGCGGACGGTTGTCGTCGTGCCCCTTTCAAGTTCCGCCACACCACGGCCTCCGATTGTTGTCAGCACCCCTTCTGCCGGGGCTGGTTCTGTCGCGGTTTGCGACCAAGTCAGGGCGGTTGACAAGTCCAGGCTTACCGAACGCATTGGTCAAATATCCGAATCCGACTTGGCCTCCATCGGCGCTGGCATTGCCCAAGTGCTAGGCTTGGTCCGTTAAACCATAGGTTCGTGCTGATGGCAAATGGTTAGTGGGTGAGTTTGCACAAACGGACGTAAACTCTCACAGGGTTTTTGGCACCCTTGTCCGTAGTGCCTAAAAAGTGCAGGTGGCGGCAATAGCCAAGCAACGGCCATTGTCTGCCTATAATTTATAGGCGCATGTAGATAGAGTCCTTATGGTGTGTCCGAGTTGAAATTGGACAGCCCGTGCCGAAATGCCCGAAGCTAGCCTTTCTTGTCCTCAATTTCCCCGATGCACTTGGCGTGGACAAGGCGGTTCTCGCATGTGATCCATTCGTCCTGCAAACACTCTGTTTTTCTGCAAATTTCGCAGGCATGCAGTTCGGGGGGGACATCCTGAATAATGTGCTGGCTAGTGGTGTGCAGTAGGCGTTTCAGCATGCTTTCGTGTTGATCGTCTTGCATTGATCCTCTCCAATTTTTTAGGCTATGGTTCAAATTGCCAAGTCTCAGGGTAACACGTTTTCCGGCGATCAGAAAGCTAGACACCATGAAACTAAAGGCTTTGGCCTGTGGCGCTTTGCCAAAAGTGTAACCATCGTTTGAGCCACGCCTAGTAGGAGAGCATAAAAATCCAAGGAATAAAGGGAGATGAGTCCGATGAATAGGCGGAGGGCGTTAGGGCGAAACTAGACAATGTGCCGTCGGTCGGCGAAAAACAAGTGTGTTTCGCCAGCCAACACACCCCGCCGTCCGAAGTTGGCAAGCCATCTCCCCCGGATTTTTATGCCATCCCTTAACGACGTTTTTTTCAGAAACTCTATTACGACCTCACCACCTCTCTGTTTGGCATCAGCCCGGCCCAAAGGTGGTTCCCACTCTTTTACGGGCTGCCCGCCAAAGCGTTGCGCGCTGTGTGTAGAATGGATGCTTGGCAACCTGGAGTCCCGCCTCGTGTGCCACTTTGGGCAGTAACGCGAGGTATTCAGTCAAGTGTTCCGCGGTGAAGCCATTGGGGTCGTGGAAGGTCATTACAAGCGGTGCAACGCCGTTGACTGTGGGAATTTGCCTGGCCTCTAAACGCTCCCGAAAACGCACGAGATCCCGCAGGATTCTGGTGGGGGTTTAGGACGGACTTGAAAAATTTCGGGGCCGCCATCTCGGTCGTAGGTGTCCGTCAACAGCATTCCTAACCTAGCGCGTTTATAGGTGGCCAGCGTTATGTCGTTGAATTGCCAATACGGCGGTCGCACGGGCGCGTCACCACGCGCCGCGCCCAACTGTTCTCCCTTGCGTCGCTGGCCCTTGACGCACGCTGGAATGACGGCGGACTATCCGCGCTGATGGTCGTGGAGCGCGAGACATTCGAGGTTGCCACGCAAAAAACCAGCTTCGAGACCTCCTATTATGTCAGCAATCAAGTGCCAGAACCCTCCAAGGCCAAGTCACTCGCCGGGGAACTGGCGAGGGCCATCCGAGGGCACTGGGGTGTGGAATCCAACAACTGGATACGGGATGTCACCTTCAAAGAGGATGGCGTCAAAGCGAAGGCGGGCAACCAGGCCCAAGTCATGGGGCTGTTGCGAGGGCTCGCCATTGAGTTGATCTGGAAAACGATGCACAAGAACTTCCAAGCAGCCATCGATAAATTTGTGGATTCAACCGATGCCTTGGAATCAATGCTTTTGCAAGTGAATTTTTTATGAGAAAGCCTTGATGCCAACCCTACCTCTCGGTCGCGAGCCGCTCCTGCCTATAAAAGCAGTTTGACCGGTCAAACTGCTTTTATTCGGTAAGCTTCTATCAGTTTTCCCAAGTCTTGAATGAAGGCATCGCTCATTAGAGTAGAAACCTCGGGGGCTATCCTAATCAATAAGCCGCGTGAAGCATGATTATAGGTGAATAGTTTACGCCCCGAAGGTGACAGGAAAATGTTTTTCGGTGCGGATGGTATCTGGATGATTGATTGCGGCAGCGTTTCAGTGTTGGGTAATTCATCTGCCGACATAGTGTTGGATTCTATGGTTTTATCTTTATTAATAATGGGCGTTTGATCAATGAAATCAAGCTTGTCCGCATCGTTATTAGTCGGTGGACTGGTTCCAGAGTCTGTCTTCGCAATGGGGGCCTGATCGTCCGTCTGGCTTACAGAGGACATCACTATGTGTGCCTGCATGTTCTGTACATCAGATCGGGACAAGCTGCCAGATTCAATGCCGGGGATGATTTTCAGGGTTTCTTCGACCCCTATTAGTTTGCTGGTTTTGTTGATTTCATAACCCAACCGATAGGGTACTTTGGTAATGTCAGAAAATTCCTTCACCAGTAAATCTGACAGTTCGGCAAAACCAAGATACAAACTTAATTTTGATTTGGATATGCCCTCGGCATCGGCCAAATCTTGCGCACTGTCAAACACACCCAAGGCCAAGGCTTTTTGATAACTTTTCGCTTTTGCATAATCAGAGAGGTTGCGGCGTTGCTTGTTTTCAGTCGACATCAGCACATAGGCTTCCTGATCGCTCAATTCCCTTACGATAGCCTTTATAGGTATCCCCAAGGTTTTGGCAGCCAGCCATCTTACCATGCCACAAATAATTTCGTATTGAATGCCGGGGGCATTGGCATCTTTGATTTGACGAACCACAATCGGCTGAATCTGCCCGACCCCACCCTCTTGGAAAGATGCGACTAGGTCATCTTTATGCAATGCCTCGTTGAGTGGCCTGTCAGCCAATCGCCATGCTTGGCAGGCGTCAGGTGAGATTTCGACAGGAACACCGTTTTGCAAATTAGTGAGAGGGCTGCGTGACAACAGACTGTCTTGAGACAAGGCAGGCTTTAAGGATGCGCTTTTGACTAGCAAGTCCATTGCCACTAGTTTTTTGGGCTTTTGCATCAGACCGCCCCCTTTATTTTCGGTTGTTTGTTATCCCTTGCTGTGGTGACGGCATCCGAATCCCATAATGATTTGGCGTGAATTAATATTTCCTGATTGACCGAATCGAAAGCGCTGATGGCACGCCGATAGGTTTCCCGGCTACCCCGGACTTCGGTGATTTCATACACGCTAACCATGTCATTGCCAGATTTCAACAGTTCAGCACTTTCGATCATTTGGTTAGTCAGGATAGTGTCGCCATAAATGCTTCGCAACATTGACGCTGCACGCACATGCTCGGACCCGCCATTAAAACGGGTAATCAACAGAGATATACGGGCAAGCCTCAAATTGTCCAAACTTTCCAAAATATGAAAAAACTGAATGCTGGAGCTGATATCCACCATCGTTGGAATGATGGGAGTCACGATGTAATCGGCGGCGCACAGGACGTTGATGGATAGAAGGCCCAAGGCAGGCGGAGCGTCAACCACGATAATGTCATAGTCGGCCGCGACGCTGTCTATCGCATTCCGCAAGCGAGTGCTGTTTTCATCCATGTTTAGCAATGCCATCTCGGCACCGACCAAATTTAAGTTGGACGGTATCAAATCCAGTCGATTCCAGTAAGTCTTACGAATGGACTGCCGGATATTATCACTATCCTGGGTTAGGGCAGGCGCACAAGTTTCTTCTGCAGCGATATGGAGTTGGGGGTTGTAGCCGAACAAACTTGTCATGCTGGCCTGAGGGTCCATGTCGATCAATAAAACGCGGTAGCCTTGCCGGACAGCGTATTGGGCGAAATGGGCTGAGGTAGTGGTCTTGGCAGAACCCCCTTTAAGGTTGGCAAAAGCGATCACCAAGCCTTGACGGCTGCTATTTTGCGGCAGTCTACCCAAAGCCCCCCTGATTTTATTGATGTGTTCCATTGTATACGCCCGGCGACCGGCTTCATCTTTGGCAGGCGGCAAAACTTCCCCGTTGGTTTCCAGTTTCCTCAAATAGACCGTGCTAATTCCGATCAAGCGGGCTGCCTCTGAAATCCCTAACAACGGGAGCGTTTTTTCGGTCGCCGCTGTGTGAGTGTGCATCATCAACATGTCAAGCGCTTCAGCCCCACGCTGTGCGAGACTGGAAAAAAAACCGGACGTATCAAGATGTAGTGATTTATTCAACATATGGAAAGTTATCGTAAAATATAATAATTCCTACATTTTATAGAAACACAACAAAATTATGCAAGCTTTTTAATTTAGCGATAACCTGTATAGGTATATTTCAACTTCCGTTCATCACTTAGAAGCAGATAATCCGAGTTATGCCATAGCGGGTTCTGGGCATTCTATTCCGCTAATTTATGCACCCTTCAGGTAATTTTTTATCGGCTGAAATTAATTATTGGATGCGCTAATAATTCGCCCGGCATTCACGACCATTAGCACTTGTCTAGGGTTACAGCTAACTGCAACCCGTTGCAGCAATAATGCTAATCTCGCTAAACTTGGCTGTTATGCGATAATTAGCCACATTGATAGATGCTTATGGCAAATTAAATTAAGGAAACATTATGTTCTCATTGCAAACAATCTTCGGCAAAGGCGATAAATTTTTCGATTTACTTGAAAGCAGTGCCGGTTCCGCGTGTTCGTCGGCTAAGGCATTGATTGAGCTTCTAAGTGTTCCGGCAACGCAACAATCAATGGAAAAGCTTAAGCAGGTGCGCCGGCATGAAAAAGAATTATATACGCAAATTAGCAAGGAATTAGTCAATACTTTCGTCACCGTGCTTGATCGTGAAGATATTGAAGCCCTTAACAACGCGCTTTACAAAATACCTAAAGTCGTTGAAAAGTTTGCAGAACGGTATAAGTTGGCGATGGTCCGTATTGGCGAGGTGGACTTCATCAGCCGTGCTGTAATGTTAAATCAAGCATGCGAAGTCTTGGAACAAATGGTTGGACAGTTGCGTAAAGGCATGGATTTGGATGAAGTCAAAAAATTAAACGACCAGTTGCAATCGATTGAGGCCGAAGCTGATCGCGAAATACTTGAGCTATATCGAGATGTCTATGTCAACGAAACAGACCCAATCCGCTACTTAGTGAAAATGGATTTATTTGAAATACTCGAAAAGGCGATTGATCGCTGCCGAAATGTGGGTAATGTCATTTATCACATCGTCTTAAAGAATTCATAAAAGGTTTATCATGCTGACCTTGCTCTTGCTTGTGATTTTTGTCGCACTGGTATTCGAGTTTATCAATGGTTTCCACGATACTGCCAATTCCATTGCCACTGTGGTAGCCACAAAAGTATTAACCCCAACCAAGGCGGTATTGCTTGCCGCCGTCACCAACTTAGTTGGCGCTTTATCGGGTACGGCAGTTGCCAAGACCATTTCGTCCGGGTTGGTGGATACAGGCATGGTGAATATCACTTCCGAAATATTGATCTGCGCACTGGTTGGTGCAATTGTCTGGAACCTCATTACTTGGGCTTTGGGGTTGCCGTCATCTTCCAGCCATGCCTTGATCGGCGGTTTATGCGGCGCGGCGCTAGCCGCCGGGGACAATAATTTCGATGTGTTGATATGGTCAAAAACTGCGGCGGTCTGGACCGAAAACAAAGGCTTGCTCTGGAAAGTGGTCATTCCCATGGTCAGTTCGCCAGTGGCCGGTTTTGCCTTAGGCATCATCATCATGGGCGGTTTGATGGCTATCGTCAGCGGTATGAATTCGGCCGGTGGTCTGATGGAACGGATGGCCCGGCCAAAATGGATAAATGCGATATTCGGTAAGGCACAGCTTTTGTCGGCCGGTTACATGGGATTTGCGCACGGCAGCAACGATGCGCAAAAAACCATGGGAATCATTGCTTTGGCAATTTATACCGCGAATAGTGCCGGCACGCTCGATCAGTTACCGCACTGGGCTGAATTCTTGCGGCCGAACGGGGGGGAAAAGGACATTGACACTTGGATTGCATTCACCTGCGCGACGGTCATGGCGATGGGGACGGCGGTTGGCGGGTGGCGCATTATCAGAACGCTTGGCCATAAGATGGTGAAGTTACATCCCATACACGGCTTCGCTGCGGAAACCAGTTCAGCCACAATCCTATTGACTGCCGCCCATTTCGGGATGCCGGTTTCGACTACACATAGCATCTCTACAGCGATTATGGGAGTTGGTTTTGCCAAAAATCCACATGCGCTTAAACTTTCTGTGATCGAAAGGATTGTCTGGGCATGGATATTGACGATTCCAGCGGCGGGGATAGTCTCTTGGAGTTTGGTTAGCCTATTGCTTAGGTTGCAATAATCAATGTAAACCGTTCAATAATTTTTCTCCGAAATCTGTAAAGATTTTCCTGTCATTTTCCGGGAATGCTTAAGAATTCAAAGCTATCTCCGATAAAGATATAGGCTCTTTAAACGATTGGAAAGGTGGTTGCCTAAAAATCACTTGCTAGCATAGGTGGCTGCGATTGCCATGATCGAAATAAACTTACCCTATGAAGCTTTCACTAAGGGTTAATAACATAGAGTCTCCGAAGATATGGCATTCTTTTACGGTGTTTAGGCTAATACTAAAATGAGGCTAGACCATGAAAAGATATAAAGTTTGTTTTTACGACAAAATGAAGGACCGCTTAGTTAAAATTAAGGATTTTTCCGGCTCTATGGATTCAATTAACTATGCAAGCCTTATTCACTCATATACTTATAAGATTGATAGCCATGCTATGCCTTATTCGATATGGATTGCCTTCAGTTACGAAGGTGATATTCGTATTTTCTTTTTAGATTCAAACCTAGCACTTGACCAAGCTGTGTTATATCGCATTAATGATTTAGTGCGTGAAGCACAAACGGGAAATCCCGCTATTTAAGCGCAACATTATAACCATGCAACTGCGTGCAAATTAAACTGTCAATGCAACGATGGGGTGGGCATGAACGGCTTTATTCGATGGCATTGACTCTCCCAAACCCGCTCTGCATGCATTTTAATCCCTGACGGAAGTGTTTGTCGGCGAAGCTTTAATTTGCTAACGGCACACTTATAAACCATCATAAAATAGCTGGAACTAAGGGGTATCTCGAAAAACCTCGCACTTCGACAAGCTCTCAGTGCGAACGGATTCAGTAAAATCAATCTTTTCCGTTCGTGCTGAGCCTGTCGAAGCATGAACATCAGCGGTTTTTCGAGGTTCCCTAAGCTATTCACGCTTCAACAAGCCCAACATAGACAGTTCATCTCGACAGCATTGCCATCCGATGAAGCAATGGATGTTTTGTAGCAGCCTGCACAATTCCATGGCAGGCGTAAGTGAAGCATGAGGCAATTGAATCAGCGTAGAATCATTCACGGCAAAGAAGGTTTAAAATGTATCCTAGGCACAACGGCGCACAACCATCAAGTTCCAGAAGAGAGTTTAAATTGTGAAATTGTAGTCTGTGCGCACGGATAATTTGACCGTAGTGTTCCAAGGTAACCAGTGCTTGATCAAATGGGTGACGGTCGGGGAAAATAGCTATTCCAATTTTAATGAGGTTAAAATGTTTAAGCAATTATTTGGTTTTATTAATTCTTCAAATACAGCAACACACCAAAACGATCCGGCATTGGCAGGAAAAATCAAAAAGCCAGAGGAAAAAGGTGTCAATAAAGGTGATGAAATATATCCTTCATCGCATCAGCCGATTGAAGTTAGTCCTGATATAATAGATTATTTGGTTCCATTAAATATTCTTGACAGAGAAGAACGTCTAGGTTTTATTCAGGATAAAACTACCTTAAGTATGGGTCAAGGATCGGTTGTTTTTAAGCAAGGGGAGCCAATTAATAGCCTGTATTATTTGTTAGAAGGAACTATATCGTTATACATATATGATGAAAAGATTTGTGAAATAAATTCAGTTAAAGCCGATGTTTGGTTTCCTCTTTGTTCTGGTAATCATTACAGTGTTTCCGCCTATGCGATGACAGATATTCAAGTATTGCGAGTGTCACCTGATGTCATGTTAAACTATTATTCATATGATATAAATCCATTTGACCCTGCCGATCCACATATTCCAACAGAGGTGCGAGAAAGCAAATTATTCAAAGCGTTTTGTCAAGTGTATTCGAATGGAGAGTTGCCGATACCAACTTTACCATCAATAATATTTCAATTACGGCAAGCTCTGCAATCAAAGGATGTTGGGATTAATGAGGTAGCCGAAATAATTCAAATGGATCCAGCAATAGCAGGAAAATTAGTTCAAATTTCAAACAGTGTCTTATATAATCCTTGGACATCGTTCACTAATTGTAAGGACGCAATTTTGCACATTGGTTTGACTGCGACGAGAAACTTTGTGTTCATTGAAAGTTTGAGACATGTTTTTTACTGCGATAATTCTCAAATTAACGAACTTTTGAAAGAAGAATGGACGAAAAGTATCTATCTATCCTGCTTATGCTGGGTTCTAGCCTCGGAAAATGGGGGGATAAATCCAGAGGAGGCGCAATTAGCCGGACTCGTCAGTGAAATTGGAAACATACCTTTCTTTACCAGTCTAGTTAACATTGAAAAAGAGTATATTTCGGCAGATGAAATCTCGCTAGTCCTTCCATATATAGGCCCAAAAATCGGAGTTGAGGTACTAAAAAGCTGGGGATTTTCAGACGAACTTGTGAAAATACCTTTATTGGCGGAAAACTGGTTTAACGATACGTCGCCTCAACTTAAGGTTAGCGATATAGTTATTTTATCAAAACTGCATGCTTATATTGGTACGCCCAAGATGCCATCCTTACCCCCCATAAATTCGATACCAGCCTTCGGAAAACTGAAAGATTGCCATTTATGCCCGGATAATCCTGTGTATTATTCGCTCAATGTGCTTAATTCCGCAAAGAACAAGGTTAGTATGGCGGAAAATTTATTGAGACTTTGATAGGCGTTCAACTTGCTAAGTCGCTGCAGTTGACCCCCGCAGATCACTACTATCTGGACTGCCCGTAACCGGCTGGTCGACGCAGGGGCTTCCTACCCCACCTTCGTCCCACGCCAATGCTGTTTCAAATATAATATTAAAATCTTCACATTTGCTGTTTGCGCAGGTAATGGTTGATTCCAAAGTATTTTGCCAAATGGCAAACTTTATTGTCTTGAGCATTCTGAATTTAAATATCGACCATGCCTGAAATAAGCGATACGAAAAATCCAGTTTTCGGGTTTTTACAAGACCCAAGTAAACGGCAGTTGTTGCTAATGCTAGGGATTGCCGGTATCGCCGCAATCGTCGCAGTTATCTGGTTGTGGGGCCAAGAGCCGGAATACCGTGTGCTGTTCTCAAACTTCACCGACCGGGACGGCGGTGCCATTGTGAGTGAATTACAGAAGTTGAACATTCCCTATCGATATGCAGAAGGAGGGGGGGCTATACTGGTTCCGGCCAATCGGGTTCATGATGTTCGCCTAAAACTGGCAGCCCAGGGTCTGCCCAAAGGGGGGAACGTCGGGTTTGAGTTGATGGCCAACCAGAAAATGGGGACTTCACAGTTTCTGGAGCAGGTCAATTTCCAGCGTGCGCTGGAAGGGGAATTGGCGCGTTCCATAGAAACCATTTCCTCCATTCAAGGGGCGCGCGTACACTTGGCTATGCCGAAGCCTTCGGTGTTTGCACGCGAACAGCAGAAACCCACGGCGTCGGTGTTGATAAACTTGCTTCCAGGGCGCACACTCGACAATAGCCAGGTGGATGCCATTACCCATCTCGTTGCCAGCAGCGTTCCTGATTTGGCATCCAAAGCGGTGACCATCGTTGATCAGAACGGCGACTTGCTGAGCGAACAGTCCAATGAGCGCGGCAGCGGCGAGCCTAACTCAATGCAGATCAAATATATCCAGTCCTTTCAGCAAGATACCATCAAGCGGATTGAGTCGATTCTGACCCCCATTCTGGGTGTCGGCAATGTCCGCGCAGAAGCGACGGTGGAGGTGGATTTTAGCCAAAGCGAACAGGCGGCCGAGTTCTATAAACCCAATAAGCCACCGGAGGCATCCACCATTCGGAGCCAGCAGAGTTCAGAATCAATCGGCCCGGCCGGTGCCCCCGCATCGGGAGTTCCAGGTGCGCTTTCCAACCAACCCCCCAACCCATCGGCCGCCCTTATTAACAATCCGCCGGCCAATAACGCAGCGAGCGCCCAAGTCGTCCAAGGTTCTTCGCGCAAGGATTCGACGGTCAACTACGAGGTGGACAAAACCATTCGCTATACTCAGCAACCCATGGGTTCGATTAGGCGCTTAACGGTGGCCGTCGTCGTCAATTACCGTAAACCTGCCAATAAGCAAGATGGAGAGCCAGAGCCGCTAAGCGAACAAGAATTAAGCCAAATTTCTGAATTGGTGAAAGAGTCCATGGGGTACAATAAAGACCGGGGCGACTCAGTGAGCATTGTGAACAGCCCCTTCCTGTCACCGCCCCGCGAAGTGATACCGGAGCCTCCGTTTTGGAGTCAATCTGACAACATCCAATTAATTAAAGACATGGGGCGCTATGCCATCATAATGCTTATACTTGCGTTTATATATTTCCGCATTGTGAAGCCAGTGTTGGATAAATTGATCCCACCCCCCCCTCCCGCCATTTCGCCCACTGGAGAGATGGCGGAGCTAATTGGGGGTAAATCCGAGGATGGGCATGCAGCCACCAAACCACTCAATGCTCAAGAAGAAGCTCGCAAGGAATACCAAGCAAAGGTGATGACGGTGAAAAAATTGGCCAGTCAAGATCCCAAGCTGATCGCAACGGTGATTCAATCATGGCTTGGCGTTCAAAAGAAAGACGAATAACTGAATGGATGGCGCTCAAAAAAGTGCGATCCTGATGCTCATGCTGGGACAGGAGGATGCCGCCAAAGTCATCAAATTCCTGTCGCCAAAAGAGGTTCAGCGATTGGGTGAGGCGATGGCCGGGCTTAAGTCAGTGCTGCATGAACAGATGGAAAGTGTCGTTCACGAGCTTCACGACCAAGTTCAGGGCTTGGTCACGATGCCCGTAGACTCGGATGATTTCATTCGCACAGTTCTGACCCAGGCGCTCGGCGACGACAAGGCATCGTCCGTGTTAAGCCGAATATTGGGCCGTAGCAACGATATTAGCGGAATTGAGAGCCTCAAATGGATGGATGCGGTCAGCGTTGCCGAACTGGCCTCGCAGGAACACCCCCAAATCATAGCGACCATCCTTGTTCATCTGGAACGTTCGCATGCCAGCGAAATACTGGCTCATCTTTCTGACCGCTTGCGCAATGATGTCATTTTACGCATCGCAACGCTTGAATCGATACAGCCTGTCGCCCTGCGCGAATTGAACGATGTGATGACCAAGTTGCTGACTTCGGGCGGTGGCGTCTCAAAAAGCCAAAAAGGGGGGACAAAAGCCGTGGCGGAAATCTTAAACTTTGCGCCTGGAGAAATGGAAAATTCAGTCATTGCCCACTTAAAAGCGTTCAGTGAGAATATGGCGCAAACCGTGATTGATCAGATGTTCGTGTTTGAAAATCTATTGAATATTGATGACCGCAACCTGCAAACCATCATCCGCGAAGTATCGCCAGAGGTTTTGGTGGTGGCGATGAAGGGGGCCACCGACGAGTTGCGTACCAAATTCTTTAAAAACATGTCGCAACGTGCCGCGCAGGGCATGCGGGACGATCTGGAGTCATTAGGGCCGGTGCGTTTGGCGGATGTCGAGGAAAAGCAGCGTGAAATTTTGAAGTTGACCAGAATGCTTGCCGATGAAGGGAGAATAACCATAACCCGCGGCGCCGAAGAAACTTATGTCTAACTATGTTCGCTGGGAATTGCAAAGCTTGGCGCCTCCCAAAGAAGACTCCTCTGCCGAGTTTGGCGAAAAAGTCGAAAGAAGGATCAACGAAACACAGCGACGGGCATACTCGGAAGGTTTGGAAAAAGGGTATGAGAGTGGCATGGCGAAGGGGTATGGGGAGGGTTTGGCGAAGGGTTATGAGGAGGGCTTGGCGAAGGGGCACGAAGAGGGGTATCGGCAAGGCATGGGAATGGGTCGCAAGGAAGGGGAGGAAGCCTCGGCGCGTTTGGTGGAAATCGCCAACGACTTTAGTAGGCAACTTCACCAAGCCAGTGAACAAATCTCCCAAGAGGTCTTGGAACTCGCCATGGATGTCGCCAAAGCCATGCTCAAGACAGCGCTTCCGGTGCGTCGGGATTTAATGTCCGTGCTAGTCAGTGAAATCATCCGCGAATCTTATGGCGAAGAATCATCTGCCCGCTTACACCTCAATCCTACGGATGCCGAATGGATAAAAAAAGAATTCTCCGAATCGCTGGCTGATTTGAATTGGCAAATTGTCGCCAATGCCCAACTCGAACCGGGCGGGTGCTTGGTGGAGACATCGACCACGCAAATCGATGCTTCGCTGCCGACGCGCTGGCAACGCATTGGGTTGGCTTTGGGCAAGGAGTCCGAATGGCTGGCACCATGATGGACAATCCAGCCGACCATTGGTGTTCATGCTTGCGTGCGGCGAGGATGCGCCTTGGACGCTGCCAGCCCTTGCGCTGTTCGGGCCGAATTACGCGGGTGACAGGCATGGTCATGGAAGCGGTAGGCTTGCAACTGCCGGTTGGCGCGGCTTGCTCGATTTCTATCCCCAATGGCAATACCTTGGATGCCGAGGTCGTAGGCTTTGAGAGGAACGTACTGTTTTTGATACCGCAGAGCAGTATCGAGGGGGTTGAGCCGGGCGCATTGGTTTACATCCCTGAATTTTTGTCCGCCCCGATCTTAACCCGCGAATTGAGTGAAGGCGCTAACATTTTCGATCCGCATGCGCGGCGTTTGCCGGTAGGCCCTGAGTTGCTCGGTCGGGTATTGGATGGGGCGGGGAAACCCTTGGATGGTTTCGGGCCAGTGCATACCACGCAGATGGCGCAACTGGTCGGGCGTGTCATTAATCCGCTGGCGAGGTCGCCAATCACCGAACCCATTGACGTTGGCATCCGTGCGATCAATGCATTATTGACCATAGGGCGAGGCCAGCGCATGGGGCTTTTTGCCGGGTCCGGCGTGGGCAAAAGCGTATTGTTGGGGATGATGGCGCGTTACACCAGTGCGGATGTGATTGTCGTCGGTTTGATTGGCGAGCGCGGACGTGAAGTAAAGGAATTTATCGAACAAAATCTGGGGGCCGAAGGGTTGGCGCGATCGGTGGTGGTGGCCGCGCCGGCCGACACCCCGCCGTTGTTGCGCATTCAGGGGGCCAGTTATGCCACGGCCATTGCCGAGTATTTTCGTGACGAGGGATGTAACGTGTTGCTTATCATGGATTCGCTGACACGCTATGCCATGGCCCAGCGCGAAGTGGCGCTTTCCTTGGGCGAGCCGCCCGCCACCAAAGGCTATCCGCCATCTGTGTTTGCCAAGTTGCCTGCCTTGGTGGAGCGTGCCGGAAACGGAACCGACGGCATGGGTTCGATCACTGCCTTTTATTCGGTGTTGAGCGAGGGGGACGATATGCAAGACCCCATCGCCGATTCGGCGCGCGCGATTTTGGACGGGCATGTCGTATTGAGCCGGACCTTAGCCGAGAGTGGCCATTACCCGGCGATTGACATTGAGCAATCAATCAGCCGGGTCATGCACACTATCGCATCGCCCGAACATCTGGCATGGGCGCGCCACCTCAAGCAGCTTTATTCGCGTTACGAAAAAAGCCGTGACTTGATCCGGGTGGGCGCTTATTCTCCGGGAAGCGACCCGGTGCTGGACGAAGCCATCAACTTGCGGATCCAAGTCGAAAAATTTTTGCAACAGGCTATACTAGAAAGGGCTAATATAAGTCATAGTCTGGAACAACTTTCAGTTTTGTTTGCTTGACCGTCGAATCAACCCTTACAGCGTTTTTAATGTCAATTGATTACTTTGTTCAAGTTTTTGAATAGTTGGCGGCAAAGGGTTGCCGCCCTACAGTCCTTGATACGCAGTAGGTCGGCAACCCTTTGCCGACATGGGCGTATAAAGGTAAGTAACAAATAAATATAGAAAACGCTGTATGTCCAATCAATCTTCTCTCGCCATATTGATCGAACTGGCAACCCGTGAGGCAGACAACGCCACTACCCGGTTGGGCGTGGCTACCCAGTCGAGGGAGGAAGCGGCCCAAAAACTTGCATTGCTTGAACATTACCGGGAAAATTACGCGGCGGACTATCAGAAGAGCATGGCGAACGGCTTGTCGATTTGGAAATATCAAAATTTTCAGGTATTCCTAGAAAATATAGAACGCGCTATTCTGAGCCAAAAAGAAATTGTGCGCAGAGCGCACGAGCGTGTTATGGTGGAACGCGAAGCTTGGCAAGTCATCGAGCGAAAACGGTTGTCTTACAAAGTATTGGACGAGCAAGCCGCACAGAGGAAACTGTACATGGAGAACAAACAAGAACAGAAACTGACGGATGAACATGCTACGCGCCAACATCACCATAAGTTCTGACATTCCCTTGGAGGCTGTGCGATGAATTCCGTGAATCCTTTGATTGTGAAAAAGGAGCCTGTGCAATTGGCGGCAACGAACCGCAACGTGACAACGCCTGATACTGCTTTCCAAAACATGTTGTCTTCCGAGATTGATAGTCGCGTCATGCCCGCCGATACGCGCAGCGACAATGCCACCTTGCCAAAGACGGGGATGCCCAAACTTGGGAAAGTCAGTTCCCCGTCCCGGGAAGATAAAGACGATCACGACGCAGCCAGTCTTTCCAAGCCTGAAGACACCCCTGATACCGCGCTCATCGACACGTCTTCCATTGTGGCGACACTGTTGAGTTTGGTGGCCGCGCAAACCGGTCAGACGGAATCGAAGCAGGATGCCACCCATGCGAAGGCCGAAGGTGTTTCAGGCAAGGCTCTTGATGACCTCCCTCCGCCACACCTGTTGGGACAATCCGTGACCCCCGCGACTTTGGCCGGCGGCGGTGAATCCAGCCTTATATCTGAAGGTACCCCCACCTTCGAGGCTAGCCTATTGGCGTTTGGACAATATATCCTGAAAGATGCCGTTTCCACTGCCCAGCCCGCACTCCAGCGATCAAGCCCGGAAATTCCAGTTGTGCCGACCTCTACATTGAATAATGATCATGGCGAAAGCGCTGTGCTTAAACATGCAAAGCCATCGGCAACGATGTCCGCCGATCCAGGCATGTCGCCAGACAGCGCATTATTCCAAGATTCCCCAATGGTTCTTGGTCGCGACGCTGCCAGCGTCAACGACATGGCTACTTCTGTGGCCTTTTCAGACGGATACGGTGCCGCCCACCCCGACGTAGGGTCTGGCTTGGCGAAGCAAGCCACGCCCGGAGTGGAGCCGTTTGGCGTGGCACAAATGCTTCCAGCAAGTCATTCATACAGAGTGGGTAGCCAAATGGATGTAAGCGACAGCTTGCCACCGCGTGTCGGGTCCCCGGATTGGAGCCATGCCCTAGGGCAAAAAGTGGTGTGGATGGTTGAAGGCACGCATCAAACCGCCACGCTCACACTCAATCCGCCGGATCTTGGCCCGATGCGGATTGTGCTGAATGTCAATGACAATCAAGTGGGCGCTACTTTCATTTCCGCCCAACCGGAAGTGCGGGCCGCCATTGAAGCCGCCATGCCTAGGTTGCACGAAATGATGGAAAGTCTCGGCTTGCAGATGAGCGGGAGCAATATCGGTTCGGGGGCGTCCCATCCCGATAGGGGCGGTGGCGGACAGGGATACCGGCAGGAAGGGCGCGACGGACGGGGCGCAAATCAGCTTGAGCCTGTGGTAGGGACATTGGCATCGGGCGCGACTATATCTGTGGGGCAAGGCATCATTGATGCCCATGTTTGATGATATGAAGCTTAGTGTCACAGTATGACGGAAGAATTCCTTACCCAAGAAGAAGTCGATCTCCTGCTTAAGGGGATGTCGATTGAAAAGGACGAAAAAACCTCCCAAGAGGACACGTCCGGTGTACGCCCCTATAACTTGGCTACCCAAGAACGTATAGTCCGCGGGAGAATGCCTACCTTGGAGATCATACATGAGCGCTTCGACCGATTGTTCAAAACCGAGATGTTCAATACCCTTAGGCGAAACGTGGAGGTTTCCAGGGGGCCCATTAACATTATTAAATACGGCGACTTTGTCCGCAACTTGGTGGTTCCCACCAACCTTAACTTAGTCCAAATGAAGCCATTGTTTGGCAATGCGTTGGTTGTTTTAGACCCTCACCTGATCTATATGGTTGTGGATGTTTTGTTCGGCGGCGACGGCCGATTCCACGTCCGCATCGAAGGCCGTAGTTTCACTGATACGGAACAACGCATCGTTCAACATATTCTCAGTATTTTCTTTGATACCTATACGCGGGCATGGGCACCGATTTATCCGATTGAATTTAGTCATCTCCGCTCGGAAATGCATACCCAGTTCACCAATATTGCCACGCCAAAGGAAGTGGTCATAGCCTCAAGCTTTACTGTGGAAATAGGCAGCCTAAGCGGTCAGATGCATATCTGCATTCCTTACACGATGATAGAGCCTATTCGGGAATTGCTTTGCAGCAGCATCCAGGGCGAGAATATGACAGGGGACAATCGGTGGATGAACCAAATTTCGCGACAAATTCAGTCCGCCGAATTGGAAATCGTGGCTAACTTAGGCACGATCGACCTTAAATTGAGTGATGTCATCAAACTGAAAGTGGGCGATATTGTGCCGTTTACTGTTCCCAGCACAGTCATCGCGAAAGTTGATGCAATTCCTGTCATGGAGTGCGCTTTCGGTGCCTTCAATGGCCGGCGCGCCTTGCGCGTAGAAAAGATGCTATCCATTCAGAGCGATAAAGTGACCGCAAAACAATTCACAGGGGAAACCCATCATGGCTGAAGATACGTTGAACATAGACGATGAGTTTGCCCAGGCTGTGGCCGAACAGCAGGCGGCGGAATCGGCGCAAACTGACCTTAAAATCATGCGATTTAAGGAATTAGGCGCTAAAACCATCCAGTCAGAGACTCATCAGGATCTCGACTTCATCTTGGAAATCCCGGTGCAAATGACCGTGGAGCTGGGACGGACCAAGATCACCATTAAAAACTTATTACAATTGGCGCAAGGTTCGGTGGTTGAATTGGATGGATTGGCCGGGGAACCCATGGATGTGTTGATCAATGGTTATTTAATCGCCCAAGGCGAGGTCGTTGTCGTCAACGACAAGTTCGGCATCCGCATGACTGACATCGTCACCCCGCCTGAACGCCTCAGAAAGCTCCATAAATGATCTCTCCCGCAGACACACCCCTCATAGGCAGCGGGCAGATGTTGCTCGGCTTGATTCTAGTCATGGGTTTGATGGCGGCGGCGGCATGGGCTTTGAAGCGGTTGCAGTCCGTCCAGTTGCGGCAAGGCGGGATTATAAAAATTCTCGGGAGTGTCGGCGTGGGGCCCCAAGGGCGCATAGTCGTCATTGAGGTCGGCGGCCAGTGGCTAGTCGTTGGGGTCACCTCCAGCCGGATGGATGTTCTCGCGACATTGCATAAAAAGCCATCCCCAAATGAGGATGGACGCAACGGCTCGGAGGATGAAGGCAACCTTCCCGGGCAACTAAAAAGCACACAAGCAGCACATGATGATGACTGACATGCCTAGGCGGGAAGCCATGTCTGTTACGCGTTGGATGTGTGTGCTGGTGGTGTTCGCGTTCCCCCTTGCGGCATTCGCCGACCCTTATGCCTTGCCGGGGTTTACTAGCAAACCGCTGCCGGGTGGCGGGCAAAGCTTTTCGCTGTCTCTGGAAACCCTGCTGATACTTACTTCGCTGTCGTTTCTTCCGACTGCGTTATTGATGATGACCAGCTTTACGCGCATCGTCATCGTGTTGTCATTCTTGCGGCAGGCATTGGGTACGCAATCGGCGCCCCCTAATCAGGCGCTGGTTGGTTTGGCGTTTTTTTTGACCCTGTTTGTGATGGGTCCGGTGTTTGAGCAAGTCTATAAAAATGCCGTCCAGCCTTATTCTGACAGCAAGATTTCTTTCATGGACGCGGTCGAAAAAGGCGGGGGTCCGATTAAAGAGTTCATGCTTCGGCAAACGCGTCAAGCCGATTTGGCTTTATTTCTTAAGCTCTCAAAATCCCCGCCATTGCAAGGTCCGGAGAACGTGGGGTTTCGCATTTTAGTCCCGGCTTATCTGACCAGCGAACTCAAGACCGCATTCCAAATCGGGTTTAGCATTTATATTCCATTCCTGATTATAGACATGGTTGTGGCTACCTTGTTGATGTCGATGGGTATGATGATGATGTCGCCTTCCATCGTTGCGCTGCCGTTCAAGCTCATGCTGTTTGTCTTGGTCGATGGCTGGCAATTGGTGATAGGTTCGCTGGCCCAGAGTTTTTACTGACAATGAGTCAAAATGGGCCCTGAAACTGTCATGACGATTGCCCGCGAGGCCATAGAGGTCAGCGTGATGCTGATGGCCCCTTTGCTGCTGACAGCCTTGGGCGTGGGACTGGTTGTGGGCATATTTCAGGCGGCCACCCAAATCAACGAAGCCACACTTTCCTTTGTCCCTAAGATTATTGGCGTCATGGTCGCATTTTTATTGACGGGACCATGGATGCTCAATATCATTCTTGATTATATGAGAGTGGTTTTTACCAATATCGCCAATGTCACCCGCTGATCCCCATGGTCACGCTGACTAGCGATCAAATCAATGCTTGGATTGCGGCTTTCATTTGGCCTTTGGCCCGTGTATTAGGCATCGTCATGGCCTCTCCGTTATTTGGCAGTCAGGTTGTGCCGGGCATGGTGAAGGCATGTGTGGTCATCGCATTGACCTTGATGATAGTCCCAATGGTTCCCGCCATGCCCGCCACCGACCCGGCATCGTTGGCCGGCCTGTTCATTCTCATGCAGCAATGGGTGGTCGGATTGGCGCTGGGCTTTGTCTTTCAGGTTGTCCTGTCCGCCGTGGAAATGGCCGGCGAGTCCATTAGTGTAACCTCGGGGTTGGGCTTTGCCTCCTTTTTTGATTTCCAGACCCGCGCCCAGACCAATCCGATAAGCCAACTCCTAATGATGTCGGCGACGACCGCTTTCCTATCGCTGAATGGGCATTTGGCTTTGATCGCAGCGTTGGTGGATAGTTTTTACACGCTTCCGGTGGCTCCCGATTCCATGGGAAAAGCGGGTTTGTGGCAATTGGCCCTATGGGGAAGGGCCATTTTCAGATCCGGATTGCAAATTGGATTGCCTGTCATTACTGCTATACTAATTGGTAATTTGGCGTTGGGAATTTTGACGCGGGCGGCCCCCCAGCTTAATCTGTTTAATATCGGTTTTTCGTTGACGCTGGGCATTGCATTTGTTGCCCTTGCGATTGCCATTCCTTATTTGCTGACACCAATTGAACATTTGTTCCAAGAAGGCATTGAGATGCTGGGGCAGATTGCCCACTAAACCCGGCCCAACTGATGATGACCGCCAGACGGGAAGATTTAAACTTTAATGGGAGGTTCTTTTGTTATCAAAGCTTGATGAATATTTTCGGTTTTACCAGACGGAGCTGCATTTGCGCGCCCAGCGCCAAGAAATATTATCATCCAACATTGCCAATGCCGATACGCCTCGCTACAAGGCCAAGGATATTGATTTTAACCAAGTGCTGCAAGACCGGCTTTCACAAACCCAAACGGTGGGCTTAAGCCAAGCGGCGTTGAGTTTGAAGAAGACCGACGAGTCCCATTTGTCGTCAGGCCAGTCGTCCGATGCCATGCCCTTACTCTATCGCCGGGTCCATCAAGCCAGCGCGGACGACAACACGGTGGACATGGATGTCGAAAGAGCCCAGTTTGCCGAAAACGCCCTGCACTACCAAGTGAGTGTCATGCAAGCAAGCGGTGATGTCAAAGGCATGCTCAACGTACTCCAAGGGTAAGCCATGTCATTGCTCACTATATTTGACATTTCGGGTTCGGCTCTGGTCGCCCAGTCCCAGCGACTGAACACGGTGGCCAGCAATATTGCCAACGCCGACAGCGTGACCGGGCCGGACGGCACCCCTTATCAAGCCAAGCAGGTTGTTTTCACTGCCGTTCCGATGGGCGATGCCACGGCAACAGGCGTGAAAGTCGACAGTGTCATCGAAGATCAGTCCCCTCCCAGAATGATCTACGATCCAAGGCATCCTGCCGCAGATAAAAGAGGCTATGTCACCCTGCCCAACATCAACGTCGCCGACGAAATGGTCGATATGATCTCCGCTTCGCGGTCTTATCAGACCAATGTGGAAGTGATGAACACCGCCAAGTCCCTGGTATTGAAAACATTGACAATTGGCCAGTAAGTATCCAATCGATGCCAATTTTCTGATGGCAGATTGATCTACCTGGTCGTTTTTTCCCCGTTGTTCCTCCCTAAATACTGTTGATTTAACCTGTTCGGCTTGAATTTTTCGGACTATGAGGCGGTTAATTCGATGGTTTCAGTCATTTCGATTAAATAGCGATTAATCGCTCATTTAATAATATCCGCTAAAGATTTCCAAAAACCTGCCGATAGAATATCCAGAATCATTTGGCTGGTTAAAACCGGAAGACGGTACAGCCAAGCAGTCTATCCGATGAACTATTTGAGGGGACGGACATGGCACAATGCTTTTACACCTCAGTAACCCATGGCTTCATGCTGATTATCGTGTCGAAACATGTTTCCATAACCGGACTCCTGGCCTCTTTGGGCGAAGCAGGTTGAATCCCATGGAACCTATGCAAATCAATCAGGAATTTCATTTTACGGAAAAGGATTTTCGTTCGATCAAACAATTGATCCATACTCATGCGGGAATTTCCTTGAGTGACACCAAACGAAACTTGGTTTACAGCCGGATTAGCAGGCGTTTGCGCACCCATGGACTTACCCGTTTCTCGGACTATTTGTCTCTCCTCGAAAGCAATGAGGACGAGTGGCAGCCTTTTATCAATTCGCTCACCACTAATTTGACTTCCTTTTTTCGGGAACAGCATCATTTCCCCATCTTGGCCGAGCATATCAAGAAATTGGGTGCGCAAAAAAACATAAATCTTTGGTGCTCCGCCGCCTCCACGGGCGAAGAGACATACTCGATGGCGATGACGATGGTCGATCTTTTCCGCACCTACACACCTTCTGTCCGCATCATAGCAACCGACATAGACACGCAAGTGTTGGAAACGGCACGAAGGGGGGTTTACAGCGTGGACAGGGTTGGGCAACTGACATCGTCGCAGCTTAAGCGTTTTTTTTTGAGGGGCAGGGGAAGCAACGATGGGACTGTCAAAATTCGCCAAGAGTTGCAAGATATGATCACATTCCGCCAACTGAATCTTCTAGATGACAAGTGGTTACTGAGAGGGCCCTTTGACGCCATATTCTGTCGGAATGTAATGATTTATTTCGACAAGCCCACGCAAAAAAAAATACTGGATCGGTTTGTGCATCTGATGGCGCCGAACGGGTTGTTGTTTGCCGGCCATTCGGAAAATTTTCAGACAATCACGAATGCTTTCATGCCCTGCGGCAGGACAGTCTATCAATTGAAACCGTCGAATTCCAACAAAGCCAACCCTTCAAAAATACACTCAACTAAATGATAATAATACGATTTATTGATTTTATGAACTGATGTGTATCAGTTGATCAGCATTAAAAAAAGACATACAAAGGCAATGTCTGCCAAGGCAATCATGGGCTACTTTACAATTGGATAAGAATAAAAATGTTAGCATCAAGATTATATTATGATAATTTATTCGATTGTGAGGCAGTCAAGATATTGCCTGGGGAATATTATGTTACAAATAAAGGGATGATGATTGGAACGGTGTTGGGTTCCTGCGTGTCTGCCTGCATACGGGATAGAAATTCGGGCATTGGCGGCATGAATCATTTCATGCTTCCGAATGCCGGAAGCGATCAAAACAGCCCGGTTTCAGAATCGGCTCGCTACGGTGCCTACGCCATGGAATTGCTGGTGAACCAACTCATGAAAATGGGGGCCATCAGGAGAAATCTGGAAGCCAAGGTTTTTGGCGGAGGAAACGTATTGCGCAATCTTTCAGTGATCAACATAGGTGACCGGAACGCGGATTTTGTGCGCAAATATTTAAAGAATGAAGAAATTCGAATTGTTGGCGAAGATCTTTCCGATCGTTATGCCCGAAAGGTTTATTTTTTTCCTTTGACGGGAAAGGTAATGGTGAAGAAAATTGAGATTGTCACCTCTTCAATCATTAACATGGAAAAGGATTACCTTGAGTCGATTAGTGTCAATAAGCCAAAAGCAGTGAGCAACGACATCGACTTGTTTTAACCATCAAACATACCAGATGAAATTAAAAGTTTTAGTCATTGATGATTCGGCATTGATACGTGGTCTCATGAAGGAGATCATTAACAGTCAACCCGACATGGTGTTAGTCGGTGCGGCTCCAGATCCTATCATCGCCAGGGATATGATCAAGCAGACGAACCCGGATGTGCTTACCTTGGATGTGGAAATGCCGAAAATGGACGGGCTCGATTTTTTGGAAAGGTTGATGCATCTGCGGCCTATGCCGGTGCTCATGGTTTCATCCCTGACGGAAAAAGGGTCGGAAGTGACCTTGCGGGCATTGGAATTGGGTGCTGTCGATTTTGTCACAAAACCCAAATTGAGCATACAAGCCGGCATGTTAGAATATGCCAATATGATTGCCGATAAAATCCGCCTTGTTGCGGGTGCCAACATCAGACGCAATCAAGCCTCACCGGCAGGAAAATCGCGGAAAGAGCCTTTGGCGGCTGTCCGCAACAAACTGACTAGCAGCGAAAAACTGATCATCATCGGGGCCTCGACAGGGGGCACGGAAGCTATTAAGAGCTTTCTGTTGCGCATGCCATTGGATTGCCCGGGCATTTTGGTGACGCAACACATGCCTGAAGGCTTTACCCGCTCATTCGCCCAACGGCTTGACAGTCTGTGCAGCATTGCCGTCAAGGAGGCCGAAAATGGCGAACGCATATTGCCTGGAAATGCCTACATAGCACCAGGCCATTCCCACCTGATGCTGACGCGCAGCGGGGCCAATTACGTCACGAAGCTGGACACTGGGCCGCTGGTTAACCGCCATAGACCCTCGGTTGATGTGTTGTTTAACTCGGCGGCTACGAATGCAGGTAAAAACTGCGTGGGTGTGATCATGACGGGGATGGGCAAGGATGGCGCATACGGCATGCTCGAAATGCATGACGCCGGCGCCTACACGTTTGCGCAGGACGAGTCCAGTTGTGTGGTTTATGGCATGCCCAAGGAGGCCGTATTGTTGGGCGGCGTCAACGAAATCGCATCGCTGGATGATTTGCCTGCCCGGGTATTGAATTATTTATCAACTCATAACAAGTCTGTTTTACGTGTATGAACATTAAAGTAAGTTTAAGTCTGCCATGGCTGATATAAATCTTAATTTTCTGGTTGTCGATGATTTCCCAACCATGCGGCGCATTATTCGGAATCTGTTGAAGGAACTAGGCTATTCCAATGTCGACGAGGCGGAGGATGGTTCCGTTGCCTTGAAGAAGCTCAGAAATGGGAATTTTGACTTCGTCATATCGGACTGGAACATGCCCGTCATGGATGGCATGGAATTGTTAAGGAGCATCCGGGCAGATGCCGCGCTCGCCAAACTGCCGGTATTGATGGTCACGGCGGAAGCCAAAAAGGAAAACATCATCGAAGCCGCGCAGTCGGGTGCGAGCGGCTATGTGGTCAAACCATTCAGTGTCAGTACATTGGATGAAAAAATTAACAAAATTCTCGATAAAACGATAAAAAGCGGATGAAGGGGAAGATCCATATGGGAGCTGAGTTAGCGAAAAGTAATGCTGTCCATGACGAAATGTTGGCGCGTGTGGGTCAAATTACCCGCAGTTTGCATGAGAATCTGAGGACGCTTGGGTATGACAAGGTTTTGGAAAAAGTGGCCAATGAAATCCCCGATGTGCAGGACAGGCTGAATTACGTCGCACAAATGACCGAGCAGGCCGCCCAGCGGGTGCTGAACGCGACGGACGTGGCCAGCCCTCTGCAGGACAAAATCATCGCGAATACGGCGACTTTATCCCAAGAGTGGGATGCCGTGCTATCGGCCCGGTCACAATATTCCGTCTATCGCGACCTTGCTGAAAAAACCCAAGGCTATCTGGCCGACACACAAAATAACGCGCAATTGACCCGGCAGCAATTGTTCGAGATCATGATGGCGCAAGATTTCCAGGACCTGACCGGACAAGTCGTCAAGCGGGTCACACAATTGATCCAAGAGATGGAAAAACAACTGATCCAATTCCTAATTGATTACTCCCCGGAAGTTGAGGCCAAGATATGTTCCCTTGACGGGCCTCAAGTGAAGCCGGAAGGCAAATCTGATGTTGTCACCAGTCAGGAACAGGTGGACAGTCTACTGGACAGTTTGGGGTTTTAATTCGCAATTCGGTGAATCGAGAAGCCCATCTAGGGCTACTCGATGCCTATCTTTTTGGACAGCCATTCAAGCCATCCTTCTTTCTTTTCAGTGTTTTGTTCTTCAGGTTTGCCCTGTTCCTCCGCAGGCATGCCCTGTACTTCGGGCTTGACTTCTTCGGCAGGCTTGGCGGGGTTATCTGTTTTCTTTTCGGCCTCGCCGTTTTGCGGGGCATTAGTGTCTTGCCCGGTCGTCTTGGGTTTTTCGTTGACGGCGTTCGGGTTTGCCATTTGTTGCTTACCGTCTAACTCTGCATTGAGTTTTTTCTGTAAATTAAGGACATCTTGCGGGTTCGATTTCCCGCCGCTTCCATGATGAATGATGGACTCCTCGGCCTGGCTATTCATGACAACGATGCTGATGCGTCGATTGGCGGCATTTAGCGGATCGTTCTTATCGATTGGCACGGCTTCGGCAAGTCCGACGACTTGCAACACCTTGTCATTGTCCATGCCGCCGAGTATCAGCTCCCGGCGGGCGGCGTTGGCGCGTTCGGTTGAAAGTTCCCAATTGGAGTATCCGGTACTGCCTGAGGCAAACGGGGTCGCATCGGTATGCCCCGAAAGTGTGATGCGATTTGGCACGCCGTTCAGGGTGTGTCCGATTTCCCGCAAAATGATTTTGGTGTAGGGCATTAATTCGGCTTGGGAGATTTCGAACATGGCCCGGTTCTGTTCGTCGACAATCTGGATGCGCAATCCTTCCGATGTCATATCGAGCAACAATTGCTTTTGAAACTGCTTCAATTGTGGATTGGAGCTGATTTCGTCTTCAATTCGGCTTTTCAAGGATCTGAGGTTTTCGGTTTCAAGGTGTTCAAGCTGGCTCTTGGCTTCCGCCAAATCAATCGGGACATTGGTTTCGCTCTGCACCGTATCGCCCTTCGATTCGGTGGCCTCGCTTTTTTTGCTGCTTAAGCCTTTTCTTACGGCATCGGCGAGTGAAGTGTTGAAGTATTCCGCGATGCCTTGGCGTTCGTAGTTGGTCATGGTTTCCAAAAGCCACATCAGAAGAAAAAACGCCATCAAGGCGGTTACAAAGTCAGCGTAGGCGATTTTCCATGCCCCGGTGTGATGGGCGGCCTGTGACTTTTTGATCCGCTTTATGATGATGTTTTTTTCGGCCATGTTTAAGTTCTTCCCGTACTTACTGAATGTGCCATGGATTATTCAGCATAATGGCCCTAGCGATCAATCTTAATTGGCGGGCGCTTGACATATTCTTCCAACTCCTTACAGGTGGGGCGCTCGGTTGAAAATAGAACCTTTCGGCCAAATTCGACGGCAATTGACGGGGCATATCCGTTGAGGCTGGCGATCAGGGTGGCCTTGATACAGTTAAGTGATTTGCTCGATTCATTCTGATTTTGCTCAAGCACAGACGAGAGCGGGCCGATAAACCCATATGAAATCAAAATGCCCAGAAACGTACCCACGAGGGCTGCACCGATTAAATGACCCAGTTCAGCGGGCGGCTTGCCAATCGAACCCATGGTATTGACTACGCCCATGACGGCGGCCACGATGCCAAATGCGGGCATGCCATCGCCCATTTTGCTGATGCAATGCACGGGTACCATCCCTTCTTCGTGATGGGTTTCAATTTCTTCATCCATCAAGGCTTCAATTTGAAAGACTTCCATTTTACCTGACAGCATCAGCCTTAGATAATCGGTGATAAACTCCAACATATGTGGATGAGACAACACATTGGTGTATTTACTGAAAATAGCGCTATTGGGGGGGGTGTCAATATCATCTTCGATGGCCATAATGCCGTCGCGCCGGATGGTCACTAGCAATTCATAAAGCAGCGACATCAGTTCCATGTATAAGTCTTGGGTATATTTTGACTTTTTAAATAACGACGGCAATGCCTTGATTGTTGCATTGATCGCTTTAGAGCTGTTTCCACATAAAAATGCGCCAATTGCACATCCCATAATTAGTAAAAACTCCAAAGGCTGAAACAGAACAGCCAGATGCCCGCCTTCAAGCGCGAAACAACCAAAAACAGATAATAATACAATAAAATATCCGATGACAATTAGCACAAGAATTTTCCGATATCAAACTATATTAAAGTTAAATGGAGGGTTTGTTTTCAGATAATATAATTAATTAAATCATAAATATTATTGTAACCAATAGTGGTTTATATTGATTCTGTCACCTTATCTTTATTCCTTTTTGCAGGTGTTGAATCTGTAGTGCCTATAATATCGTTTGTCGTGGCACCCGTTGCGAGGGAATTGCCAGCTTTCGCCCGCCCATTTTTGGCTGAATACATCATCAGATCGGCTTTATGCAAAAGATCGTCAATGGTGGCGGTCGAGTCAAGGCCGGTCGTGGCGATGCCAATGCTGACAGAGACAGGCAACCCAAGTTTCCCGCCTATGGAGTCGGCTAGGCGGTGAATCCTTCTTGCCACCGATGATGCCCCCCGTCGATCAGTTTCTGGAAGCAAAACTGCAAACTCGTCGCCCCCAATTCGACCAAATATGTCATATGGCCTTAAGGAATTCAGTATAGTGGAACCCATTTCGTTGAGCAATTTATCACCGGCCTGATGACCGTGGTTGTCATTGATGGCCTTGAACTTATCGACATCAATGTAGATCAGGCTGACAGGATGTCCCATTCTTTCCGCGCGTGTCAACTCGATCGCGGACTGTTTCATAAATGCCCCCCGTATCTTGGCATTGGTCAAAAAATCAGTCTCGGATTGGGTTTTAAATTCTGCAATCCTGTCCTTTTCACGCGACACCAAATAGCAGAAGACAAACATGACGATGGCAATCGAAACGGCTTCCATCGTACCCGTGATCATGTTTTTCTCTAAGGGAGGAGCTAACCATGTCACATAAAGTCGGCTGGCAATCGCCAATATTGCAAGGGAATAGCCAGGGATTTTTCCAAAATACCAGATAGCCAAACCGATAGGCGAAAAGTAAAAACCGCTCATGCCGATTAGCGAGCCAGACTCGTAATCGAGAATTACTATACCAAACCACGCGCCTAAGACGATAAGCCAACGAAATGCATCCAAATGCTGGTTGAGAAATTTCGTAACATTCAACACTTAGGGATCTCCTAACATGGCGATCCTGTAGTCTTTATCGGAAACAGAACGCTATACTTAAGTGCCACATTGTTTAATTCACTCATATCGGTGTTATTTCGTTATTATGCGCAGTGTCGGTAAAAATAAGCCTTCAATTAACACTTTATGGATTGACCACGTGATTGACTTTACAATGCGCCGCTTCGAATACGATATCACCCAAAGCCAGAAGCACTGCTTCGGATTTTGGCCGGTCACGTTCAAGTTGGCTTTTATATTCCATGTAAGTTTCCTATTAATCCCCGCTTTTAGTTTTGCCACTGAGCAGGCGGCGCGCCAGGATTTGACTGCTATTGTCCCCATAGTGGAAACCTTCCTCCGATCCCAGATAGGCAATCCCTCGGAACAATCGGCAATCACCGTGAAACCGCCTGACTCGCGCTTGGAGTTACCCGCTTGCGCAAAGATGGAAGTGTTTTTGCCGGCAGGCTCAAAACTTCAGGGCAGGGTCACTGCCGGTGTGCGTTGCTTTGAGCCAAGCCCGTGGACAATCTATGTACAAGCCCAAATAGCTAGTTTAACACGCTATGTAGTAGCCATAGTTCCATTGCTTACAGGTCACGTCATTACCGCAGACGATGTCAAAATGGCGACAGGTGAACTTGGCCCAAGCTCCGCTGGATTACTCACCGACATAGCGCAAGCAGTTGGGCGGACGGTGGCGGCGCCGGTCGCCGCCGGTGCGCCTATCAGAGCCAATTTGTTTCGCAAGGACTGGGTGGTGCATCAAGGGCAGGCAGTGCGTTTATACACCACGGGTACGGGGTTTCGGATATCGTTGGAAGTGAAAGCCATGGCCAATGCCAGCGAGGGTGAATCGGTGCAAGTCAAAACCAAGGCGGGGCGCATGTTGACAGCTACTGCCCGGTCGGGCGGTATTGTCGAACTGTCCCATTAGTTGGGAAGCCACCCCTCACCTGTGGATGAAGCCCAAAGCTCAGAGGTGGCTACATTTTTTGCTAGATGAATCGCTCTTATCGGACTCCGTGAGAATTGAGGTGTTTTCCAAATAACTTGTCTACTTCGAGAATATGATGGTAAAGCCAATCCTTCAAAAAGGTCATTGTCTCAGCGGTGATATGGGTATTTCCGCTGTTCAGTTTGCTTTGCAGATCCAAAGCGGTTTCAACCAACTTCTTATGCTCGCGCCTATGGGCGCTTGAAAAGGAATAGTCATATTTCTCCATCAACTTTTCTTCAGTGCCGAAATGGAAGCTGGTGTAATCGATAACCCTTTCGAGCACTTTGCCCATAATCTCGTTGGCGTCGCCCGCCAGCAAATGATCATGCAAACCGTTGATGAGTTGAATCAGCTTCTTGTGTTGGTTGTCAATTTCCTCAACCCCTACGGACAAATTATCGCTCCAAGTTATTAAAGACATGTTTAATTCTCCTGTTATAAGTGTATTTTAAATGGCGAATTTGGAATTTGTTCCAGTTTTCAAGCCCACCTGAGGCAAGCAGTTTGGAAGTTGACTGCTTGATCTCTAGGTATGCGCAGGCTTCAGCACGGCGGTGGCGGAGCGGCCAACGTCGCATAACCGTAATTCATTTAATCAGCCGACTAATGCTGTCTTCCATTGATTAAGTGCCATATTTAGTTTTCTGCTGATATTTATATAATTTCCGTTATTGTTAATTAACTCAGAAGCTTTCTCCTTCCTGCCGCTAAGGGCTAATTCCAATATACGGGCCGCCTCGACATGAAAGTCGGCATGGAGATGTTGGATTTTCTTGGCATGGTCAGTCCCACGAATTTTATGGGGCAAGCCGTAAAACCACTTGCCGAAGTCACAGCAATTATCCTGACGGACCTGAGGCACGTTAAACGTACTATTGGAATTGACTATGGCTTCATTGAGGCGATGCTTCCAGGCACCATGCGCCAACTGGGCCTGCTCAATATGTTCTTTCAAAGATATATAATTCACATTACTCAACTGGTTGGATGTGACACTATTCTGGCTACTCAGTTTTTTTACAATCGCGCTGCCGCCAATCAGCCGGAAGCGGCCCATCAATGTGGTCAACTGCTCGGCCTGGTCCTCCAAGGACTCGGCGGCGGCGGCCGCCTGTTCCACCAAGGCGGCGTTCTGCTGGGTCACGTCGTCCATCTGGGTGATGGCCTGGTTGACTTGCTCGATGCCGGTGCTCTGCTCCAGCGACGCGGAGGCGATCTCGCCCATGATGTCGGTGACCCGCTTCACCGAGGCGACGATCTCGTCCATCGTCCGCCCCGCTTCTGCCACCAGCTTGGAGCCGTTCTCGACCTTGTCCACCGAGTCGCCGATCAGCGACTTGATCTCCTTGGCGGCGGCGGCGGAGCGCTGCGCCAAGTTGCGCACCTCGCTGGCGACCACGGCGAACCCTCGGCCCTGCTCGCCCGCACGCGCCGCCTCCACCGCCGCGTTGAGGGCGAGGATGTTGGTCTGGAAGGCGATGCCGTCGATCACGCTGATGATGTCGACGATCTTGCGCGAGCTTTCGTTGATGTCGCTCATCGTGCCCACCACCTGCTGCACCACCATGCCGCCCTTCATCGCCACCTCGGAGGCGGCGGCGGACATCTGGTTGGCCTGCTTGGCGTTGTCGGCGTTCTGCTTGACGGTGGAGGCCAGCTCTTCCATGCTGGAGGCGGTCTCCTCCAAACTGGACGCCTGCTCCTCGGTCCTTTGCGACAGGTCGGAGTTGCCCGAGGCGATTTCCTTGGACGCCGAGTTGATCGCGTCGGAGGCTTCCTTGATGGTGGTGACGCTGTGCGCGAGGGTGTCCACCGTGGTGTTGGCGTCGTCGCGCAGCTTGGCGAAGTCGCCCTGGTAGTTCTGGCTGATCTTCTCGGTCAAATCGCCCTTCGCCAGCGCGCCCAGCACCCGCTGGACCTGTCCGACCGGGTCGACAATCGCATCCAGGGTGTCGTTGACCCCCTGCACGATCTTGCGGTAGTCGCCGTGGTGTTGCGAGGCGTCGGCGCGGGTGGACAGCTTGCCCTCCACCGCCGCCTTGGACAGCATCAGGGCGTCGGCGACCAGCGCGTTGACGTTGCCGATGGCGGTGTTGAGGTTGTTCTTGATGGCGTTGAAGTCGCCGTTGTAGCTGTCGGCGATCTTCGGCGGGATGTCGCCCTTGGCAATGCGGTCCACATAGTTTGCCGCCACGTTCAGCGGCCCGATGACCGCGTCCAGGGTCTGGTTGACGCCCTCGACGATCTTGCGGTAGTCGCCCTGGTGCTTGGTGGCGTCGGCACGGGTGTCCAGCTTGCCTTCCACCGCCGCCTTGGACAGCATCAGGGCGTCGGTCGTCAGCGCGTTGACGTTGTCGATGGCGAGGTTGAGGTTGTTCTTGATGGCGTTGAAGTCGCCGTTGTAGTTGTCGGTGATCTTCGGCGGGATCGCGCCCTTACTGATGCGGTCCACATAGTCCGCCGCCACGTTCAGCGGCCCGATGACCGCGTCCAAGGTCTGGTTGATGCCTTCCACCATGTCCTTGAAACTGTATTTGAATTTGCTGGCATCCGCCCGGGCGGCGAGCTTGCCTTGCACGGCGGCTTGCACGAGGGCCATGATTTCCGCCTGTATGGCCTCCAGACTGGCTTTGACGGCATCGACGGCAGCGGTGATTTTTGCCTTTTCGCCGGGCAGCCGCTCCATTTGCGCACTGAAGTTGCCCTGCGAATATTCGCTCACTATGTCGACGACCCGCATTTTCACAGCAATATGCGAATTGACAAGATCGTTGACATTTTTTGCCATTTTCGCGTACACGCCTTGGAACTTGTCGACGGGCATCATTTCCTTAATCATGCCAAGCTCATGTTGCTCCCACATGCGCTGCTGCTCGGCGGCAAAGCCGTTGAAGGTATCGACAGCCAGGTTGAGGTTGTTCTTGATGGTGTTGAAGTCGCCGTGGTAGGTGTCGGTGATTTTCGGCGGGATGTCGCCCTTGGCGATCCGGTCCACATAGTCCGCCGCCACGTTCAGCGGGCTGATGACCGCGTCCAGCGTGTCGTTGACGCCTTGGATAATGTTGCGGTACTCGCCTTGGTGTTTGGTCGAGTCCGCCCGGGTCGCCAGCTTGCCTTCCACCGCCGCCTTGGACAGTGTGTTGGCGTCTTTGACCATGGCTTTGATGTTGGTCACCACGATTTGTAGCGCTGCCACTAGGCTAGATTCGGGCTTCCCGTGGGTGTCTATGGCAACCG